>JBJXFD010000304.1:0-22257 GCA_046153985.1 Saprospiraceae bacterium
CTTTTGAAGTGTCTGTTTTTAGCGCCCGATAGCTGCGGTCGTTGAGCGGAGTCGAAACGACCGCAGCTATCGAACGCTAAAAACAGACACTAAAATCACAATAAATGAATTCGCTATGTATACTTCCAAATATTCAATCGTTACAATGCTCCTGCTGGCAAGCGGCATTTTCCTTCATTCCTGCGTGGATGCTTTAGAGTTTAATCCTACGGAAGGAGAAGCACTGTTGGTGGTGGATGGAAAACTGACAACGTCGGGCGAAGATCAGTTCCTGCGCTTATCGCGGACGGCTGCGGTGGGCCGGAGTGATAATTTTCCGCCTGTGACCGGCGCCAACGTCACCCTGCGCGATGAGTTGGGTAATTCAATGAATTATGAAGAAATCCAACCCGGAAGATACCGGCTCAATGGCAGCGCTATGCAGGGCGTCTCGGGGCGCACCTATATCCTGCGCATCGAAGCAGATGGAAAAGTTTATGAATCGAAACCTGAAACCATGCCCCAAAACATAGAGGCCGACAGCAGCTTTTTTGCAATAGCCAACCAGAGGTTTGTTTACGTGCATTCCAGTGTGCAAATCCCCGCTGACCTGGTTCAGGGGCCATTCCTCAAGTGGCGGATTGACAACGTCTGGCAGGTGAACGAGGTCTATTGCGGGCCTTTCGATCCGACCAATGTTTGCTATGTTAAACAGACCTTCAGCAACCAACTGCTGCCGATACTCGACGGCAGCCTACTCACCCGCGGCGAAACAGCCAGGCCCTTTGTTGCGGTAAAAGAAGCGGATAAAAACTTCGGCGAAGTGGTTTATTTCAACCTGTACATGGAAACCCTCACGCCCGACGCTTTCAAATACTGGAACAAAGTATCCCTGCTGTTGACCCAAAGCGGTAGTATTTTTGATGCCCCTCCCGGTGCGATCCGGGGGAATGTCGCGAACGTCAACGACCCAAATGAATTGGTACTGGGCTATTTTTATACAGCTCCGGAAGACACCACCCACGTGAAAGTGCTAGCTTCGGATTTTTTGCCGTACACCATCAATCCTTATTGCGGGGTCGCAGGTTTTCCACCCTTCCCTTTGCCGTCAGAGTGTTGCAACTGTACGCAGATTCCGAATTCGACGTTGGTGAAGCCGGATTATTGGGAGTAGTTCCTGTCTGCTCTTTATAGTCCGATAGCTTTTTTTTACCACATAGGGCACATAGTTGTTTTCACATAGTTCACATAGTCTGCTTCCCCGTGCTATGTGGACTATGTGAAAACCCTATGTGGTAAATTATTACGATTTGTCATTGCTTTACGATCTTTCAAAAACCATCCCGTCAAACTCTAATTTTTCAACCTTTCCGGCTGCCGATAGGGTGAATCTTGCAGTAGCGTTCCCATACCAAGCCTTTTCATAAGGGCCGTAAAAGGTATCGTAATGCCAGTGCTCCAGCGTGGCTTTTACAAAATTGTTGACGTTAAAAACGAGCTGGTTATCCAAAATCGAAACTTGCACTTCCCCATAAAGCGGGTCGGTATATTTGCCGATGTAGGCTTCTAAGGGCAGGGAAGACCGGGTGTTAACCACGCGTTTTGTTTTAAAATCTTTTTCGCCTTTTTCCCCTTGCTCCTGAAGGCCGTCGTAGAGTTTCAGGAACTCGGCGCTCCAATCGCGGTTGCCGCCTAAAGCGAACAGGTCGAATGCCTTGTACATCAGCGCGTGGCGCACCTCCGCGTGATCGAAATTTCCAAAAACATAAATTCCGATTTTTTCTTCCGGCATTTGACCGTGGATGGCGATGGCGCCGGCTAAACTTCCGGTGTGGAAGTTCACTTTTTTCCCTTTGTAGTCGTGTTGAAACCACCCAAGTCCGTAGGTGGTCCAGTTGGGCTTTGTGAGTTGTTGGGTGGGATAAAACTGGTTGGCCGGGACGAGGGTTTGCGGTTTGAAAAGTTCCTGAAAAGTGGCGGACTTAAGCAAGCGGCCGGCTTCGTATTTACTGCTGTCGAGCATGCAAAGGACCCATTTGCCCATGTCTCCAATAGTAGACCATACGGAACCAGCAGGTCCAATCTGGTCGGCGCTGGTGTTTTCGATGACCTCAATTTTGCCGTTCACCAAATAGTGCGGGCTGGTCTGGTTGGGGTCAGTGGCGGCTGCTTCCCGGGTAGGCCGGGTGCGGGTCATTTTCAACGGTTCAAAAACCCGTTGGCGGACAAATGTTGCCCAGGTTTGGCCACTAATTTTTTCAATCACCTGGCCGGCTGCGAGGTAAAAAATATTTTGATAAATGAAGCTGGAACGCAGGGAGTAAGAAGGTTTCACCAACCGCATTTTATGCAGCACTTCGTCAGAGGAAATTTTCATGCCAGCCCAAAGCACATCTGAATTTCCGACGCCGCTGTTGTGGATGAACAGGTCTCTGATCCGCAGCTCGCGCGTCACATACGGGTCGTACAATTGAAAATCGGGCAGGTATTGGAGTACGGGATCGTCCCATTTTACCTTGCCTTCATCCACAAGGATGCCCATACAAACTGCCGTCATTGCTTTGGTGGTAGAAGCGCAGGTGAACAGGGTTTCGGTGTCCACCGCATCCGGTTTTCCCAGTTCTTTTACGCCGTAACCTTTCGTAAAAATGACCCGGTTGTCTTTGACCACAGCGACCGAAAGCCCCGGCACTTTCCAGTCCTGGCGCGCTTGTTCCACATAGGCGTCAAAGTCTTTGATCTGTTTGGCATAACTGATGAGGGGTGCTTTTTGTGCAAAGCACGATACCGCAACCAGGCAAAAGAACAAGGAGAACAAGCTTTTCATGATTTAATTATTGTATAAATTCTGGAAATAAGCCAGTCAAACCCGCTTCACTCGCTCCGCAAACGCCCCGCTCAGTAATCAGGCCGCTTACTAACCTCGCCGGGGTCACATCAAAGCCGTAATTAGCTGCCGGACTGCCCGGCGGCGTCAGGAGCACCTGTTCGATTTTGCCGTTTTTCCAGCCCTGAATATACTGCACTTCTGTTGCATTGCGCTCTTCGATGGGGATTTCTGCAACGCCGTCGCGCATGCTCCAGTCTATGGTGGAAGAAGGCAGCGCGACATAAAAAGGCACCGCGTTGTCTTTTGCGGCAAGCGCCTTGAGGTAAGTGCCGATTTTATTGGCCACATCGCCGCAACGGGTCGTACGGTCGGTGCCGGTGATGACGAGGTCTACCATGCCGTGCTGCATCAGGTGTCCGCCGGCGTTGTCGGTGATGACGGTGTGCGGCACGCCGTGTTGCAACAATTCGAAAGCCGTGAGGCGCGCGCCCTGGTTCAGCGGCCGGGTTTCGTCCACCCAGACGTGTACGGCTATGCCTTTGTCGAATGCCGCATAAATTGGCGCGGTGGCGGTGCCGTAATCCACACAGGCCAACCAGCCCGCATTGCAATGGGTGAGGATGTTAACGGGTTGTCCGCCTTTTTCCACGCTGATGGCTTCGAGCAGTGGCAGGCCGTGTTCGCCGATCATTCGGCATTGTTCCGCACTTTCGTCGGCGATGAATTGTGCAGTTTGTTGGGCCTGCTCGATTTTATTTTCCTTACCCGGCACTTTAGACAATTGTTCCCGCATCAATTGCAGGGCCCGGAACAAATCCACGGCAGTTGGGCGCGTCGCATTCAGATATTCGGCAGCCTGTCGGAGATGCGCTTCAAATCCGACTCCTTCCGGCGCTTCCCGTACCGCAAAATACATACCCCACGCTGCCGTGGCGCCAATGAGCGGAGCCCCGCGCACGTGCATGTCGCGAATGGCGCGCGCGCAATCTTCCATCGAGCGCAAGTCCATGAGTTCAATTTCGTGCGGAAAGCGGCACTGGTCGAAGATTTGGACGAGGGCATCATCCTGAAGCCAGATGGAGCGGTAGTGAGTTTGGTTGATTTTCATGCGTGCGCGGTACGATTGGAAGTTAACCGTCTTTTATACATAAATAAGCAATACACATTTTTGGCCTGTAAAGTACCCCGATTTAGCAAAAATATGCTCATTATGGAAGTCTTTAATTTTGTCGTGTCTGAACACTATCCATTGATATCTTTCCCCAGTTGCTACAAATTCTGGTAGTATTTGACCATGACAAGAAATCAATAATATCTTTGCTGTAAATATTATTTAACCTAACACTGCTATGATGAAAAAAATAATGGAAGCTGCGGATAGTTATGGAACTTTAACCGAAAGAACGGTCATGCGTGTTCTGCATGAGGTTCGGGGAGATGGCCGGCTTGAATTATCCGAACTAAAGAGATTGGTAGAAAAGGATGATTCTTTAACCGAAAAGAAACCACTGGTTGATCACTGTTTTCAACAAATTCAAAACAACATGAATAGTGTGGTTATGGTGGCTCCCGCATCATCAATCTTTGAATCCCCCGATAGCGAGTATGTAATTATTGTTTCCAAGCCATTGCACCTTAGAAGGGTATCTGAAAAATATGAAATTTGTAAAAATGCTTCTTACGCTTTTCAACCATCTGCATTTTGTGATGGTTCAGGATTCTTTGTAAAAGAAAAAGAAGGTGGTGTGAAAGTGATTGCGACTGCTGCGCACCTTTTAGTAAGGCCAGGTGTAGCAATTGAAAAAATGCGATTCATTCATGGGATTCAAATAAAAAAGCCTGGAGATTTTTCATATAATATTGCTGTTCACAAATCCCAGGTTTACAAACCAGTACAAGAAAATGGCCAACTACCTCCTTCCGATTATGAACTGTTTTATAACAGCAGCGATTGGGCACTTGTAAAGGTGAAGCACGCCTACGAACAATTTATTAATCCTAAAAACCCCCCATCTTTAGTAAGCATCCAGGCTACACCTGTTGAGGAAAGTACCCACCTTTATGCAACAGGACATGGATTGGGATTGCCTCTGAAAATTTCATTTGACGGAGAAGTAATGCCTTTTGCTTCCCGAAACGTTTCAACTGGAATGAAAGAAAAAGCTTATTACGAAAGCAAGCTTACGCTTCTGGGCGGTAACTCAGGTTCTCCGGTTTTTTCCGCCGAAAGCCACCAGCTTGTTGGCATTTATATGCGGGGAGTAAAAAAACTGCACTTAACCGAAAACTACAAATGCCTCAGGGTTAAGAATGAAACCGACTCTGTTGAAGGCCAGGAATGCCTATGCGTACACAATGGCACAAACTTCAGCAAAAGGCTTGAATTGATCTAATCACTATATTAATTTTAAAAACAATGGCACGAGAAAACCAAAAAAAATATATTCCGTATGTATTTCTTATGAAAGGGGAAGTTGGGCAAAGCGAGTATGAAGTTTTCATTTGCATTATACATGGAATAAATGAAAAAGTTGTAGACCTATCTACAGAATCAACTATGTACATCAACGGAACAACTGCTCTTAAATTTGAAATTATTCAGGCCGAAGACGCCGAGGCGGGCAAGTTTTATAAACGTGTTTCACTTGACCCTAATAGCAAGGCGATAGCTGGCGACTATACTTTTGATCCTGTTAAATTTTGCGTACAAGTCAATACAGAGCGAAAAGAAATGGTTGATGACGAACAAGTAACGCTGAGGCAGTCCATTAAAGTCTTCTACGAAGCCGCAGATGAAAATACCGGAGAAACCGGCCAAATTGCTTTTGATTGCCCTTATCTATACCTCGTCAATCCTCACGAGGTTACAGGGAGGGAGTTTGAAGAATATGAACCCTATTGCCTGGTGCCACTTAAAGAGTTTAAAATCAATATATTTTCACAATTAAGTGTTAATCCTGCTGACGGAATTCCTGGTCAGTTTCGTCAGGAAATAACGCTAGAGGCATTAGCTATAGTGGATGTTGATGATACTTCAAATATAAACGGTATTGATACCAATACGATGACGAGGTACCGTGAACTTGACCCTGCATCTATTGAGGCAAATGACACAATTTACCTTGATCCGGAAACAATAGAAGGTTGGACTGAAGTCATTGTCAATCCTCTGAGCACTCCGGGTAGAAATGGAAAAAAGCGAAGAGGTAGGCTAAGTAATGTCAGCTCTGATACGAACCCAACTTCGTTTATAGATTCCCCATTTGGTTGAATCATCAAGCAATGTCAAGGCTTTTGTAATTACTCAAGTTCTAAAGCCTTGGCATTGTTTATTATTCCTGTTATCACATGAATAGCATAAAAGTATATTTAATTGTGCTCCTGTGCCTGGCGTACATTATTTCCAGTGCTCAGTCTGCAAAAGAGAAACAGGTTGATGAGCTATTGCTTATTGCTGATAGTTTGCTGGATAAACATAAATATTTACAGGCAAGAACAATAGCCAGTCAAACGTTGGCATTAGCAAAATCAAGCCCACCGTTTCATCAGGGAATTGCCGATGCCTATATGCGTATCGGATTTTCTTATAAGGGAGCAGGGGAATATGAACCAGCGCTGGATAATTATGAAAACGCGCTTCGTATCCGAGTACAAACCCTGAACGATCCAATCGGAGTTGCCCGTACTTACAGTAGTATGTCGAGTGTGTTATTGGAAATTGGAGAAGTTGACCAAGCGCTGAATTATGCCCAGAAAGCAGAGAATATCTATATCAGTCAGGATTCCTATGAAAGTGATTCGCTTCGAGCCAGGCTTTATAATAATATGGCGAATATTTATGAAGATTATGAAAATTCGGATAGTTTGAATAAAGCTGTTGAAATAAATAAGAAGGGATTAGCACTGTCGGTGATAGCGAAAGACACCACCACAATAATGCAGGGAGAATATGGATTGGCCAAAAGACTGCTTGAACTTGAACAGTTTGATGAAGCGAAAGTCCATCTTCAAAAAGCTTTGAATCTGAATCTAAAGACGAACCGGCCGGATAGTATCTTTCTCGGACATATTTATGAAGCACTGGGAGTTATGGAAATGAGAAAAACTTCTTCAAATTTAGATACAATGATATTTTATTTAAAGCAAGCGGAAGCGATAACCCTTAAATTTCCTGAGGCAAAAGGACGGTTAGTCAACATTTATTTTAACCTTGCTGAGGCTTTTGAGAACAAAGACGATTTAGACAATGCCGAAAAATCATATAAACAAGCCTTCGAATCATATCAAGATGCAAACACCGAGCCTGATCTCTATGAATTGTTGGAAAGCAGAATTTCAGGTATTGGCCTTGATAAGCAACGAAGAAAAGTTGAAAAATGGCTAAATTTATCACTTTGGAGCTTAGTCGTTGCTTTGAGTATTGCTACATTTTTTATTTTTTTTTCCTACAAAAAGGAAAAAGCGAATTCTACTGCCAATAAATTGTTGTATGATGCGTCTGAAAAAGCTAAAGATCTGGAGAACCGATTATTTATTATTCGCCATGATATTATTAAAAATCATATGCAAATCATAAGCAGACTAATAACCGAAAGTCGCAATAGTGATTTCAATAATGTGCTTTCTCAGATAGAACATGTAGTTAATAGACTGCGTGTATCTCTTGATTATGCAAAACCCCTGAAAGAAACCCTGAAAGGCCTGGCAAAAATGGTGCATAAGGAAGCTGAAATCGTGTCCGGAATAGCTGTGATTGATGCTACTGTTTATGAAGACTTAACTGATTTAAGCGTTTCTCCTGAAATGACAAAAGAATTGATGCTTTTTGTCGTTGAAGTATTTACAAATATTCGTAATTATGCATTCAATGAAAGTCATTCACAGAAAATTGCTATTATTAAAGTGGAATATCATTTTGAAAATGGATTAACCATTGTTATAGAAGACAAGGGTAGAGGGTTTGATTTTGAAAATACCCCTAAGTCAGGGTTGAATAGTATTCAAACAAAAGCTAAAAATCTCAATTGGAAGCTATATATCCATTCAGAAATTGGAAAAGGAACTACTGTAAAGATTCAGATTCCTGAGCAATATGATTCACAATAGCAAATAAAAATCCATAACATGATAAAAGTTATCGCTATTTGTAAAGATGCTGAAGTTCTAAATTTACTTACTCAAGAAGTATTCCCCGATTCTGACACGGAATTTTGGCTGATGGACTGTATTCTTATTAATTATAGGGATGATGGACAGGACACTGGTTTTATTTTGCAGAAAATCAAACAAACTCAACCCAATGTAATCTTATTAGATTTGATATTTGATTCAATTGATGGAATGCAAGATTATGTTTTTGAAAAAATAGGAGAAATTATAAAACAATTCCCAGGAAAAATAATTGTCATATCGGATGTTGATAAACTACCCTTGGTAAATATAGGTTTAATAGGTGAAATGAAATATAGTGCTCAGAATTGTTTCTTAAAAAGAGTTATGGAAAGGCTGCATGATGTCATTCCCAGTATTGTTGAAAAAAAAATGTATATTATTAAAAAGCCTGTGGTCAAGGGAATAAGTAAAAAAAATGCCCTAACGGATCGGCAAATTGAAATATTATGGTATCTTTTTCAAGACTTAACTATTGAGAAAATTGCAGAAAAATTACTTGACAGTGAAGGCAAACAACTTGGGGTTCATGGAACTTTTTTCCATCTTAAAGCAATACGAAAAGAGATATATAAGAGCAAAGAAGGAGGTGTATCCCCCGAGCTACTAACAGAGGCGTTTCAAAAAAAAGTGAAACTCAAACCACTATCTTTAAAAATTTTGACAAAATTTATATACAATATAGCAAAATTTATATATAGCAAGACTATTCGGAATGCAACCAACTTCGAAGGTTTACCTGACATGGTTGTTAATAAGAAGATCACCCTGGGCTTGATCTGGTTTGTTGAAAATACTTTTGGAAATATTATTTACCCTTATTTTAATCCGGATAATGGTTGTGAAAACATAAGCATTAAGTTAGAATATAATTCTAAAAGTGGATTGTTATTAGCTATAGAAACTCAAATGAATGAATTCGACTTTGAAATTGTAAATAAATTTAATTTGACTGTTATCAGGAAAAGAATGGCGCGCATTAATGGAAGAATATTTATCGGATTTCAACCATCTAAAGGCGCTTTTATCGAACTAAAAATACCTGGATTTGGCAATTTGAAATAGCCACTAACATCTCTCAATCATGATAAAAATTATTGCAGTTGATGATGACATTACTTTCTTGGATATACTTGCCAGGGAAGTATTTCCTGCGTCTGACACAGAATTTAAACTAGCCCATTGCATCAGCCACATGGAAGACAGGCACAATATTGATTTTATGTTACAAAAAATCAATAAGATACAACCGGATGTTGTACTAATGGATTTATCCTTTACGCTGATTGGTAAACCACATGATTATGGAATAGAGCTTGTTAAAGTAATTAAGGAGTACTTTCCAGAACAAAAAATTATCATGCTGGTTGGCGACGATACTTTTTCAGAGGAAGAGCTTTATGGCAAAATATATCGTTCTATTCAAGCCGGTGCAGCCGCCTATCTTGGGAAGCGAGAGAAAGCGATCTGTCGCGAAGCAATAAACGAGGTAATTAACGGGGATAAGTTCATGAGTAAAGAAACTACTAAAAAGCTGCTTGAAGGGATTCCACCTGTGACGTTAGAGGCAAGACAAAAATATAAACTAACTAACCGGCACATTGAAGTATTGTGGCTGTTTTCTCAAGATTTAACAGCTGAAGAGGTCGCCCGGAAGATGACAAGCAGTGAAGGAAAGCCACTTACTGTTTATGCAGTTAACTTCCATCTTAAAACAATCCGAAAAAAATTATTCAATACTAAAGATGCAGGAACATTGCATGGTTTAGTAGCAAAAGCACTTAGAGAAAAAATTATAGATTGACCGGTATTAAGGAACATGTCGTAAATAATTGCTTGACTATGCCGAATTCAAGTAACTTATTTACCATGCGTTCCTAAATACTGTCTGTTCAATTATTTTCATCCTCCCCCCCTTATTTACCCCCCTATCACTTTATGTAGTTTTGTGTTTTTTACTTTTTTGTCTCGCATATTTGTATCATCGAAGCGAAACAGCTGCGATATACCCAAAATACCAAATGAATTGGTTCCTGGCGCCTGCCCGATTTCAGAAATGAGAGCTGGCAGGCTGCCAGCCCAAATTCTATGCTTTTAGGAGTATACAAATTTGACATTTGGGGTACATCATTGCATTTTAAAGTTCAATTTTTATAATTTAAAAAAAATCAAATGCAAAACAAAAAAAAACGTCCGGTTTTGAAGAAAGACGTGGACGAACAATTCAAGACGCGCCCAGCACTTGAAGAAAAACCTATCGCAATTGAGCGCCGCTTCCATGTGTTAGCTGAGCGCCAGCCACAAGTCAAAACACGGCTTGAGCCAGTTGACCGGGGTAATGGACAACAGCACTGGGAAATTATCGTCGACATCGAAAGCGTTCAGGCTGGCGGTCATGCGCTACCCCCAGCTCTTAAGGGAAAAGCCAGCAAGATCGAAAGGCATCAGATCAGCGAAGAACAACTTGCACTACAACTGACAGGATACCAGCCTGGGCACCTCGGCTTCAACGCCAATCCTCAAAGCCTGGTAAAAGGGGTTAAATCCATTAGCCAGCCTATGGATAATCGCCGTGTCGCAACCACAATCTTCGGATCCGACAACCGCCGCCTCTTCAAGGATACAAGCTACCCATGGTCAACGGTAGGGAAAGTAGAGACTAACCGTGGTTCGGCCTCGGGCGTAATGATTGGCCCACGCCATTTACTGACCGTTAGCCACGTCATTGACTGGACCGCTCCGCGTGGTTATGCTGCCGACTGGGTACGCTTCACACCCGCTTTCTATGACGGCAATGCGCCTTTCGGTGAAGCCTATGGGACCCATGTATATTGGTATGTCAAGGAAGATGGTGACGGCTTTATTACGGGTATTGAAGGCAACTATGATTATGTTGTTGTTGTACTCGACCGGCGTTTGGGTGAGACAACAGGTTGGATGGGAGCACGGGGCTACGACGATGATTGGGATACGCTCAATGCCTGGTCCCATGTAGGATATCCCGGTGACCTCAACAGCGGCCAACGCCCGTCCTGGCAGGGCTGGTTCCGTGTCGACGGCACTGATGCCGACGCACAATCAATCCTGCACCAAGCCGATGTATTTCCGGGCCAGTCGGGAGGCCCTCTTTTCGGATTCTGGCCCGGCGATGCAGGGCCACGTGCTATTGCAGTACAGTCATGGCAGAACAAATCGAATAACGGAGCCAGCGGAAGCATGGACATGCGCGACCTGGTGGTGCTTGCACGAAGTGAATTTGCCTGAAACTAAGTTAGGGTGTTGAAATTAAAATAATCGCCGAAGGTGGGCATGGCTCACCTTCGCTTTGGTTTTGGGTTAGCGCTTGTTCAAATTTCCCGTTTGTAGTCAAACGTAAGTTCGGCGCAGCCAATTGATGGAATTTTTAACAAGCTCTGCCGATTTAGGATATGCTTAAGTTTCTTTTTATCACCAAAAATCAAATGTACCATGGCAACAACTAATTCCCGAAATTTGGAATTAATTACGAATGGCGACGATGTTACCATTCAAGTGACTTACAACGTAGTTTTCACTCAACTCGAACATCATCTTGCCTCCAACGGATTAAGATTTGCAGAGTATATTCGGGTTATTGGCGAAGACAGCGGAACAAGTTCAGACCGAACATTGCGTAATTTTACCCCCATGTGGATTCCGGTAACCTCTGAGCCTGCTGGACAAACGATTGAACGAAGCCGGGCAATAACAGTGCCAAGGACAAGCTTATGGGAAGATAACGATAATGTCAGTGAAATACGATGCCGAATTCAGATTGTACCTTTGGGATTCCCGACGACGATCACTGGATACACGGATCAGGAAGAAATTGACATCCTCGGTTTCGGAGATATTAATTGATTTACATGATGTTACTGCCGCCGGGCCTTCTGTAAAAAAGAAGGCCCGGCGATTATAAAGCAGAGGTTTATTCAATAGATGTAGCTTCGCTCCTTATTCCATATAAAACGTCTCCTCTGCCGGCCTCAACGCCCGTTTCAGCCACAACGGCCTGCGCAGCCCGTTTGGCCCTGGCGCCGGCCTTGCCAGTTCCAGCCACTTTTTATACACCTCGAACGACTTTTTCGTATCCACAAAAATATCGCCGTAGGCATCGCCCGGCAGTGCTTTTTCTAAGCGCACTTTCTGGTGCCAGCAATGCATCCCGCTGATGGGGTCGGGGTGAACGGGGAAGGTGATGTTCTGATGCACGCCGCCGTCGCTCCAGAAAATGCGGGCGCTGTCGGCGTCTTTGCTCTCAAAAGGCTGGATGTCGGTGATGGTTTTCATGCTCCAGCCGCCCTGGCCGTCGGTGTCTATTTTTACCGTGTTGGTGGCCCAACGGTTGGCCGGCACGTCCTGCGGGCGCCGCCAGCGGCCTAAGTGGTGCGAACAGGCGACCACACCGGGTTTCATGCCTTCGGTGACCCAAACCTTGTCTACAAAATAACCGATTTCTGTGTTGATGCGCAGCAGGTCGCCGGTGTCCACACCAAGAGCTTGCGCGTCTTCCGGGTGGATCCAGATCGGGTTGCGGTTGGAAATTTCATACAACCACTTGGCATTGCCGGAACGGGAGTGGATCAGCGTAGGCAAGCGGAAAGTCGGCACCAGCGGGTATTCGCCTTTTGAGCGATCCATTTCCTCCTCGTGAATATGGCTTTTGATGTAGGTGGGAATGGTATATTCGGGCCATTTCCAGTCTATCATGGTTTGCGAGAAGAACTCGTTTTTGCCGGAAGGCGTTGGAAATCCTTCTACTGGTTTACCGTCGTGGATGACGCCGATGGTTTTTCCTTTTTTGCGAACACGGCCTTCTTCTATTACGGAGCCGTCGAGTTCTTTTTCCGACAACTCGCGCAGGTTTTTGGTATAAACGGATTCTTCCACCAAAAAAGCGCCGTATTTGCGCATGTAGTCCAGCGCGGTCAGTCCCTCTTTGGCCGCTGTTTCGGGCAACCCTTTTGTGTTTTCAAAAATGAACTGGTAGTATTCGTCGACCGTTACTTTTTCACCGGGGCGATAGGGCGAGATAAAATGCTCGCGGATACCCAGCGAACCGTCGGGGTCAATGCGCCACGACAATTCGATCCAGAATTCGTCTTCTTCCCAGACTTCGCCGGGGTTGACTTCATAGGTAAATTCGATCTTTCGGCCGTCGCGGCGCGCTTTTTCACGCAATACCGGCTGCCGGAAAGCGATCCAGACGCCTGCGTGGGTTTCGTAGGTGTTCAGGTCGTGGCGCTCGGAAGCCAGACCCACCGGAAGTACGTAATCAGCGAAATAAGCCGTTTCGCTCCAGGTAGGCGTCAACGCAATGTGTTGCCCGAACAGGCTTTCATCCGAAAAAGCCTCCATCCACGAAAAGCCGTCGGGATAAGTCCACACCGGGTTAAATACCCTTGAAAAATAGACGTCCATTTTGCCACGGCCTTCCTTCAGAAAATGTGGCAGCAGGAACGACATTTCAAAAAATGCCAACGGGTATTCTTTTGGGAAATGCAGTTCGTTCCAAAATTTTTGAGCCGGCGGATGGTCGAAAAACTTGGGGTGGTATTTATTCCAGGTATTCGGCGACGTGCCGCCTTCCGTGCCCACCGAACCGGTCAGCACGTTCAGGAAGTGTAAACAACGCGCCACGGCCCAGCCGCCAAGGTTGCCGCTGCCTGCGGAGCGCCAGTTGTGCGAAGCAAACCGCGTGCCTGCTTCGCCGATGACTTTGGCCACCTCGCGGATCATGGACGCGGTAGCGCCGCTTTCCGCTTCGGCGTATTCGGGGGTGTATTCGGCGTACACTTCTTTCAGCACCTCGATGAAAGTCTCAAACGTGCAGGGTCGGTCTGGATAAACGGCTTTCAGGTATTCATCCCAGTTGACCCAGTTTTCTACGTAATCGCGGTTGTACCAGCCGTTATTGATGATTTCCCTGGCGATGGCCAGCAAGAGCGCGGCCTCCGAGCCGGGGTAAGTCGGCATCCAGTAGTCGGCCATGCTGGCTGTATTGGACAAGCGCGGATCCAGCACAATGAGTTTGGCGCCTTTCATTTTGCCTTCGATGATGCGCTGTGCATGGGGATTGAAATAATGGCCGCTTTCCAAATGCGCTGAAATCAGCATGATGGCTTTCGCGTTGGCGTGATCGGGCGAAGGGCGATCGTGACCGTACCAGAGCGCGTAGCCGAAGCGCGCGCCCGACGAGCAGATATTGGTGTGGCTGTTATGGCCGTCTACGCCCCATGCTTGCAGCACGCGGTCCATATAGCCTTCGTGGCCGGGGCGCCCGACGTGGTAAGCGACTTCGTTGTTGCGACCTTCCTGCAAAGCTTTGCGGATGCGGGCGGCAATGTCGTCGAGCGCTTCGTCCCACGAAACCCGATCCCACTGGCCTGCGCCGCGTTTGCCATTGCGCTTCAGCGGGTACAGGATGCGGTCGGGATCGGTGATCTGGTTGATGGTAGCGGGGCCTTTGGCGCAGTTGCGGCCCCGACTGCCGGGATGCCACGGGTTGCCTTCAAACTTCCGCACTTCGTTGGTTTCTTTGTCAATATAAGCCAGCAAGCCGCAGGCGCTTTCGCAATTGAAGCAGGTCGTTGGCACAATGGAGTAGTGTTTCGCTACCTTTTTGGGCCAGGCTTTGGCTTCGTATTCCTTCCAGTCGTCCCATTGATCGGGGGGCGGAAACTGGGTCAGGTCACCTGGTTCTGTGAGCCGGTTGACCTCATTCGCCGGAGTCGTGTCTTTGTGCAAATCGGGAATCAGGCCGATTTTTTCGGCGAAGGATTCGATGAAAGACGGTTTATGTTTTTTGTTTGCCATGATGCGAGCTTTGCTGTAAAATGAATGATCACTTGCGCCAAAGCGCTAATCAAATTATCTTTACACAGTTTTAGAAACTTAATTTAAATATGATGTCAATGGTCGGCACCAAATTGAATCCAATTCAATTAGAATTGCTCAAAGTTTACTCCTTCCAACATTCGGAAGAAGATCTTTTAGCGATCAAAAAGCTTTTGGCAGAATATTTTGCCAAAAAGTTAGTCAAAGAGGTTGATGAAGCTGTGAAACGCAACAATATTACAGAAGAAGACTTAGATCGCTGGTTGAATGAAGAGTAAGCTCAAAATCGTACTCGACACGAACGTTTTCCTTGTCTCTTTAGCATCTGGTTACAAGCTTCATTGGATATTCACCTCATTAATTGAAGGCGCCTTTGATATTTGCATTAGCAATGAAATTCTTACTGAATACCAGGAGGTCATAAGTAAAAGATACGGGTTAGAAAAAACCGTATCTACTTTAGATTTTCTTCTCCTTTTACCCAATGTCAAATTTACCGATCCGTTTTTCAACTGGAACCTGATCGAACAAGATAAAGACGATAATAAATTTGTAGACTGCGCTGTTGCTGCAAGTGCTGATTTTATCGTCTCCAATGACCGACACTTCAATGTACTGAAGGCTGTTCCTTTTCCCTCTGTCAGCGTTCTGACAGCAGAAGATTTTGAAAATCAATTTAAAGAGCAACTAACAATAAAGATCAATATCCCTTAACTCAATGGAATTCTCTGTGGAGCTTCCACCCAAATTTTTTCCGTTACCAAAATGCCGATTAAGGCCAATGTTCCTGCAAGAGCAAGCACAATCACGCTACTTGCAAAAAATAATAATACCAGTGGCACAAGATTACCCACGAGCACCGTTCCCAACCAAAAACGACGACTGTAACGCCCTTTCAAAATCATTTCCACAGTTGCTGCGGCATCGGAAGAACCGTGCGTAGTGCCGAGTTCCAGCAAGAGAATCACTAAGTTTGCACCAGTGGCAACGTAGAGCATATTTTTCAAAAACAGGTGCCATTCAGGCGTCATATCCAGCAGCATTCCGGCAACCAAAAAAGCTGCAGCGCCTGCCATCAGGCTGTGTACGAGCATGTGCAACGGCAACATTGGGCTTTGCCAGAAATCGCGCCCCTTGGCCTGGGCAAACAGAAAAGCGGTGTAGACCGCAGCGATTACTGCAAAAACAGCGGTGGCGGTCAAAACAGCGGTCTGCAATTTGTCCCAACCCAGCAACATCGTTAACACCCAGAGTGTCAATAAACCGCCGTACAAGGTCAGGGCGTAACCGCCTTTCACCAACCAGGAGCGCCATTGCGGACGCAGTAAAACATATACAAAACGCATGGGCTGGTCGAGGTCTTTCACCAACAGCGCGGTCGTGAGGATTAGAAACAGGAGGGATAAACCTGCGCTCGCCCACCAGTCATTTGCGGTAAGCATATCCCCTTTGCCAAAAAGCCAGGCTAAAAACGGCACGAGGAAAGCGCCGGCTGCAATGGCTTTTGTCCAAACATATTGCCAAACCTCGCTACCCCAAAGGATGCCTTTATCGGGCGCATCGTAGTAGCGGCGGGCTTCCTGGCCCATGAGCGCGTCAATGGATCTTGTACCGACCGGTTTACCGTCCGATACGTCACCAGCAACATATCCGTTCCCGGTTGCTGCCAATGCTGCGGTGACTAAGTTATCGCCGTCGAAAGCCAATTTTTCGGAATAGTGCCCTACTCCGCGTTCCTGGGCACTGAAAGCGTAGTTGCTTCTGGAAGTTGCGGTGGGATTGAGCGACCACTCGTCGCCGTCTATATAAAACAGGTTGGGCACAGTTCCTTTGGCGGGTTTGCGCACCGTAACCTGTTCCTGCGACAACAGCATGGCAATTTCGCTGTGGGGATTGTCCATATCGCCCGAAATAATGGCGTGTTCCGGACAAACATTCACGCAGGCGGGCTCCAGCCCGACGTCTACGCGGTGTGCGCAATAATTGCACTTGGCCGCGGTGTGGCTCTCCGGGTCAATGTAGAGCGCGTCATATGGGCAGGCCTGCATGCAGGAACGGCAACCAATACAGCGGTTCTTATCGAAATCCACGATGCCGTCCTGGCGGAAATACAGCGCTTCTACCGGGCAGATTTCCACACAGGGCGCATTGGTGCAGTGGTTGCAGCGCATCACTGAAAAAACGCGGCGCGTGTAAGGGAATTTACCTTTTTCTACCTGTTTTACCCAGGTGCGAAAAACGCCCAGCGGAACGTCGTGCTCCTGTTTACAGGCAGTCGTGCAGGCGTGACAACCAATACATTTGCGGTTGTCTATTACGAAACCGTATTTCATCCTGGGTAGATGTTAGATGTTAGATATTAGATTTTAGATTGCCTTTTGCCCTTTGCCAACTTGCATCTTGCTCATTGCCAATTTGCCTCTTGCTCCTTAACTCACCCCTCCGAACATGCCATTGCTGCTTCCGCGCGCGGCATATCCGTTTTGATGATTTCGTTATAGCCACCGGCAATGTCTATCAGGTTGTGAAAACCCCTCGCTTTCAGAATGGAAGCAAAAACAACCGACCGGTAGCCACTGCGGCAAATCATATAATACGGGTCTTTGCTGTTGAAATGATCCATATTGTCGTTGATAAAATCGAGCGGCACGTTTTCTGCATCGCGGAGGTGATCGCTGCTGAATTCTGAGGGTTTGCGCACGTCAACCAGGTGGATGGTGGGGTTCTTGTGGTAAATTTCAGCAAGTTTTGCAGCCGGAATAGATTCGATTTGTTCCACGTCTTTGCCCGTTTTTTCCCAGGCTGCGATCCCACCTTCGAGGTAGCCAATGCAGTTGTCGTAGCCCACCCGGGCCAAACGCACCACCGTTTCTTCTTCACGACCCGCCTCGGTCACCACCACAATCGGTAGCGTGAGGTCGGTAATCAGCGCGCCGACCCAGGGCGCAAATTGCCCGTCCAAACCAATCGAAATGGAGCCGGGTACGTGACCCTGGCAGAATAGTTGGGGCGACCGAACATCCAGCACCAAAGCATTTTCGTGTTCAACGGCTTCCACCACTTCGTCCGGCGACAAAGCGCGGGCGCCCCGTTCCATAACGAGGTCAATGCTTTCGTAACCTGTTTTATTGATTTTTGCGTTTTTGGCAAAATACTGCGGCGGCGCAGCAAGTCCTTCTGTAACTTCATGAATGAACTCAGCACGGGTCATGTCAGCGCGCAGGGCATAGTTGCTTACTTTTTGCTGGCCAATTGTACTCCAGGTTTCGGAAGACATATTTTTCCCACAAGCCGAGCCGGCGCCGTGTGCCGGGTAGACCAGAACGTCATCGGGCAGGGGCATCAATTGGTTGCGCAGGCTGTCGTAGAGCCAACCGGCGAGGTCTTCTTTGGTGAGCGATCCTTTCTTTTGCGCCAGATCCGGACGCCCTACATCGCCGATAAAGAGCGTATCGCCGGTGAAGACAGCGTATTCTTTTCCCGATTCATCGTACAGCAGGAAGCAGGTACTTTCCGGCGTATGTCCAGGCGTGTGCAGCACTTTGAATTTCAGTTTGCCAAGCTGCAATTCTTCGCCGTCTTTGGTTTCATGTTTGGCGAAAGCCGTATCTGCATTGGGGCCATAAACGATGGTTGCCCCGGTTTTTTCTGCCAGATCGAGGTGGCCGGAAACAAAATCGGCGTGAAAATGGGTCTCAAAAATATACTTGATTTTTGCACCGCTTTCTTCCGCGCGCTTCAGGTATGGCCCTGTTTCCCGCAAAGGGTCAATCACCGCCGCTTCTCCATTGCTCTCAATGTAGTAAGCACCTTGTGCGAGGCAACCGGTATAGATTTGTTCAACTTTCATGATTTGCTTTATTTGATTCAGTTCACAGTATTTCAGTTCACAGTTTTTCAGTTTGCAGTTGGCAGGATTGCATCACTTAAATTCAATTTATTGATAAACAACATGTTGAAACACAAAGCCCTGCCAACTGTGCCCTGAAAAACTGCAAACTATTCTACCAGTTACTCGATTTGAATATCCAATTTCATCAAAAGTATAACCAAAACTGCCAACTGCACCCTGAAAAACTGCCAACTGTTCTACCTGTTATTCGATTTGAATATCCAATTTCATCAGAAGTACAACCCCAACCGCCAACTGCCACCTGAAAAACTGCCAACTTGCTTTCATAATTCCAGCACCTCAATCGCATGCCGCTGCATGACAATTTTCCCGTGCTGTTCTAATTTTTTTAATAGCCTCGACACCACTTCGCGCGAGGTATTCAAGTCATTGGCAATGTCCTGGTGGCTGATGGTCAATATTTTGCTTTGCGTTTCCCGGCATTGGCGTTTCAGATAAAATTCAATGCGCTCGTCCAAGCCCCGGAAAGCCACATTGTCGAAAGCCAGCAACACCTCCTCTAAGCGGTATCGGAACGTATCAATAACGAAACGCCCCCAGCTTTTATAGCGCATCATCCACGCTTCCATGTGGGTATGCGGAACCATCAACGCCTCCGTTTCTTCCACCGCCACTGCGCGAACCGTACTGATTTCATTGCGTTCGGTACAGGCAATGGACAAAGCACAGGCTTGCCCGGGTTTGATGTAATACATGAAAAACTCAGCGCCGTCGTTGTCCTCCCGGTAGACTTTCACCAACCCTTTGGTAATGAAAAACATATTGCGCAGGTAGTGCCCGGGGTGCATCAACTGTTCGCCTTCCGTAAAGCGCCAAACGGTACTTTCTTTTTCAAATTCGGCCAATAGATTAGGTTCCAGATCGTGAAAAAGCTGCCGCATGTGGCTGTGTAATTCGGTTTTATCTTTGATTTCTTTTGCCATCCTGTAATATCTCGGTTCATGAATCGGATCGAGCCGGACGGCAATTTCGCAATTTTTTCACGCCTTTCCTTTCAAAATCAAATTCCAGTACATCCAGTGCATATGCCTTGAATTCACGGTGCTAAATTAGGCAGAGCCGCCGGATGGCAACGGTGACATTAGTCACAGACTGCTCAAACAGCTAACAGATTTTTTCGCGCCAGTTTCCAAAATCTGAAAGTCAACACAATGGCGGCAAACGCCAGGGCAATCACATCAGCGTACCAAATGCCATGAATGCCCAGCTTGAGCGTAAATGCCAGCAATAAGGCCAACGGGATCCAAATGACCCAATAAGCGAGAAAGGTCATCAGGGTTGGAAAACGCACATCCTGCAACCCGCGCAAGGTGCCTGCGGCGATGGCCTGCGTGCCGTCGAATAATTGAAAAATGGCGCAAATGATCATTAACTGCCCTGCAAGGCGCAACACTTCAGGCTCGTCCACGCCATAAAGCAAAGGGAATTGATGGCGCAACAAAAAGATAATTGTCGCCATCGTAAACATGCAAACTACTCCAAGGATAAGTGCGGCATTGCCTGCCCGCTGAAGGTTGGGGTAATCGCGGGCGCCGAGGGCATTGCCAATCCGGATGCTGGCGCCCACCGAAATGCCAAGCGCGATCATAAAACTCAGGGCAGAAATATTCAAAGCAATTTGGTGGGCAGCACGCGCTTCCGAAGCATTGGCCAACCAGCCCGCCATGATAGAAGCGCCGGAAAAAGCAGCGACTTCAAAGAAAATTTGCAGGCCCATTGGAATGCCGAGCCGGAAAATCCTGAAGAGCATCGGGTTGTTTAATTTATAAGGCATCCGAAAAGGCAAAATGCTTTTTGAATACCGCAAATACAAAAGTATGCCCACCGCCATGAGTACCCGGCAAATCAGCGTGGCATATCCCGATCCGGCCAATTCGAGCCTCGGGAATCCCCAGTTGCCAAAAATCAGCAACCAATTCAGGAAGATGTTCAGTACGACGCCGGCGATAGTAATGATCATGCCCACACGCGTGAGGGATAAACCATCGCAATATTGCTTGCCGCTAATAAAAAGCAGCATGGGAAGGTTGGAAATCGCAAGGATGTAAAGGAATTCCTGTGCCATAGCCACCTCGTTTTCCGGTTGCCCCATCCAGGGCAGGAGCAGCGCCGCTAAGGCCGTGAGCAAGCAGGTGGCAAGTCCGGCAATCAGACCCGCCAATAAACTTTGCCATAAAAAATCACTCGTTGCAGTCTTGTTTTTTGCACCTACGGTTTCTGCCACCAATGGCGCGATGACATTCATGGAGCCAATGCCCAGAATAGCCGCCATCATATAGGTGCTGGTGGCGAGCGACGCGGCCGAAAGGTGGAGGTAACTGACGTTGCCCACCATCACGTTGTCGGTGATGTTCATCATTAAATTGCCCAACTGGCCAATGACGACCGGCACGGACAACAAAATGGTTTCTTTGAAATGGGTGGGCCAGGATTTTAACGGGTGCATGGTTAGGTGTGCCGACTTTATATAGTCGGTAAGATGCAAACCTAAGAAAATTGAGGAAAGTTTTCGTCCTTGTGTTCCTTATTTCACCAGAAGCAGGGTTTGTAAAGCTTGCATATTCGCATCAGCATAAAACAATGCGCGAACCGGAATGCTGAAGCCGCCCAGCACTCTGCTTTCAATGATCTCATCCCGGGTAAGGATATAAGGTTCGAAATAAACGGTCGTATTTTCAAGTAAAAAATAGAGTTCTACCTGTTCCCGATCAGGGTCAATAATCCAGTATTCACGGATGCCGTGTGCGGCGTAATCGTTTTTTTTGATGCCCCGGTCTTTTGATGCCGTACGAGGGGAAAGGATTTCTACAACTAAATCAGGAGCCGGAAAAAAAAGCTGGTCTTTGGTAAATTTGTCGGATTTGCTTTTCTCAAAAAAGACAAGATCTGGCTCGTAATCGTTTCGTGTGAGCGAGATCATTACTTTTTCGACGCCAACCATTCCTAACTGCCTGCTATCTACATAAATACTCAACAAGCGAGCCAGGAAGCCAGATGTCGCCCAATGTCTTTGTTTGGCCGGCGAATGATAAATCGTTTCGCCGTTGATGAACTCTGCTTTGACGCTATCGTCCACCCATTCGCGGAAAGCGCGCCTGCGCCGGACTTCTTCAGCCAGGGCAGCCTGTAATTGCTCAGCAACCTGAATCGCGTCAGGTCGTTGCAGGATGCGTTCAACAGTATTCGCCATATCAAAATCAATTTATACAAAGATAAGGTAAAAGTCATTATTTTGGCAGCTTAATTCCTATGATTCCTTTTCACAACTTAAAACTGCATACAACATGCCCGCAGCAACCACCAAAACCCTTTACGCCCTGATGGTCGCCATTGATGCTTACCCCATCGAGCGCCATCGCCTCAATGGCTGTGTAAACGACCGCAACGCCCTGAAAGATTACATCGAACAGCGCATCGGCGCGCAAAAAAACCTCAAGCTCAACATCAAAACCCTGACCGATAAAGAAGCGACGAAAGCAAATATCATCGCCGGGTTTTCGCATTTCAGCAA
>JBJXFD010000621.1:0-12284 GCA_046153985.1 Saprospiraceae bacterium
GTCCGGAAGATTCTCCGCAAATACGTCAACGTAGAAGAATTGGAAAGCTTCGACGACAACTACAAAAGCCAGTTACTGGAATGGTGCCAGAAAAACGGGCACACCGTTGCCTATAAATTGATGGCGCGTTACAAATTTGAAAAACGTGACCGGTTCAAAGTAGCCGTTATGATCAACAATGAAAAGGTGGCCACAGCGGATGATTTTAACAAAAAAAGCGCGGAACAAAGCGCTTCGGAACGCGCTATGGTCAAACTGGGCATTTTAAGTGAAGAAGACATAGAGGAGGAGGATGAATAAAATTGAGGCTGTCTCATAAGGCTTCATACCTGTCAATGATGTTTTTGGAAACAATGGCCCGGCTGCTGCACTGGGAGACTTCGTCACGCCTGCAATCATGCAATCAACTAGACAACTATGCTCAGTGAACAGGGCACACCGGACAACCCGCTTTTTGTTTGAGGGTTGTGCAAGATCGTGTTTTAGCGTAAGTTTGTTTCAGAAGCGCAAAAACCCGCTTTAGTGGTATGTATGGAAATGGAACAAGACGCAAAGCCCCTTGAAGAAAAGGAAGCCGGGCAGAAAAATGCGCCGGGCAAATACCGGCTGGTGGGGCGTACGCTTGGCCGGATTGGGAAACGCCTGAGCATTGACCCTCATAAAACGGACGCCAGTCTGACCGCAGTTACCGGCATCATCCTTCGGATACTGGCCTTGTTGTTGCTTGTTTTTTCGCTGCTGGTGGTCTGGCGGTTGTTGAGCAACAAAGGTTATGTGCTGGAGCCATTTTCAGTGCCACAAAAGGTGGCGGAAGAGAGCGGACTTACGGGTACGGTTGTGGCCGCCCGTTTTCACGATGCGTTGAAAGCGGTGAAAGAGGAAGCAGCTTCGGTGAAGGCGGATTCCCTGAACGTAGGCAGCGATGAGGTCACCAACCTCAACCTTAGTCTCATGGGGGTGGACATCTCACTCAATTCGATCGCGTACCAGGTTGGCCAGATATTGGGAAGGGAGGAAAAACGCATCACGGGGGAAATGGTACAATCGGGCGACTTGCTGTCGCTTAATTTTCGGATGAGCAAGTTTGCGACGGTACATTTTCAGGAAAAAATAAAAGACGGGAACATTGAAGCTGCGACTCAGATACTGCTCCGCAAAGCAGCAGAGGCGGTGGTAAGAAACACAGATCCCTACCGTTTAGCCATTCTTTATTTTCGGCGAAAAGAGTTCAGCGCAGCTACGGAAATTGTAAGGACCATCATCAGAGAACGACCCTATGAGCGTGCCTGGGCTTTTCATGCCTGGGGGACTATTCTCCGGGAGCAGGGCAATCTGGAGGAAGCATGCCTCAAATTTCAAAAGGCAGTCGAGCTTGATTCCAATTTTTCCATCTCCTGGTCGCAGTGGGGATTTACCTTATTGCAAATGAACCGCCAGGAAGAAGCGGCGAAAAAGCTCTGGCGCGCGACGCAGGGAGAACCTCAAAACCCTGATGTATTGGTAACGCTGGGTTGGTTTCACAACAACAACCGGCAATACGCCCTTAGCGACAGCGCCTTTGCCCTGGCTGTTAAAGCAGCAGTACCCCATAAAAAAGGGGAAGTTTTCTACCTCTCCTGGGCGGAGGCCAAATTCATGCGGGACAGCGCTGACGTTGCACTCAAGCTGGTAAAATTAGCGGCAAGCTCGAATTCGGAAAGTGCGGAAGGGTACGTTGCCAAAGCCGCCGCGCTACTGTTACAAAAAGATACTACAGCAGCATACCAGGCTGCCCTCCAGGGATTAGAACTGGATCCGGAAAACATAAGTGCAGTGACTATGGTGGTCAGGGCCGAATTTGGCATCTTTAAAAACTATAACTCTGTCATCAATCGGGTGCAAGGACTTCGGTTTAATCCCAACCAGCAATACGATCAGCAAATGATGCTCTTTAATTTGCAGGCTATGTCTTACAACAATGTTGGCAAACACGATTCGGCTTTTGCTGTGATCCAGCGCCTCATCGCTATTAATCCTAAAGTGGCCATCCCTTACACGACGCTGGCTGAAACCTATGCCTTTCAGGGCAATACCGAAGCTTTTTACAGCAACCTTGAAAAAGCGCTGGAATTGGGATTTCAAACCCGTTTCTTAGACCTGACAGAAGAGCCGTACCGGCGTTTTGCCAGTACCCAGCGGTTCAAAAAATTGATGGAGAACTATAAACTCAAGGGTTAACTTTTATTTTTACGCCGATTCGCCCAACCTTCCAGAATTTCCAGGGCTTTTACCACGCGGTTGGCTTTGGCATCCAAACTTTTTACCTCCGTAAGGTACTGGACGATCCAGCGTTTGGAAGAAGGCGGGCATTTTTCGTAAGCCGCTTTTGCCAAAGGGTTTTCTTCCAATTCTTCTTCAAAGTAGTCGGGCAGCAAAACAACGGAGTAGGTTTCATCGGGTTCAATTTCAACCACCACCGGATGGCCCGTGCTTTTGCCAATGCGTCGCCGGATGGCCACGTTGGTCACAATGAAATGCCCGCCCTGGCCGTCAGACAACAAAGTCCGCTGAAAAGGAACGCCGTCAATGAGGCCACGCACATCAAAACGGGTTTTCGCGCCAAGCGCCTGAACAATCTCCGGCGGCACAATGATCACTTTCCAGATTCCATTTTCGTTGAAATCGGTGATGGAAGATTCAAAACGGAGCATGTGTACGTCAGAAGCTATCCACGGCTGCATAAGCGTCAATCACGGCTTGTTCGCCCGTCTTATCCGGTCTCGAATTGCCGTGTTCCATGCCCAGAACGCCTTTAAAGCCTTTGTTGTGGATGTGTTTAAAAATATTTTTGTAGTTGATTTCGCCGGTTGTCGGTTCATTTCGCCCCGGGTTGTCGCCTATCTGGAAATAAGCAATTTCGGACCAAGCCAGGTCTATATTGGGAATCAGGTTGCCCTCGGTGATCTGCTGGTGGTAGATATCGAACAGGATTTTGCAGGCCGGGCTGTTGACAGCGCGGCAAATTTCGAAGGTCTGGCCAGCTTTGGTGAGGAACAAGCCCGGGTGGTCGCGAAAATTGAGCGGTTCGAGCACCATGATCAGACCATGCGGCTCCAGAATAGCGCTTGCCTGTCGCAGGGATTCTACGACATTGGCGGTCTGGAAACCCATATCTAAGCGCAAATCCAAAAAGCCCGGCACAACGGTCATCCAGGTGGCATTGACGCGCTTGGCAACTTCTACTGATTCGCGGATATGCTGTAAAAATTCATCGCGCCAATCCTTTTTTCCAGACGCAAGATTGGGGTCGTTCCAATAGATTTTATGCGCCACAAACACGCCCATCTGGATGCCGAGTTTGGCCATCGTTTCGCCCATGCGCTTTTGCAGCCCAACCTCCCGGTCTTTCATTCCATTGTCTTCGAATGCTGTAAAACCCTGATCTGCCATAAATTTAAGCTGATCAATAGGGTCTTTGCCTGCGTGGTTTTCAAACATCCCGAGGTGGGGGCCGTATTGGAGTTTAAAGGTATGTTTGCCGGCCAAAGTACCGGGCGTAGTACCCGAAGGCGCAGCTTGCAGACTTCCGGTGGCTGCCGCAGCAGTGGCTAAGATTCCGGATTGGACAAAGGTTCTTCGTTTCATAAATCTGTTTAATTGGCGAGACCTGACAAAGATAATTGCCCAAGGGAAAAAATTCCGGGTTTTTACCTTATTTAGAGCCGTGGAAAACCTAAATGGTAAAAAGACAAGCGGTCTATTGTCAAAATCATAAATCATCAGCATGTCAGCAGGAATACTTTTTTCGTTTGTAATCGGCTACTTTCTTATTCTATTGTTCGTTGCCTGGTACACTTCCCGCAATTCGAATAATGATACTTTTTTTATCGGCAACAAAAACAGCAACTGGATGCTAGTGGCGTTTGGCATGATCGGCACCTCCTTATCCGGGGTTACCTTCGTGAGCGTGCCAGGCGGGGTAGGAGACGTGGCGGGCGGCGCTTTCAAAGGGTTTGCCTACATGCAGGTCACCATTGGTTATTTCTTTGGTTATTGCGTGATTGCATTTGTGTTGCTGCCGCTTTATTACCGACTCAACCTCACTTCCATCTACAATTACCTGCAGCAGCGCTTTGGCAATGTGGCCTACAAAACCGGCGCCTTGTTCTTCATCATCAGCCGCACGGTGGGCGCTACCGCAAGGCTTTATTTAGTGATCAATATCCTCCAGTTTTTTATCCTCGACCGGATGGGCGTTCCTTTTGTGGTGACCGCGTCTTTTATCTTGTTGATGATCCTGCTCTATACCTTTGAAGGCGGGGTAAAAACCATCGTTTATACCGATACCCTGCAAACTTCACTGATGGTGGCTGGATTGATTGTCTGTGTGATCTATATCCTGAATAACCTGGGCATCAGTGGCAGCGAGGCGTTCGCCCAAATGAGTGATCAGGGCTATCTCAACGTTTTCAATACCGATGTAAACAGCAAAGGATTTTTCCTTAAACAGATTTTTGGCGGGGCGTTTATTGCCATTGCCATGACCGGACTTGACCAGGAAATGATGCAGAAGAACATCAGTGTAAAGAAATTAGGTGATTCTCAAAAAAATGTGATGACCATGGCGGTTGTGTTGATGGGGGTCTTGTTTCTTTTCCTCATGCTGGGCGGTTTGCTTTACCTCTACGCCGTTTCCAATGGCGCTGTTTACACGGATGTAGAAATGGGGGGCAAAATTGTAAAGCAGTTGGTAATCCCTGATCCGGCCAATGCCGGCCAGACCATCAACATCATCGGCGATAAAATTTTCCCTTCTGTGGCCATCAATTTTCTGCCGCCGGCCATCAGCATCATTTTTATTATCGCGCTGATCTCTGCGTTGTTTCCCAGTGCCGACGGCGCTTTGACCGCCCTGACTTCTTCTTTCTGCATTGACCTGCTCAACCTGAAGCAACGGGACGATCTGGACGAAAAAGCAAAACGGCGCACCCGGCTTACGGTACATTTTACCTTCGCATTCGTTTTCCTCGCTTGCATAATGGTCTTTTACGTCGTGAATAACAACAGTATCATTGATGTCATTCTCGACCTGGCAGGATATACCTACGGGCCATTGCTCGGATTGTTCTCTTTTGGTATCCTTACAAAGCGGCGCATCAACAATACCCTGCTTATTACGGGGATCTGCTTAGCCGCTCCGGTACTTTCCTATTTTTTGTCCAAATACGCCAAAGACCTGTTCGGGGGCTACCAAATCGGCATTGAGTTGCTGATCATCAATGGGTTGCTGACTTTTTTGGGACTCTGGGCCATTTCTCATAAACCCAAATAGTATCCGTCTGTATATCAGCCACAGCGGTTTATCGAAATAAATGGTGCTAACCAAAAGGGATGCTTACTTTCGTCATTCTGTTTGAACCATCAGACTTGTTGCGACGGGTCTATTAATGCCGCTGTTGTATGAACCTCCGGGAAAATGTTAAAATCGCGTTGCGCTCTGTGCGCTCCAACTGGCTTCGGGCCATTCTGACGCTGCTTATTATTGCCTTCGGCATCATGGCGTTGGTTGGAATCCTTACGGCTATTGACAGTGCCATTTATTCCCTGAGCAGCAACCTTTCCTATCTGGGCGCCAATACCTTCGATGTAGACCCGAAAGGCGAAGGCTCAGGCGGCGGACGCCGCGGCGGCAGGCGCGAAAAACAGGGGGTACCGATCAGCTACAAACAAGCGATGGCGTTTAAGGAACAATTCAATTTCCCGGCACGCACATCCGTATCCATCAATTGCACCGGAACCGCCGTCATCAAACACGGCGATGAAAAAACCAACCCCAACGTGCTCATCTTTGGCATTGACGAAAACTACCTGGAAGCCAAAGGCTTTGACCTCGAACTTGGCCGGAATTTCACAGCGCGCGAAGCACAAGGCGGGGGCTACATCACCATCATCGGCAAAGATGTGGTAAAAGATCTTTTCAAAGGCAAATCGGATAAAGCGCTTAACGCGATGATTGCCGCTGGCAACATCAAATTGCGGGTGGTGGGCATTCTGAAAAGCAAAGGTTCCAGCATGAACCAGAGCGAAGACCGCCGTATTTTGCTTCCGCTTCAGACCGGAAAACGCTACTATGGCTCTCAGAATGAAAACTACAACCTTTTGGTGGCCGTGAACGACCCCAACCAAATAGACCAGGCCATCGCCCAGGCTACAGTTGTTTTGCGCAATGTGCGCTCCCTGAAGGCATCCGAAGACAACGACTTTGAAATCTCCAAAAGCGACGGCCTCATTAGCATCATCAAAGACAACACCCAATATTTTCGTTGGGCGGCGGTCGGCATCGGCCTTATTACCTTAGTAGGAGCCGCCATCGGTCTGATGAACATCATGCTCGTTTCCGTCACCGAACGCACCCGCGAAGTGGGCATCTGCAAAGCCATTGGCGCCACGCGCCGCAGCATCATGATCCAGTTCCTGACCGAAGCCGTCGTAATCTGCCAGTTGGGCGGCATCCTCGGCATCATCCTCGGGGTGCTGATCGGCAACGTAGTGACCCTGCTCATGGGCGGCGCCTTCCTCTTTCCCTGGCTCTGGATTACGATTGCGGTGATTACCTGTACGGCGGTGGGCTTGATTTCAGGGTTGTATCCGGCGCTGAAGGCAGCGCGGTTGGATCCGATTGAGTCGTTGCGGTATGAGTAGACCTCAATCGTCGCTTTCCGGCATGGAAGCCTTGTGATTCAATACCACCATCAAAGGGCGGTAATAGGTTTCATTGCGGGAGTCTAAGATAATCCACAGCGGATGGTACAGCATTTTCATTTCCCCGTCCGGTTCGCGCACATCCGGTATCCAGAGGGCGCAAACTTCGTCGTGCAGCAATACCCATTCCCCGCCCCGGTTGGAGATTTGTACCTTGCCAATATAAGCCAGCAACGGCATAAAAGCCTGTTCTGCAAAAGCATCGCGCATGACTTGTTTGTAGAGGTACTTGTCTATTTTGGGCAAGTTTTTGATGCTGCTGTCGAACAGCGCTTCCGGGGCATTTAGCAGGCCCGGTAATTTTGCTGCGATTTCATCTATTTGATTCAAAACATCCTGCCCATAAGGATTCCAGCCACAAAGATGGGGTAAAAAAGCACCTCGATATTCACCTGACGACATCTGCCGGTGGGTTTGTCCCTCTAAGAGTAAAAAATCTACGATGGCCTGCCAATCAGCCAGGTTGTCATAAACGACATTGCCCCAGCCCCGCTCGGTCAACACCCGCCCGTCGGCTAACAGGAAAGCATCGCGCTCTATTGGCGTAGCATTTGCGCAAAGCGACTCTGCCTCTTCTTTGCTGATGACGGTGGCGTAGATTTTTCGCCCGCCGGGCAGGTGCTTGATGCGCTGGAAGGGGGGATTGTTGGGGACGTGTTTGGCGATGTGTGTTTCCTCCATGTGTGCGAGAAAAGCCTCATAAGGTTCGTAAATTGTAGCTTCGAGGCTTTGAGGAAGATGTAAAACCCGGTTATCATCAAGCAGGTAAAAATACGATTCACAGGCCGGTATTGAAAACTGGCTCAATTCCTTTCCGTGGTGCGCCTCAAGCAGTGCGAAGCCTTCTTCTATGGGAATCATTGTATAGCTGAGCGTCAAGCCAGATTCTATTACGAAAGAATGGGTTTTTAAGATAGTCATAGTTCTTAAAATATTTGTACGCTGAAAAATCAGCAATTTTAATTTCCTGGAGTAAATAGCTGCAAAAAGCAAAAATCTTAATTTAGGAATAAATTTAGCAAACAGGCTGACATTTTCAGTATACCTGTTTGCTAAATCGTAAAAATCCTATATTACTTTAACTTTATTCTGGTGGGCAATTAGGAGGTCCAGACCCAATCAAGTGACTCATTTCAAACTTATCCGCGTGCTTCTGAAAATCAATCAAAACTGGTTGAAATTTCAGCCCAACCTTCTCTCTTTTCATTCTTTCTGCAAAGTACTTAACAGCCGATCCGGGGGATCATCCGAATATTAAGTGCCCACTATAATTCAGATTAGAGAAATTGACCAGTTCTGGTGCTTTAACCCTGAATTGGCTGACATCATTGTTTTTTAACTCAACATAGGAAACATATAAAGGAACATTTTTTGCACTTGCTGCGTCTTTAACGGTCTGTGCAAGTGATACCCCAGCTGGCAGTATCAAATATAACCCATGTTGAATGGTATTATCAGCATATGCATGGGCTTCCAAGTAGGCTAGGTAAGCGGTAAATTGTGCCCACGGCTGCGTACCGCTATAATCAAAAGTACTGCCGAGCCTGGCTTTAGCCTCAATAAAAAAGGGTTGTGGATAGAGCGTGAAATTATCTGAAATAAAATCATCAACTTTTCCATCTGGAATGCGCCCGTTATATTCGGTTGTATTTTTGGGTATTCCCAATGATGCCAATACTGCCTCTTCAAATGCCAGGCCAATTACATTGCAATGAAAGAGGGCCTCTATAACTTGTAGCCGGTTAGGATACCTGTCTCGGAAATCTTGTTTTATCGGCCCTACTTCAGTCCAAATTTTGTCAACGTCGAAATCATCCCAACCCGAACCATTATCATATTCATTATACTCCCCCTCCAATTGCGCATGCGCCGGATCAACCGCCAACGGGTTAATATTTTGCGCTATCAGTGCATCAAAAAGCTGTTCTGCATTGTTTTCAGGGTCGTCAAAATACAGATTAAATGCGTCTAAGAGTTCTTTGAATTCCTGCTGGGTAAGCGGAGTTTCTGTGCCAGCGGCAATATCCAGAAGCACTTCCACGATCTTTCCTGCATCCGGACTGTTGTTGTTTTCAAATAAAAACTCAACGATATCCGACAGGTACTTCCGGTTGGGGGAGGAGGTATTCCAATTCGTTTCAGTAATTTGGGTGTTGGAAGCAATGTAGCTTTTCAACGCCTCCAAAGCGCAGTAATTAAAATTGGCTATTTCATCGGCACAGTAAAAGGGCACAAGGTCGAGCAGCATAGAAGCAGGAACCGTAATATTCTCATCTATTCTAAACTGTTCAAGCAGTGCAATCATACGGTCTATCTCAAGTATAGTTGCACCAAAGCTGTAACTAGGATTACCGGAGGAGCCTCCCCCTCCTAGGGTAGTTCCAAAAATGTCAGCGCCATCGCCAGAATTACCTCCCCCTCCGCGGCATTCCGCCCAAACAAGTGTATAGGAAATTTTCACGCCTGGTCTGCAATCATGTTCGGGATTGTTTGGGGCTTCTGATTCAACCAACAACCAGTCATTTCTAAATTGCAGCCTATCTGGGCTTACAACGATACCAGGGTTACTACCTGCTTTGCAAAACAACATACAATCGCAGGCATTAAATAGCTCCAAAAGCCCAGACACATTAGGTAGATCTACGGGATTTGCCTGTGCAGAATTCAGAAATCTGATGACGTCTCTTTTCTTTAACAAGAAAATGTCAAAATGGCCATTTGCATCCTTAATCGCATACAAAATAGATTCCGTAGAATCCACCCCGTTCTTTAGCAAGGGAACAACCATAAAATCATCCGGTAGCAGAATCTTCCCGTAAAAGGAAGCGTCCCAAACGGGCGTACCGTAATGCTTTTGTATGACTTCGAGAAACCCTGCGTCTTCTGCCTCCCGTTCAGCCAACTCCATCATCACTTCATTTGCAATGGTTTTGCGGAGTTGAGGCACAAAACAATTTTCATCAAACAGGATCGTGTTGTGGTAACTCGCGTTTAAAAAATCATGTTGAACTGGGAAATTTTGTGTAGAGCCGTTTTTTTCTTCAGAATCTAAGTCTTTATGGCATGCAGTAAACAAAAAAATCAGTGCTAATTGAATTAGCAGGGGAAGGAAATTCTGTTTCATGTGTTAATCGAGTTAAAAAGTGATTCAATTTTGGTTTAGCACGCGCGCAGTGCCGGGTATGCATACGAATGGCAATAAAGATACCCCCCCCCCGTTTTGAATTACCAAATTTTTTAACACATTTATTTTTTAATTTTTATTAAATCCCAAATTTAAAATAGACAAAATCACTGAAAACCTTATCATTGCTGTGAATTTCTTTTACTACATTTAAAAACCGGAACAAACATGTCTCCATTCCTCGGCGAACTGATCGGCACAGCCATCCTCATCCTGCTCGGAAACGGCGTCGTCGCCAATGTCCTGCTCAAAGATTCGAAAGGCAACCACGGCGGCTGGGTCGTCATCACGCTGGGCTGGGCAATGGCCGTGTTTGTAGGCGTTTATGTCTCGGCAGGCAGCAGCGGCGCCCACCTCAGCCCGGCGGTATCGGTCGCCCTGGCCATCACCGGAAAGTTTCCCTGGGCGGATGTTCCGGTTTATGTGGCCGCGCAATTGCTCGGGGCCATGATTGGCTCCCAACTGGTGTGGCTGGCCTATAAAAAACACTACGACGCCACCGACGATGCCGGACTCATTCAGGCCACTTTTTGCACCGCGCCGGCCATCGCACACCCTTTTTATAATATGCTGACCGAAGCCATCGGCACGTTTATCCTGATTTTTGGCGTCTTGCATATTGCCGCGCCGCAAGCCAGCCTCGGCGCGTTGGACGCCCTGCCCGTTGCCCTGCTCGTGCTCGCCATCGGCCTGAGTCTGGGCGGCCCCACGGGTTATGCCATCAATCCGGCAAGAGACCTGGGCCCGCGGATCATGCACGCGCTGTTGCCCATTAAAGGAAAAGCCGGCAGCAACTGGAAGTATAGTTGGGTGCCGGTTTTGGGGCCGCTGGTTGGCGGCGCATTGGCTGCTTGGGTGTTTGGAATGTTGTAGCCCCCCAACCCCCGAAGGGGGAGAAGCGATTGGTTCTGGATTCTTACCCCTTATTGGCTCTTTATGAATAGGGATTGATGATAGATGATTGATAAATGATAATTGATGATGTGGAATGCTTGCTCATTTCGTGTTTGCGGGTTTCTCCATCATCGATTATCAATCATGTAATTATCAATCATCAATAAAAAATGCTGTAGAAAGGACGTAGCTTCTATGTGTTCTATGTGAAAACACCTATTGTGAACTATGTGGTAAATACTTCTCCGATTTTACACTAAATTTGCGGCGTTTAGAAACCAATCAACCGCCCACAGGCGCAGCACCGTACTATGAAAATCAAAGTTGGCATTTTTTTTGGCGGCACCTCCCGCGAGCGGGAAATCTCCTTCGCAGGCGGGCGCACCGTGTATGACAACCTGAATAAAGCGCTCTACGAGCCGGTTCCCATATTCGTGGACAGCCTGCGCAACTTTATTTTGCTCGACTGGCAGTACATCTACAAGGGCAGTATCCGCGATTTTTATCCGCCGGTGGATATGCTGCCGCCGTCGCCGAACAATTTCCAGATCTACGCAGAAAGCCTCGGCCAGTTGAGTGCGCCCACACAGGAAGCGCTGATTGCGAAAGTCGGCCGCAAGCTGCACCCATCCGAACTATCCAAACTCATAGACATTGCTTTTTTAGCCCTGCACGGCGAATACGGCGAAGACGGCCAGATCCAGCGCGAACTCGAAACGTTGCGCATTCCGTACACCGGCAGCGGGGTCAGCCCCAGCCAGTTGGGCATGGACAAAGCCGTTCAGAAAGCAATGATGCCGCAATACGGATTCGCCAGTCCGCCAATTATGGTACTCGATCGTGAAGTCTGGAAACAGGCGAACGTCGAAGAAATGTACAACCGCGCCATCCAAACCGTCGGTTTTCCGATCGTCATCCGACCTGCCAACCAGGGTTCGTCCATCGGCGTGTCCATCGTGGAAGAAGAAGGTGGTTTGGAGGAGTTTGAAAATGCGGTAAACAGCGCATTTTTCCGGGAAATCATCCCGGCAAGCGAATGGACAGACCGCGATGCGTTCGAGCGGGTCGAATACGTTCGACTGCTTACGGATATCCGCGACGGCCTCGGTTTCCCGATGCTGGTGGCCACCCCGCAGGAGCAAAAAGTCATTTACCATCCGGAAGCGCTCCTCCAATATTTAGACAGCACAGCGGAAACGTTGCAACAGGAAGGCGGCGCCTTTATGCTGGAAAGCCACGACGACGAAAGCCAGGTGCTCATTGAAGCCTTTATCCACGGTAAAGAATTTTCCTGCATCGTCATCCGCAAAGAAGACAACAGCGCGGTGGCCCTGCCGCCAACGGAAATTGTCAAAGGTTCAGAAGTTTACGATTACCGTTCGAAATACCTGCCCGGCCTGTCGCGCAAAGTAACGCCGATAGACTTAGCGGATTCGGACATCAACGCCATCCGCGCGGAATGCGA
>JBJXFD010000624.1:0-14797 GCA_046153985.1 Saprospiraceae bacterium
AGGTCACCCCGGCAAATTCGCAGCCGTCGGAAGCAGTGTAGCAGTCGAGTGGGTCGTCAGGGCCAATGGCCACGGTCGTTGTCTCGTCACAGGCTGCCACGGGCGGCACGAAGTCGGAAACCGTCAACTGGAAACTGCAGGTAGCGGTGTTGCCGCAGTCGTCCTGCGCGGTATAGATCACAGTCTGCGTCCCGACTGGCAGACAAGGTGTCCAGCCGTAATTTCCGAGTGTATCGCGATCCCACCAGTTGTTGCCAGGGAAGTCCTGAACTATACCATCAATGGTGTAAATTCCGGTTTGTTCGCCTGTGTAGAATTCATGGGTGATCACCTTTCCACTGATATTATTGATCCTGGAACAGTTGTCCTCGAGGATGATATCCGGCAGGTTCACCGTTGCGCAGCAAGTGAACGGATCGGTGGATACGGTCAGATTTGCCGGACAGGTCATAGCCGGGCCTTCATGATCCACCACTTTCACTACCTGAATGTAATAAAGCGGGTTAGACAATGGAGGTGTTGGGGAAGTCGGCAGGCACCAGTCAATTGCTTTCCAGGTGCGGAGTATCTTCGTTGTTCCGTCGCACTCGACGATCGGATCGTCGGTATATGAAGTAGCCAATTCACAGAAGCCTGCATTTGGCCACAAGGGCCATTGAATACCAAAGGCTTCATAATAAGGTACTCCTGTAACAGAAGGATGTGAATTGCCGTTCGTGCAGGATACTTCAGCATCCGTAGGGAAGTGAACATCAAACACATGGATCCGGTGGAAGTAAATGTACTGGGTACAGGTCGAAACATTGTTCCAGGCATCCTTTGCCGTCCAGATCCGCTCCACATAGGCACTCAAGTCGTTTTGATAGTTAAAACCTTCGTTGCAAGCCAAATCATGCCAAGTGTCAGAGTGTGTCAAAGTGTGCGTTGCGCAATCAAATACTTCTGGATAGGCATTGGACAAGCCGAGCACATTCTGCAAGTAATCTGGCGTGTAGTTCGTAATGACACAGTTCAGATGAATGTCGGAGCATTCGATTTCCGGTGGAAGTTTGTCTTCCAACTTCAAATTGCCCCAGCAGGAATTACAAGACATGATGTGCTTCACGCTGTACTTGAGCGTTTGACCGAAGTACGATGCGGGAATTGGATTCGGTACTGGCTGATTGGTATTCAGCGTAGTGATCGTGACTTGATGGAAACCACCCAAGGGGTAATTGTCCTCGTCGCAGTTCGGATCTTCGCCTTCCAACAACATGGATGGAGTAACGAATGCATTGCACTCAGCATCCATTGAAATGTACACCAGGTCATTGCAAACGGTATTGGTCTGTGTCGTTTGCCAGCAATTACCCAAAACGGTTGGGTCGTCGGATCCACCTGTATCGCCTGGGTATCCAGGGTTGGTAGACAATGGGTCGTTACCAACATCAGACAAGTCCATGGCCATGTACTGAGCGCCACCATTCCAGTAATCGGGAATCGGAACCCCCTGGAAGTTCTGTGCTTTACCGCTCACCATGGCCTGTGCTTTCGGGAAAGCTGGAGCACCTGCTATATCAGGATCCACGCCGAATTTAATACGGATGCAAATCTGTTCTCCTGGCCAGAGCAAGCCGCTCGTGCCGTTGAACAGGTTTTTACCGGGAGCCGTAGCGGCACCCGTGTATCCTGCATTGAAGACCGGAACCTGCTGGGCCGTGCTGGAGACCAAAATCGGCGTACCGATCATGCCTTTGAACGCAGCGCCGTAAGCATTGGGGCCGGCTAAGTCCAGCATCGCCTGAATACTTGCCAATGGCGCAGTCGAGGTGTTTTTGATACACAAATCCATGAACACTGCAAATTCACCGCAAACCGTTGCGTCGAAGCCAGTTATCGCCATCGCCCCGTTGATCTTCGGCTCATCAATAAAGCCGATGTCAATCGATGCATTGGCCTGATTGTCAGGGAAACCCGTCGCAACATTGTCATTAAGACCATTTTCGCCCGTGGGTAAGAACAATGTAGTCAGGTTCGGAATGCTCACCCCGATGAACGGAGCAGGATCACTATCAAAGTTGTCGTTCGGCGGCAGATTCGGAATGGTCAGAATCTTGTTCGCCGGGTTGATCGAAGCACCGGCAACACCGTTTGGCGCCGTGTATTTATGAGGTAAAACACGATAGTTGGTGCTTGGGATCAAACCGCGGAATTCATAATAGCCATTGGCATCAGTGGTGACCATGTAGATGCGATCATCGCCTGCTGGTGTGCCACTATTCGCAGCCGTTTGGAAGATACCGTCTTCTCCAGCATACGTCAGATTCACTTTTACGTTTGCCAAGGGCATTTCAGAAGCATCCTGATCGCCCTCAATATCAGGGTTGTCCATCCAAAGGTAACTATTGGTAATTGCCAGTGGCAAACCATAACTTTCCACCTCGCCGGTCGGGAAGGGGCCGCCGGGAATAGCCGGGCCGTTTGGTCCTAAGGGCCCGTCCGTCGCTTTGCGCAAACGGAACAGCGCCTTCAGGTTTCCTCCGTCGAAAGTTGCATTGGCAGGCACGTCAAAACAGAAATTCTGCCCGGTTACGCCGCCGATCGGAATAGTTGCTCCTGCAGGAGCAAAGTTGCCGGTGGTCAATTGTTCCGAAGCTTCAAAAATACCGTTGCCGTTGTAATCAATCCATGCTTGCAATATGCCTGCACCCGTGGTGTTGTTTCGGGCAGTCACCTTTACACAGGCCAGATTGCCAGGGATGAGAGGGGTGGGAAATGTGATACCGCCCTCGTCGTCACCTGCAACCGCACATGTGCCTAATACGCCTGGACCTACATTACCATCATCACCACCGGTCAGTAAACCGGCTAATGTTTCAGGTTGGCCATCCATATCAATGTCTACGCAGGTACCCAAATAAAGGTCTGGGTTCACCACGTGAACTGCACCGTCAGGGCCAGGATTGTTGGCGCCTTGTGTGGTACCGTACGAATCCGGCAAATCGCCAAAATCGAAGCCAAGGAACCCGAAATCGAACGAGAAGTTCGATTGGTTGTCAGGGAACGCGGCAAGCACAAGCGGAGCATCCCCGGTGCCGTTTTCGCCGGTCGGCAAAGTGGTTGGCGGATTCGGCACGGTAAAGTTTACCCCTGCAGGATTGTCGGAATCAATGAAATCCATGGTATTTCCTGCAATATCAATCACCAGTGTGGGAACGTACCCAAATGCTGGTACCGACATTCGGTAGTTGCCGGGAATCAAGCCGGTAAACAAGTATTTGCCATTGATACCGCCAACTGCTGTTGACACATTGGAATAGATTCGGTTGTCTATGGCTGTGGCCAAGTTGCCGTCAGGGCCTGCAAACTCAAGTTGTACAGGCACGTTGTTGATACCAAGCACTCCTGCCTCGTCCTGGATACCGTTCACATTGGCGTCAATCCAGACATAGTTACCAGATTTGGTCAGCATCTGCCTGGCCTCCTCTGCTTCTCCAATTGGGAATGGCATGGCAGACGGCCCTGTGGAGGCAAGCCCGCCCGTAGGGCTGAGCCTGAAACGGGCAAAGGTTAAGCCGCCATTGAAAGTGGCTGTTGCAGGCACATCGAAGCAAAACAAATTGACGTTGGTGCCGATAGGGACAAGCGCTCCAGGAGCTGCCGCCGCAAACGATACCGTATTGAGTTGTTCGTCCACATCGGCAAAGTCGCCGTCGTTGTTCCAATCTACCCAGCCCTGGAAAACCGCATTGGAGCCGGTCAGGTTGGTGGTAGTTACTCGCACGCAAGCCTCGAATCCTGGGATGAGCGGGGTCTCAAAGACAATACCGTTCTCGTCGTCACCTGAACCGCCCACATTGTAAGGCCCGTTGTTGTTGTCGTCACCGCCCGCCAATAGATCTGGCATCCCGTCCAATTCCCCGTCCACACTGGCACCCATGAAAAGAATCGGGTTCACGGCATGTTTAGGACCGTTAGCAGCATTGTTGGTGCCATAAGAGTTGGGAAGGTCACCGTGATCCACACTGACAAAAGCAAAGTCTAAAGTATGATCGTCTTGCGCATCCGGGAACTGTTGCCCCGGCGTGTCGCCGGTCCCATTCTCGTTCAATGGGAAATTCGGCACGGCAGGCACTACGATCACTATTCCAGCAGGATTTTCAGAATCCAAAGATTCATCGGGCCCTTGGTTCAACTGAGACGGGATAAACCCGGGCGGGTGAACCGGAATGCTCAGATTGTAAGTACCAGGAATAAGGCCTGTGAACATATTCTGGCCGTTGACACCGTTCATGGTGGTTGTCACCACCGTATAAGTGGCGTTGTCACCTGGCGTTCCCAGGTTGTTGTCTGGGCCGGCCCAAACCAATTGCAGGGTTACGCCATTGAGTCCTTTTGAAGCAGGCTCGTTCTGAAGGCCATCGTTGTTTTCGTCGTTCCAGACGAAAATATTGCCGATCTTCACAAGCGTAACGTTCGATTCTTCTATTTCACCTCCCAGGGCGCGGCCCGAATTGGGCAGCAAGCCCCCTGTTGGAGAAAGGCGGAAACGCGCCATCGCAGTGCCCAAAGATTGATAGCTCGCCGTAGCAGGCACGTTGAAACAAAACAGTTGGCCAATCACGCCCCCGTTAGGGATGCTTGCTCCTGAAGGGGCAAAGTCGCCGGTATTGAGTTGTTCGCTGGCTTGGAACTGGCCATCACCGTTAAAATCAACCCACGCTTGCAATACGGCCGCAGTACCGGTAGTATTCGCAGCTGTTACCTTTACACAGGCCTGATTGCCCGGAATAAGTGGCGTTGCGAAAACAATGCCGTCCTCATCGTCTGTGGCGCCAGCAGGGGTGCCGTAAACTGTTACGGTGGAATTGCCATCATCGCCGCTTGCGGTTGCCCCGGGTTGGCCGTCCAGTTCCGCGTCGACATAGGCGCCCAAGAACAAATATGGGCTTAGCACGTGTTGCGGAGCAGTTGCTAACCCACTGGTCACATAGGATTGCGGCAGGTCGCCGAAATCAAGGCTGAAATAACCAATATCAATATCAAGGTTAGCCCCTGAATTCATGGTTAGTACTGCCGTCATGCCGCCCATTGCTGGATCCACATCGCTGTCAAAGGCATCGTTGCCACCTTGATCTTGCGGTGTGATATAGAATTGAGGTGGGGTGCTGAAGGTCAGTTTGTAAGTGCCGGGCACCAAGTTGTCAAAAACGTAGTTGCCGTTAATGTTTGTCGTAGTGGTCAGCGTAACGGGCTGGCTGAGGCCGTTGGTACCCGTAAGCGATACCGTTACCTCCGGGATCGTAAATTCTCCCGGATCCTGTATCCCGTTGTTGTTAAAATCGTTGAATACCAAGCCATTGAAAGTGGGTGGGATATAGTACCCAAATTCAAAAGTCAGGATGTCCTGTCCATCCGGGAACGTAGCGCCCGGGGCATCGAACAAGCCATTTTCGCCCAATGGCAGCCCGAAAGTCGTCGGGACTACAAACGTCACCCCGCCGACCGGATCCGCATCCTGTGCATCGTTTCCGCCCAGATTGGGAACAGTCGAAATAAACCCGCCCACAGGATTGCTCGGAACGCTGATGTGGTAATTGCCGGGCAACATACCCGGGAACATATACATTCCGTCCATGCCCCCCATATTGGAGCTTACAGTGGTATAGGTGATGTCGTCGCCGTCGCCAATGATGTTGTTTGGGCCACCCCAGACCAATTGAACGGTCGTCCCGTTAATTCCAGGCTCGCCTGTGTTCTGGATGCCGTTGCCGTTAGTGTCGTCCCAAATCAGGTTGCCCGCTTTGGCGAGCAAAATTCTATAGTCCTCAATTTCGCCGTTTAGCGCAATGCCTGTATTCGGTTGCAGCCCACCGGCTGAAGTGAGTCGGAAACGAACGGATGCTATGCCGCCCTGGTAAATGGCGTTTGCCGGCACATCGAAGCAGAACAACTGATTGTTGACCCCACCGTTTGGAATCACGGCGCCATTGGGCGCGAAATCGTCGGTGTTCAACTGTTCTCCCGCATCCAGCATGTCGCCGTCGCCGTTGAAGTCAATCCATCCCTGAAGGATAGCTGCGCTGCCCGTGTTGTTGAGAGCAGTAACCTTGATACAAGCCGGATTGCCCGCGATCAAGGGGGTGACGAACTGAATACCGTTTTCATCGTCAGGGAAGGCACAGGCGCCAAAACTTATCACCCCTGTGTTGTTGTCGTCGCCGCCCATCATCTGGCCTGCCATAAGCTCAGGCTGCCCCGCAATTTCCGCGTCTGAACAATCGCCCAACATCAGGTTGGGAGAAACGGCGTGTTTTGCGCCGGTCGGGTCCATTGTGCCGTAAGAATTGGGCAAGTCTCCATAATCGTACCCTGCGACTTGAACCATAGCAGATTCGACCTCCCCATTGGCCACAAATCCTGTCGGCCCAACGCCGGTGGCGGTGGTAAGTCGAATCAGGAAGCCAATGTCTGTTCCCGTCACGGCATTGCCCGGAACGGTTGTATTCAAAGAAATAATGCCGTTTGTGCCGTCAGGAACCGCTGCGGTAAATGATTCGCTCGGGTCGCTAAAATCTCCATCGTTGTTGAAGTCTGCAAACCCATACAGCGTAGCGCCACCGCCCGTCATGTTCATGACTGTTACCGGTATCGAAACCGGTTGAGAAACGATCATGACCGGGAAAACGGCAATGCCATCATCGTCATCGGTGTCCACCAGGTCGTCATTTTGGGCGTTTGCGCCCGGTTGGCCGTCGGCATCGTCGTCCACAAGCGCGCCCATTTTCAGGGTGACATTTCCGTTGGCATCCGTTACGATCTTGTGCCTTGGACCATTGTCCGACAGCAGTGTCTGATAGTTGCCCGGTCCGGTGCCTGCCCCCGTGTCGGGCAGGTCGGCGTAGTCATATCCCAGGCTTATTGGAACATAGCTTTCCGTTTCTCCATCTGGCGCGGGGCCGGTAGGGCTCATAGCCGCGGCCATGTCCGTGCTAAGCCGGAATAGTGAGCCATAACCGGTGTTTAGCGCCGATGTCAGGGGCGGTACGACGGAAAGATTGATGATTCCGTTGGTGCCGTTCGGCACATTCTGAGATACCTTTTCATTGGTGTCGTTGAAATCGCCATCGTTGTTCCAATCAAAGAAGCCCACCAATGTAGCGGCTTGCCCCGTCATGTTCATCACCGTGACAGGGAAGGTAGCGGGCATCCCTGTGATAATGAGCGCCGGGAAAGAAACGCCGTCCTCATCATTCAGCCCTCCGACAGGGTTGTTGTTGTCGCCCGTTCCCCCGGCATTTTGTTGGCCGTCTCCTTCGGCATCAATACGCGCGCCTATTTTCAAGAGGACATTGCCCGATGGATCGGTAACAATTTTGTGGCTTGAACCGTTGTTGGCGTTCTGTGTCTCGTAGTTGCCGGTACCTGTGCCAGGACCGGTATCCGGGAGGTCGCCCCAGTCGTAGCTGGTGACTTGAATGATAAAACTTTCCATCTCCCCGTCGGGCGCAGGGCCTGTGGGCGACATGCTTGCCGCAACATTTGTGCTGAGGCGGAAGAAAGCTCCAATGTTCATGTTAGGAATCGCATTTTCGGGCACAGGAACAGGGAAATTGACCGAGCCATTCGTGCCGGCAGGTACCGTAACGGATGCCATTTCGCCTGCATCGTTAAAGTCGCCGTCTTTGTTCCAGTCAAAAAAGCCGGTCAGTTTGGCCGGGTTAGGCGTGGTGTTGGTTACCGAAACGGAGACATTGGTTGTCAGGCCGGCCACAAACATAGGCACGGTTATGCCGTCATCATCGCCGCCGTCGCCAGTAGCCGTTGCGTTAGGCTGACCATTGGGTTCGGCATCTATCGTAGCGCCCAGATGCAGGCCTGGGACGATCTTGTGGCTTGGGCCGTTGTCGCTATCCAAAGTTTGATAGTTACCGCTTGAGGTTCCTGGGCCCGTATCGGGCAGGTCGCCCCAATCGTAGCCCATCACCTGCACCACATAGTCTTCGACCTCGCCGCTTTGCAGCAACCCTGTAGGCTGCATGACACCCATCGCATCTTTGCTCAGGCGGAAGCGCACCCCAATATCTGCGTTGAGCATTGCCGTAAGTGGTACTGGCACGTTGAACGATGCGCTGGTCGCGCCGTTCGGCACGTTGGTGGTTAATTTCTCGCCCGAATCGCCAAAATCTCCATCATTGGTAAAGTCAATGAACATCACCAAGGTGGCAGCTTGGCCCGTCATATTCATCAAGGTGACCGGAACAGTAGCCGTCTGACCTGCGATGAACATGGGCATATTCACGCCGTCGTCGTCGAAACCGTCCCCATCACCTGCTGCACTAGGTTGTCCGTCGGGCTCGTTGTCCACGAACTGGCCAAGTTTCAAACCATCCACGATCAAATGGTGCGGGCCCACGCCCTCACCGCCATTGGTCAGATTGGTCGGGTAGCTGCCCGTACCGGGCGTGTCATTGTCAGGAGTGTCGCCAAAATCGCATCCGCCCACGTTGGCCGTCAATTGGGAGGCACAACCCTGGCTGGTGGTTACCGTAACAAGGTAGTAACCAGGGCCTAATGGGATACCTACTCGATCTTCCGGATCGTTTGAACCAGGCAGATCGCTCCAGTCAATCGTGTACGGGGCCTCACCGCCCGTAATAGTAAGATTCACATCGAATGTGTTGCAGTTTGATGTACTTACAGCATAAGTTAGTATAGCCGATGCACAAAAAATTGCTTCGTTGGGATTAACCTGCACCACACCACCGCCGCCGCAACCGCCGCCGCCGCCATAGGTGTTGTCTTTCGGGTTGGGCGCAGACGGTCCGCCGGCGCCGGCATCAATGCAAAAAGTCATGCCCGGAACGGTGGGGAGCAAGCCAGTTGGGTTTATGTTGCTTACTACCGTTGCCATATTGTTCACCCATATAACGCCGCCGCCGCCGCCGCCGGAGCTGCCGTTGGACTGAGGCGTTCCTGCAGCTCCGTCCCCACCCTTTGCACAAATGTCCAATGAGCCCGTCGGGGTATTTTGAGTATTGACGATTACCATACCGCCGCCGCCGCCGCCGTAAGGCACGGAACCGTTTCCGCCGTTGGCAGTAACGGGTTTGTTGTTGGTCACCATGTTGTTTGCTTTGAGCACGACGATACCGCCGCCAACACCGCCGCTCGGAGCGCCGCCGCCCATCCACATTCGCGGATCAGTACAAGTTCCGCCAGCATCGCAGCTGAAAAATGTGTGATAGCCGCTGGCTGGTTTGAAGCCGCCGCCGCCGCCGCCGCCATTCTCTTGGTAGGAAAAACCACCGCCGCCGCCGCCGCCGCCGCTGTAGGCGCCGCCGCCGCCGCCGCCATGTCCAACACCAAAACCCTGCTGCGAGGACCTTTGCCCGTTTGTGGCGCCAACGCCATTGACAGCGCCCATGCCGCCGGCCCCAAAATTGGTTATAGAACCGCCGCAACCGGCTTTAGCAGGAGATGCACCGCCACCTCCCGCACCCGAGTGATGGTTGATGCCGCCGCCGCCGCCGCCGCCGCCAACACCGCCGCCGCCGCCACCGGCGGCAGAGCTGTAATCACAAGTATATACTGCACCGCCATTGTATGTAGCCACGGTTGGCGTGGTTCCCCCTTGTAGACCGAGACCACCGGATCCGCCACCACCATACTTGCCACCCATACCGCCGGCAGTTGCAAATGCACCGCCGCCGCCGCCGCCGGCGAAAGACCCTGCGGTCCCTGCCGGCGAACCATTTCCACCTGCATGTGGCGTGTTAACGCCCCCAGCTCCATGTTTGCTGCCCCCAGCACCGAAGGACGAAGCGAAACCCGCTGGCGGCGCTGTAGGGCCGCCAGCGCCGCCGCCGCCTTTTGTGCTGCCGCCGCCGCCGCCGCTGTCATAGTCGGCAGAGGCGCCTGCGGCGTTCATCGTATTTGCTCCATATCCTCCTCCTCCTCCGCTGCCGGCGCCGCCGCCGCCATATACGCCTTCACCCCAAATATGGTTTCCCGCAGACTCAAAGCCTGTAAAGCCCTTTTTGTCGGCAATCACCGCGCCGTTTAGCGTAAGGGTACCATCCGTCAGCACACACACAATGCCCCCTGTGCTGCCATCCCAAGCCTTAGCCAAAATATTTGCCAAGGTGGTGATTCCGATCGGGTCGTAAGGCACCCAAATGAGCTGCACTTTTTCTGTGGCAAAGCTGTAGGAATTGTTCAGCATAGAAAGCGTGACATTGCTCCCGCTGACAGAGGTAACATCGGCAAATTCAAATTTGCCGCCATTGACGCCCGTGCTGCCCGTCATCTGTACGAGCAGCACCTTGTCGCCGGCCGCGAACGGGTGGGAAAAACCAGTGCTCGCGCCGACGGTGACGGTCGTGCCGCTGATGTTGGTCACCGGTGCGTAGGTGTTCACTACGGTAGGCACACCCGCAACACCTATATTAATCTGAGCACTTGCCGTGTTGGTTATGACCAACATTGAAGTCAGAAGCGCCAAACTGACCACAAAAGCAGTCATTGTCTTTTGAAAAAAATGGCTTAAAGCCTTCTTTTTCTTTGGAAGTAAGTAATCTTTTTTCATGAGAAACCTAATAGGAAAATTTATTAAAAATGAGTGTTTTGCTTGCGAAATAAGTTTTCAAAACCGGGGGAGGGGCCGTCACGGCAACGGGTATAGGGCCATAGTTGCTCAAAAACACAAATCCGCGCCGTGCCGATTTCGGACACCAGGGCAATGTGTACATAGCCGCATTGGCTACGTGAGAACCTGGTAGGAAGAGAATGCAGAGGATTAAAAAACACGAACAGCCCTCTGGGGGAGAGCTTGTTCATATTTTCCGTTATTTTTATTTTTCGATGCATATTTGTTCATTATCACTATCAATGGGCCTTTTAACCGGATTACATAGTCGCCTACTGCTGCCCGCCCCCCCAATAGGCATTTCCGTTGGGCTGGCCGGACAAATTTTTGCGGAAAAGGACTCCACCTAATTTTTTTATCATTCCGTTAAAGAGTAATGTCACATGCCCTGTCAAGCAGAAGTAATTGTTTTTAAAGCATTTTATCACCTTCGATCGCACAGGCGCCTTTAATCTAAAGGCCAAAATCCAGTCCTTGACTGTTTCCTTCATCAGGTAAATTCCCAGCCCGACCCATGCTGAAGGCTGACCCAGATACAAGGCCACATGACGGGGAATATGAAAGGACTCGTAGACTAAAAAGTACTGGGAATTAAAGCGACTGATCTCATCTTCACGGACGATTTCCAATTTGGGAAACCGGAACATCAGGTTCTCTTTTTTGTATGAAGTCCATGCCGGGGCATGGGAAAATTGCAAGCGTCTGTGGCGTGGAAGCCGATTCATAATCATGCAAACCCCGGAACCGATACAATTCTGAGTGGGTGTGCCGAACGCCACTTCCATGTTTATTTCATGAGTAAGCGCACCCGCAATCGGCAGGTTCAACGCGACCCGTTGTTTATAGTGCTGCAACATAGATATCTGTATTGTAGATGCAGGGTTATACCATGGTGGTATCTACAATAATTCCATTGTTGTTGGAGCGCGGAATAACAAAAGCGATGTACAGACTTTTCATGAGTGAAGGCAGATTAGATTACTAAAAAATGATGCCTCAAAAGTCTGACTAGCCCAAAAGGAAAGAACAAACAGAAAGCGGCCCGGTGTTACATGAATCCGCCAAAGGGAGTAGGAAAATATTTTAATTAAAGTATTGGTTATCAATATTTTATAGCCCTTAAAAAATATCGCCAATGTTACATTTCACTAGAAATTTCTCCTTGCCATGCTCCCCAATAAAATACAGCCTTGTCACTATTTCGCTGATAGCACAGGAAGAACTTTTCAAAAATATAGATAATCTTTGCAATAATTTTTACCATCTTAAATTTCAGAATATGAAGTTTGTGTCATTAATCCTTGTGCTTTCATTTTGCCTTTTTGCCTACCTCGGATCCGCCCAATGCCCTTTGGGAGAAAATATGGTTCAAATTGAAATTAACACGGACGTTTATTATTACGAAGAAAATTGGATGCTAACCAACTTGGATGGCAGCATAATTTATGCTGCAGAAACCCCGCCCGACTCCACCGCGAACAGCTACTTCATTTGTGTGCCTGACAGCCAATGTGTGAAATTCACCGTTTGGGACAGTGCAAACGACGGTTTTTCCCCAGATGGATGGTATCGAATACTTGTGAACAACGAATTAATTTATTATGACAATGTGTTTACCAACGATGTCGAAAGTGTGACATTCAATTGCCAGGTCGGCGCCTCATGTACAACTCCCATTTTTATAGATACTGGTTCCGGCACTACCCCCGGCCCGGGTGAAACTTGGTTCAGTTTTACCCCAACGAGCACTGGCAGTTATGTTTTTTCAACTTGTGGAGCGGCATGCTTAACTAAAATCTGGGTCTATGACAAATGCGCCGGTATTTTCCTTTCTGAAACCCTTTTGGGCACCATCTTTTTCGCCGAATCTGGATGCCCAGACGGCACTGCTTCCGTACAACTCCATTTGGAAGCCGACAAAGAGTACTTTATCCGCACGCGTTATCAAATACCTGGCTGTAGTCCCGTTCCAATCCTCTATTCACTCCTATATTCTGGCCCAATAATAGGATGTATGGACTCCCTGGCCTGCAATTACGACCCGCTGGCTACGGTGAGCAGCGGTGTTTGTTATCCTTTCGGCGACCCCAACTGCCCCTACGCCCCCGATATTGAGGTGAATGAGAATGCCCTGAAAAATAGCCTGTTGTTCTCGGATTTCAATAATAGCAATCCTTGCCTTGTCAGTGAAGGCTGCCTCAGGGGAATGGGGCCCCGGCATATCATCGAATTTTCAACCATGATCAAAAATATTGGCGATGCCGATTATTACATCGGCTCCCCGCCGGCAAATATCACCGACCCATCCAACCAATTTGTTTACGACCCCTGCCATCAACATTGGCATTATATGGGCTATGCAGATTACCTTCTATACAATTCATCGGGGTACCGGGTGCCCATTGGCTCTAAAACCGGGTTTTGTGTGCTCGACCTTAATTGTAACAGCGGAGTAAATAGCCAATATGACTGTGCCAACATGGGATTATCGGCCGGTTGTTCCGATACTTATATGGTTGGAACGCCCTGTCAATGGATGGACATAACAGACATTCCACCTGGAGACTACACGATGGTTGTCAGGGTCAATTGGGACAAAAGCCCCGACAAAATCGGGCGGGTTGAGAGACAATATGCGAACAACTGGGCACAGGCCTGCTTCTCGCTTATCTACGACGGGAATACCCCGGAAGTGGTATTCAACACCGATTCGTGCCAACAATTTACGGATTGCTTGAACGAGGTGTTTGGCGATGCGCTGCCCGATTGCAATGGCGTGTGCAATGGCCCAGCCCTTATTGGCGATTGGAACCTGGACACGCTTCGCAATGCGTTGGATGTGGAAGCATATTTGCTCGCTGCACTTTCTGACGACGGCCTGGTCTCTTCCTGTACCGAGCTTCATGAGGATGCTGAAATCAATGTTTTCGATGCCGCGCTGTTGCAGGAATGCACACTCCATGCAGACAGCCAACAGCATTGGATCCAGCGCTTTCCATGCCAGTTTCCAACGGGTTTTCTCAATACCCAAGACCTGGTGGGCCTCAAGCCCGGAGCGCTGGATACATTGGCCAAAACCTTTGATATTGAAATAACGAACCCGCTCAACCAAATCATAGGATATGAATTCTCAGTGAGCAACCTCATTATTGAATCTGTAGAAAATCTTGTTCCAGAACATCATGTCAGCCCACAATTTAACCCGACTACAGGCGAAATCCTTGCTTTGGCTGCGGATGAATCCCTGATCCCTAAAAACCCAATCCCAACGCCTTTCCTGCGGGTTCATTACTCAGGATTAACTGGCAATGAGGTATGTGTATCAGGCATCACCGCATTGGTAAACCATCATTACCAAAAAAGCAACGCCACACTCCCGGCCCCGAATTGTGTGCCCGTAAATGATGTATCTGTAAACGAATCTGGGCATAAATCCTTTGCAGTATTTGTCCAGCCCAATCCTATGGAGGAAAGCACTACTATATTTTTTAAAAATCCAAATGCTGAGCCCATGCTTCTCCAGTTGACGGATTGGACAGGCCGTCAACTGCGTTCGTTCTCGGATTTGCGTGGAGAATCCGTGACGATTGTGCGAGATGGTTTGCCGGAAGGCGCCTATATTTTTACCCTTCAAAACAGCAAGAAAACAGCCATTGGGAAATTGATTATTCATTGCCAATAGAATCCAATTGCTATAATGGATGGTGGAATGACTGATAGAGGCTGTTTTGTTGACCCGACCGGATGCTGGAGTTGCGCCGTGAACATTTTTCATGGCCATCGTGACTCTGTCAGGAGGGAGAATAAAATTTTCCAATGTTCTGCAAGTAACCACCGCAATGCCGGGCTGAAGGATTACAGGGTCTGCGCCAATTTTAGATCCAGACCAGGGCAAACCTGCAGGAAGTTACGCCTGAAGCGAAGTCGAATTAAAAGTACCCGCCATTAAAAAAAGTGCATAAACGAGGTGCTTAACTTTTTGAATCCGATTACCATTCCTGGTATACTTGTAATCTTTTTTCATGAGAAACCAATTAAAATTATGTAACTATACAGCCGCCTTCGGCGGCGTTGGCATGTGAGCTATAGCTGCGATGGCGCCGAAAACGGATTGGCCATTTTTGATGGTGGTGTCGATAATAGACCGGAGGATACAATAATGCTCCTGCC
>JBJXFD010000638.1:0-3062 GCA_046153985.1 Saprospiraceae bacterium
CAGTTTCCACTTTTATCCATTTTGCCCCATTTTGAATCCATTTTTACTGAGGCCAAGTTTTCAATAAATTCTGTAGTGTTTTCATATATTATCGGTGTTGTAATTCGGCCTTGATGGTTGATATGTCCCCATTTTCCAATTTTTTTCACTTCAGCCCTTCCTTCTGTAAAAGCACTGACTTCGTCAAATACAAAAGGCAATATCCAGCCAGTGGAATCATCAATAAATCCCCATTTTTTTCCAATTCTTGCCGCTCTTTTTCCCTCGCTGGGGTAAAAAATTTCATCAAAAAGCGGAGGGGTTAGCACACTGCCATCAGCATTTAAGAGTCCGTATTTGAGGTCGGCAGTATCTATGATTCGACCTTCGTATAGTTTTGTTTTTATGTCATACGCAAAATTCCCTACAAGGTCTAACCGCATATTTAATGGCTCACCTGCGTATGCAATTAATGCATCACCTCCTTTGTTGGGTCTTGTTACAAGCATCTTAGTATTTTGGTTTTGTTGCTCAATTTCATGTCCCATTATATTAAATATTGAAACCCATTCGCCCGTTGGTTTAATATACATGGAGAAATCATACGCCAACGGGTCTTCATCGCTTATGGGCATACCCCACAGCAAACAATTATCCCACCAAGGGAAAGTCAATTTAGATGCAAATGGGGAATATAAGCCAGTTGAGGCATTGAATAATTTTTCTAATTTGGTATGTCCGGAACTACCCATTAGAACGAAAATGCTATCCCCAGCAAAAGGCAAAATACTTTCATATAATGAATCTGATAAAAGTTCGCCGCTCTTGTTGAAGATGCCATAAAACTTGGTAGTATCGGTTTCGTTGTTTGAATCAGTGCCTTGCCTAATAATTCTTACCGGAAATTTCGAGTTTAAGTTAAATGAATCGGGCAAGTATACGTCAGATGAATCAAAAAAATCTGATACCGACCATACATTTGAATTTGAAACCAGTTCTCGTTTACGCTCAATGGTGTCTATATAATTCCAAGCATCAACGCTATTCGGAAATTTCAGGATTGATTTGCCCGCAATTAAATCTATCAGTTCGCATGACTTGCCTTGATTGGCAAAAGCGATATGTTTTTCCAAATTTTCAAAATAGAAGATATTTACACTATCATAAACCGGGCTAATAACTTCGATGCTGTCCCCATTGACAAAGCCCCATATTTCGTCTTTTATGAATGGGAAGATTGTTGGCCGTGGCTCTGTTATTACAACTTCGGGAGACGCTCCAAACAACAGTGTGAAGGCCCGACCATTAAAAGAAATTAGTCCTTCATCTGTAAAAAAAATATGCGGGAACTCTGTCCTCGATACATAGCGATAACCTTCTGATATAATTTCTCCTGATTTGTTTAGAAAAAAGGTTGAATCATTTTTACGGGCCTGGGCATAATGCTCATTGAATGGGGAAGGGTCTTCCCAAATAAATCCTCCGCCCAAAAGTTCGCCGACACGGTTCATGACCCCATATTTTTTGGTGCCGAAATTGAGACCCCAAGCGGCTTTGATGCTATCGTTTTTAAAAAAATACCCCAATGTCCTCTGAGCAAGTGCACGTTGATGGTCTGCCGCGACCCGTTCCACGTCTGCTTGCTTTTTCGCTTTTTCAGTTTCTGCCAACGCGATTTTCACCTTCCTTTCCCCATCCTCCGCTTCCTTCTTTTTCTTTTCAATCGCCGCAAAAACAAGGTCAATAAAATCATTGACCTCCGTTTTTTTGCTCGCATCATAATTCTCCGCACCCCGGGCATGGTCGAGCGCGGATTTGAACTTACCATCTTTCAAGGCTTTTCGCGCCAGTTCCATTTTGCAGGGGTAGTTATTGCATTGGTTTTGCAGGTGTGCGGGCGTGCTGCACAAAAACAGCAGGCAGAAAAGGAGGATATTTTTCATCATTTTTGGATTTTAAAAATTGGACAATCGGCATTGTTTTTCTGAATCGCTTGGTTCAAATCCTGGATTTTCTTTTTGGTTTCTTCGGAATTGAGTTCAAAAACCGCCGTTTGCAAGTGCCCGAAAGTCTCGTCGCCCAGGCAGGAATTCCCACCGCTCAATTGGCCGTAAGCCACCGAGAGTTCTTTGTCAAATTCATTTACCCGTTTGGCGGCTTCGGCGGCAAGGCGTTTTTCATTTTCAATTTTTAATTCCGATAAAGCCTTTTCAGCTTTTTGCTGCGCCGAAAACGCCCAAAACATCGCCCCCAAAGCTATGACCAACCCAACAACTGCGGCTATTGCCAAAGAAGTTGCCCGTTGCCGACGGCGTTTTTCCGCCTCCGCCTGCGCCTCCAATTCCCGGGTTCGCGCCGCCGTTTTTTCCCTTTCAATCCGAGCCTCCTCCTTTTTCTCCTCCTCCAACCGCTCGCGTTTGGCATCAATCACCGGCTCCAACAGCGTGTCGTGCGGCAACTCGTAGGTGTAGCCGCCGCCTGCGCCCGGCTCGGAACGGAGCAGCCGCAGGGCCACCAGTTTTTCGAGCAGCGCGGGCTGGATGCCGTAAAAATTGCGGATTTGAGCCTCGTGCAAATTGAGCCGCACAGGCGGGTCGCCTTCCTGCGACAGGCCTTCTTCGCAAAGCCGACGGGCAGCCAGCCGCTCCGTTTTGTCGGGCAGCGAGGTTATTTTTTCCCGATAATAATCGGAGACGACGGCTTTGAGCGAGCCGATTTTTTCCGCTGAAAACAGCGTGATGCCTTCCGTTTGGGCGCGTTTTTCAAAACTTTCCGCCAAAATCTGCAACTGATTGGCCTCAACGCGGCCTTCCGGGTCGCTCAAAAAATCGAGGATTTTGCCCATCGCCGCCCCTTCTAAAGCAAACGGCGGCGACGCAAAATCACCCGCAAGCGCGGCAGGCCGGGCGAGTGCCTCCTCCGCCTGCGCTCTCGGCAACGGCAGCAACGGAAACCGCCGCGCAAAAATGGACGGCAACGGAAAACGCAGTTTGTCGAGCAGATGCAGCCGGTCTTCGCGGATGGCAAACACGACTTTGATGTCCATTTTTTCGGACAAAAAATCCTGCGCGGCCTCGTCCAGC
>JBJXFD010000642.1:0-11678 GCA_046153985.1 Saprospiraceae bacterium
CGCAGGAAAGCGGCGTCTTCGTTGCTGAGCGCAATGGAGACCTGCGGAAACACGCCTGCCGGGTCGGGATCCAAATAAGAAATCACGCCGGTATCCGCCCGTTTTCCGCTGTTGTCGTAGTTTTCGTAGAGCAGTTTGTAAAACACCAATTGCCGCCAATAGCTGCCGCCGTAGGGCTGCGCGCCGCCGGGCGGGCGCAGTTTGGCGTCGCGGTGACTGCCCGTTTTGTAGTCTACCAGCACCACGCTTTGGTGTTCGTGCAGTTCCACTTTGTCAATAATGCCGGTGATCGGCACCCCGTCCACAACGGCGTTGCGAACCTGAAGTTCGAGGCGCACTTTTTTGTGCCAGTGTTCGATGTGCTGATGGTAATAGGCGCTCAGGTAGACGCGACCGGTTTCCAGGCGGCGATCGAATGCTTTTGGGGGAAAATAGCCCCGCATTCTTTCCATTTCCCGCTCGAAAAGGTGCATGAATTCGCGCAAACCGGGGAAGCGCTGCGCCTTTGCCGAAAGCATGCGCTCGAAAAGGCGTTGCAAGGCATTGTGTGCCGCCAATCCGTAGCTGGCCGCTTCGCTTTGCAGGGCAGGCGCGCGCAGTACATTTTCATAATAAAAACTCAACGGGCAGCGCAGGTAGCGATTCAGCGCCGAAATGCTAACCACGAAGCCTTCAAGCAGGGTATTGATGGCGGCTTCGGCTTCTGCGGGAATTTGGGGACGCCCCACCTCGGTCATTTGCAGCAATTCGGCTTCAGCCAGCATAGCGGGCGGCAAGGTGCGTTCTGAAGCGACAAGCCCCAATTCGTCTATAAAAACTGCGGGCCGGGTGTCTTTTCCTTTCGCGTCCTGGCGGCTGTAAGAGAGGTACAGGCGCTCTTTCGCCCGGGTCATGGCTACATAGAATAAGCGGCGGCGGGCTTCCAGTGCATCTTCTTCGCCCGAAAACGTGAGCGTATCCGGGAGCGCAAAACGGCCGTTGCCACCACGACTCTGAGGTTCCCAGCCGTCTTTGACGCAATCAATTATAAAAACGATCTGAAATTCCAGCCCTTTGGCGCTGTGGGCCGTCAGCAGGTTGACGCCATTTTTCGCGACCACCGATTTGTTGATTTCGATTGCCAACCGGTTGTCGTCCATGTTGCGCAGGATGTCGAGCAGGCGGCGCAGGGTGAGGCGGGGATTGCGGTCGCTCTCTTCGCGAACGAAATCGAAAAACGTTTTCACCACCTGGGTCAACCACACTTTTTCAGGGTGCTGGATGACCAAGCTCAGGATGCCGCTTCGGTTGAGCAGGCGTTCCAAAAAAGCCGGCAAACCGAGGTTGGCCACCTGCGCAATCAGGTCTTCCAGCACGGCGGAAAATCGGGTAGTGGCTTCGTGCCAATCCGCGCCAGAGGCTTTTGTTTGCAAAGCATCCCGCCAGAAAGGCCTTTCAGCGGTATCCATCCCGGCAATAGCCCAACTCAGGCGCGACAGGGCGTTGGGGGGAATGCCGGCAAAATCGAAATGCAGGATTTGAAAAAGCAGGTGTTCGCCGCTGTAAGGCCGGGTATATTCTAAGTAACAATATTCCAACAGCGTCCTCATGTTGCGGATGAGCGGCAAATCCAGTATATTCACGCGGCGCCGGGTTGCGTAAGGGATGCCTTTTTTTTCGAGCAGGGACGCAATGGCGCGCACCTGTTTGTGCCGGGCGTAAATCACCGCCACCTCCTGCAAGGGGAAACCGCCCCGCCAGAGCGCTTCAATTTGGGCGACTACGCCGGTTTCTTCCTGGGCCAGGTTGGCGTAAGACAGCACCTCCGGCAGGAAAGCAGACCGGGAGAAGTTGTCGTTGCGGGCAGTTAGGATTTTTTGAATACCCACGTTGTCCAAGCTATTTACAATGCGCCGTTCGTTGACGCTGATCAACCCGTGCGAAGCGTCTAAAATATGCTGGGAAGAACGGTAATTGTCGCGAAGCACCACCACCTTCAGTTGTTCGCGGTACTGGGCGTAAAAGTCCAGCAGGTTTTTCAGGCGAGCGCCCTGGAATTCAAAAATGGACTGGTCGTCGTCGCCAACAATGAATACGTTGGGCGACTCCCAGTAGGCAATCAACCGGCGGATGACCTCATTTTGGGCGCCGTTGGTATCCTGATATTCATCCACCAGCAGGTAAAGATAGCGCTCCTGGTAACTGCGCAACAGGGCTTCGTTTTCAGCAAAAGCGCGCAAAACCCACAGGATCATATCGTCGTAATCGTAGCGCCGCATTTGCCGTAAGGCCATTTCATATTGGGGATAAAGCGCTGCGGCAGCGCGGAGTCGTTCCATTTTTTGGCGGGCCTCTTCTATTTGCGCCGTTTTGGGATCTCCTTTGCGCAGGTGACCCCGGTTGACCTGGTATCTGAACTCCTGGCGTTGCGGCAATGCTTCGAGGTAAGCGTCAATTTTTTCGTGGAGTAGCGCAGGCGTCCAGTTTTCCGATTTCATCCGTTGAAAAAGGTCCCGGAGGTGGGATTCATAAAAATAAGCGTCTGCGCTGCGGTAGAGCGGGTGCGCGGGTTCGAGCGCGTCGAGCATGCGGCGGATGATTTCCACCCGTTCCAGTTCGCTGAGTGGCTCGATGTCGCTCCGGCCAAAGTACTCGAGATTATCCTGGATGATGCTGTTGCAAAAAGCGTGGAAAGTATAAATGTGTACGCGGTGTCCTTCCGGGCCGATCCATTGGAGCAGGCGTTCGCGCATGGCATGAACGCCTGCGTCAGTGAAAGTAAGGCAGAGGATGTTGTTGGCCTGGGCGTCGGTCTCCGACAGAATTCGGCCGATGCGGGCGGCCAGGATATGCGTTTTGCCAGTGCCGGGGCCGGCTATGACCAGCATCGGACCTTCGATATGGTCAACCGCATCGCGTTGCGAAGCGTTCAATGCATCTAAGGCATGTTTAAACGCTGCGTTGTACTGCTGTCTTTGCTGATTGCTGTTTTGCTCCATACGCGGGTAAAGCGAAAGAGGAAAGGTACAGCGATAATTACAAAACAGGTAACGCTAATCGGTTTTAGTATACTTAATTGTTCCTCTGAAAAGCGATCAACCGGTAGCAAATCCGACAATAGTGTTCGGATGCATAGCACAAGAAAGGAAAACGCAGACCAGAAATACAATCAAAGCGATGACTACGTCGATGGTTACGACATTTTTGGGAGCACCAAAGTTCATAGGATTATGGTTTAACCGTTTTTGGGCACTAACTCATACAGGATTAACATGCCTGCAAGGCATACAGTTTTCAAAAGTGAATTTGAAGCATATTGCGTTTCTCTACAGGGAATAGTTTGACGCACAGTATCTGGGGGAAGAAAGCGTCGTTACAAAAGGGGAAGTAAGTATCAGGTTCCGTTATTTAACGGTTGGTGTTGGCTGCTCCGTATAAAGTTTGGTAACAATTTACAAAACAGGCTTCTACCGTTGCCCAAATTTAACAACAACATCTCAACAACGCATAAATTTGAGGCGAAAAAATTATTTCTGCGTTTTGAATTTCAGGAGCAAGAACCCGGAGTGATTTGATGATTATCTACCTGATTTTTTTAAATGTTTAATTGTCAGTAATTTATTGTAAAAATAAAAGCTAATGTATACGATCCGTAACACCATCCCCGCGGATGTAATAAAATTGGAAGCGCTCCAAAGAGTGGTGTTTCCAACGCTCTCTGAAGAAGAAAGGCTAGCTGCACCGCACTATTCGCGACACATCGAGCTGTTTCCGGAAGGGCAATTTGTGGTGACGGACGGCGACCGCCTGATTGCGATGAGCAGCACGATGCGCACCAACCACCCGCTCGAGGCAGACCATACCTTCCTGGAAATTTCTGACAACTTGTGGTTGAATACTCACGACCCACAGGGCGTATGGCTCTACGGCATGGATATGGGCGTTGATCCAGCTTATCGCGGACAGGGCGTGGCGCGTGCTTTGTATCGGGCCAGGCAGGAATTATGCCGCAAACTGGGGCTAAAAGGGCAGGTGACCGTGGGTATGCTGAACGGGTATTTGCCCTACAAACACCAATTGACCATTGAAGCATATGGCGCCCGGGTGTTGAGTGGTGAATTAACTGATCCCACCATTACTCCACAACAAAAGGTGGGGTTTGTTTTGGTTCGCATTGTAAAAAACTACCTGAACGACCCTCAATGCGGCAATGCGGGTATTCTGATGGTGTTGGATGCCGCCAAAGCGGTATGATCCGAAACCCGTATAGGTGCTTTTTACGAACTAATTGTATCTTAACGCCGCAATGCATTCAAAAAATCAAGTACTTATGGCGGATAAACCAGTAGGCCCGATCAGACAACGCAGCATAGACATCATCCTGGCTGGCGTAGTCTTGCTCAAAGAGAAACAAGGGTATTCCCAACTACAGATCATTGAAAAAATGGAAGTACTTGGATTCAACGTATCTGAATCCGCGTTAAGTAAAATTGTCCGTTATAAAGAAGGGGGCAACAAAATACTGAAAATAGCGGCTGAGGGCATTCAGGAACTCATCCGCAGGGAAATCGGTGTGGAATGGGAAGAGACCAAATATTCTGACGCGCCGCCATCCAATTGGGCCCCAAGCCTTGTAGAAATCGAAACAACAGTGCTCCCTTCTGCTAATCCAGGGTTCACATTTTACAAGGACGGCCGCCTGCCCATCGCCCAAAAAGTGGATTTCATTTCAGGGGCAAAACAGGAAGTCATCGAGTTTGGGGTAGTGCTGAACACCTTTGCTGGCTATTTTTTTTCCCGGAATGAAAAAGAGTTCAAGCACCATGTACAGGAGCTTTTGGCAAAAGGTGTCAATTTTAAATGTTACCTGCTGGATCCCGACTGCGAAGAAACGCAGCTGTATTTCAGCGACCGGGCTAAGCACTTACCCGATGAGCTTAAAAGCATTGGCAAAATCAGGGAAGCCATTGAAAAACTCGGCAAGGTGCAACAACAATTCATCAACGCCGGGTACCGCGGCGCCTTTGAAATATTCGCATACCAACATATCCCCGCGAATTATTTCATGACCGTTGACGGGGACAGCCCCGACGGGAAGGTCATGGTCTCGCATTATGTCTATGGCCTGTCGCGTGCCAATTGTCCCGTCCTTGAATTTTCCAAAAAAAGCAATCCTGCCCTTTACGACCGGTATTGGGATTCCCTGCAAATGTTGGCACAAAATGCCCGGCAGCTTAAGTTTTGAGTTGATTTCCAGACTTGCCACGCAACTTGCCCTCAACCCGACTGGGTGCTGTACCATAGTATACCTCTACTTGCGTAAGCAACCAATCTTCAAATTGTATCGGCTTTAGGGTTTTTATCTCATTGATGATGCGTTCTTTGTCTTTTTTTCTGAAAATCAGGATTTTGAGCATTTTAATGAAATTGAGGACTGACGCAATCGCTTCGGTATTCCTTTTCTTGTTTCGGAAGATATATTGTTCAAAAGCAAAACAGTATTTCTGAATTTCCACCACTTCCTGGCGGAGTTCACAGATGCTCCTCAACGTCAGGGATCTGGCACGAAGCTCATAAAACAGGTCGCCGCCGGGGTTTTTCTTCAGGACACTCATCGTCTTTTTATAAAAACCCTGCTCAAAAGCAATTTGGGCTTGTCCCAATGCTATGTTGTTTTCGCGGATGTCCTCCCCTAGATACGGGGCATACGTTTTGACGAAGTTTTGAGCCCATCTAAAGGATCTGGTTTTACAGGCAGCATTGATGATGTTGGTAAATTGAACCGGCGACATAACCCCCCCTTCGATGAAAAGCTTCTTTTTGATGCCATATTCATTCAAGCGGTGAACCATGCTCCAACCCTCCGGATGGCCCAATCGGATTTGGGCAGCAGCATAATTTAAGAGGTGAATAACGATTATGTGCTGTTCCCGATTTTCGATCCTGTCCGTATATGCCCGCAACAGTGACTCCACTTTTTTGAAGCTTTCGTGCTGTTTATTCACAATGAGTAGGAACAGCTCCCTGTAGATGGCGATGAGGGGGTTGCTTTTTTTTAAATCAGGAGAAAGAACCCCTACTAAACTTACGGCCTGAAACGCAGAGTCCATTGGCAGATTTAGCGCCAGTACATTCTTTTGCGTTGCGATTTCGCAGGCCATTTTTAAACGGGTACTTGTATAAAAACAGTCCAAATCATCAATAAAGGTCAACAAAGAGGCAATGCTCCTGGCTGAATTATCCTCAAGTAACAGGTAGTTTGGAATGTAGCTTGCTGCAAGTTTGTCCAGATAACCGGGAACATCTGCCGGGGACGAGTTGACCTTTTTTTTCAGTTTGGGATAATGTGTTTCAAACGCCCGGACCTTTCTTCTGTCCAGTAAAACACCCGACCATAGCAGCTCTTTTTCTAAAGGATATTTCTTTACTTTTTGGATGATGAGGAATTCCTTTAGAAACAGGAACAGGTCTGAAAGTGCATTCAGCAGTTTTTTTGCTTTATTCTTTCCCCCCTTGGGCTCTACGGGCAGCGGAGCTCCAAATATTTCCTGATAGGCAAAATCGAATGCAATTGCCGGGGCATTGAACTTTGGATAATAAGGTTTGAGGTAGGAGAACACGAGGAGTGCAATTTTTTCTTTTCGGTGGAAAAATAGCAGGTATTGTTCAAATGCGACCAGCTCTTTTTTGCTCAGCGTACCCAAAAAGGACAAAAATTTACTATTTTTCATAAAATTCTGTTTTTTTTCACGGTGAAAATTGCAATGAGTCTATAAAATCAAGCGAAAGGTTTAAGTGGAAGTGTTTTTGTTTTTAAAAGTATGATTATTAATAATTTAAATTATAAGCCAGCGGCTAAAATTAACAACTAATCGAAGTTATTGAAACGATTGGGATGAAAACAAAGGTACAAAAAGTTCGGTGATTTGGGCAAAACCCGTATTTGCTTTAAAGAATAAACTGTGCCAAATTTGTTTCTGATAGAACCCCTCTATATATAGAAGCCGGAGGTTTATGTTTCGGGGAGGAGTGAGCAGGTGTTTTTTTTCATGGTCAGTTATTTTTTTCACGATGAACTATATTGCCATACTCACGCCAATCCCGCTGGAGCATAAAGCGATTCTGGCACATTTGGTCTCGCAAACAGAAAGGGTGGTTGAAGGAAGTCGCTTTGTATCCGGGCAATTTGAAGGCATAAACGGTGTCTTCAACATTGTCACTCATCAAACGGGGTCAGGGAACAGCACTGTTGCATTGGCAACAGAAAGAACAATCCGTCTTTTTCAGCCGGTTGTGGTCATCCTGGCAGGTATCGCCGGAGGGGTTAAAGATGTAGTATTGGGGGATGTGGTCGTTGGGACGAAGTTTTACGGCTATGAATCTGGTAAAGAAACAGAGACTGGCTTCGTTGTTCGGCCGGAAGCAGGATATTACAGCAAGGACTTACTGGCAACTGCCCAATCTGTTGCGGCAAATGATCGTTGGCAAAAAAGGGTCGTGGGTGATCGGCCTGGAGCAAAGGTGGTTTTTGGGCCCATTGCTTCCGGGGATAAAGTGATTGCAGCCACCGACGGGGCTGTGTACCGCCTTCTGAAGCAATCGTTCAACGACACTACGGCTTTAGAAATGGAATCCATTGGTTTTGGGCAGGCGATGCAGTTTCACACCGGTATCCGGTTTGGCAACATTCGGGGTATTTCTGACCTGTTGGAAGGTAAATCGCATGCTGATGCCGGTGGTTCGCAAGAACGGGCAGCAGCCAATATGGCGGCTTTTATTTTTGAAATGCTTGATCAGTTGGATATATCTCAGTTTAAATTCATAGGTATGGATGTGAAGGAATTGGCAAAACAAATGCTTGAAATGGCATTGCCAATCACCAAAATGGAAGCTGGCGGACAGGATTTTAGTCGCACAACAAGCGAATCAGCCGTGGCTTTGTGGCAAAAAGTAAAATCTCTGCTGGCAGACGAATACAATGCTTTAAAAAATGCGCCGGATGATGCCGATGTGAAAGCCGAGGCGCGCATTGCGCTGAGACACGCGCTTGAAGGGAAAACGACGCTCCAGGCAGAATTGGAAAGTTTACTGCTGGAAGCCAAAAAATCGGGGAATGCCGGCGTGACGATTTCTGACAGCAAAAACGTGATCCAGGGCAGTAACATAACGGTAGGCGGCGACTTCCGGCTCGGGGACAACAACAGCGTTTCTCATAACCAGGAAAATAATAGTACGGACGCTTTTGGAGGGGATAAATATGTACAATCGGCGGAACGCATTGAAATAAGCCACCACTATTACGGAACGAAAGAAGCATTTACTCCGGGATCAACAGGCAAAAACCCGGACCGGAATCCCGTCACGGCAGAATACATCCAAAAATTGCAGCGGATGATTGCCTCCGGAAGGCCGGAAGCGGCAATTCAGGCCGTGATTGACTTCACTGCTTCCCAGGATGAAGCATCCCATCTGGAAGCGTTGCAAATTTCCTCCCGCTGGGAAGCCATGACCCGTAAACTGCGCATCGGAACCATCCGGAATGACGAGGCCACGGTGGAGCGAAGCCAGATTGTGGCTGGGCTATTGGAGTTGGTTGGGCGATTGTAGTGTCTGTTCTTTAGCGTCCGAAAGCTGTTCGGGATGAATCCACGTAAATTTACAAAAATCCACGTAAATTTATGTAAATATTTGTAAATCAATTAATTAAATTGCTTTTCCTTTGCCGCGCTTATACCTTTGCACTGTCGAACATGGTGACAGGCACGGCACGGCGAGGAAATACCTCCGGCAACGAATGCTGCGATCGTATCCTTCCGACTTCCCTGACAAGAGTAGTTTCACAAGACAAGGTGGTATGCTTCTTCTTTCGGTTTACTAGTGCCCGCAAGGAGGAGTTCAATTTTTGAATTGCCGGCGGTGTTGCACCCTGCGGGCAAGATGCCCTTTTTCTGCCTGTTACTTACCGTTTCCTGCCATCTCATTTCCTTCATTTCAATGCTTATTTACTATGAAAAATGCACAAAAAAGAGGACAATGGGCTGCCTTCATGACGGTTCTTTTGCTGGCGCTTTTGGCCCAGGTTTTCCAAAGCTATTCCTCTCCTGTTCAATCCGAAATGGAATGCCTCTGTATGGACCCTTACAACCTCGACGTTACGAATCAGGGTTCAGGCGCCATTTCCTTCACCTGGAGTGCAGCGGGCAGTCCGGACGGTTACGAAGTCCGGTATTACCGGAGAGAAGACCACTATACAAGCCAGCCGGTGTCAACTACCAACCTGTATCATACCTTTACGGGGCTGCCTGCCGGTACTTATGACGTCCATGTCAAGGCGGTTTGCGGAGCGGAGGGTTCCGGAGGAATCATCTGGGTGGATATCATTCTCTAATGTATTCAGTTGAATAACGGTGCAACCGCCGCTCATGAGCCGGGCTTATGGGCGGCGGATTTTATTTTGATGTTGTATTTACCGGGCATCCGTATGGTTGTTTGCTTTTTCAAGTAACCATTCTTTTAAAAAGGTTTGACTAGTGGATATTTCGTTGATTAATAGTTCTTTATTGAATTTTCCGCGATGGAGCGTATTAAAAAACCGGACAAAATTTTTCATGGCAATGATGGTCTCTTTTCTCATATCCTTCTCTCTGGACAACTGTTTTGAAAAGGCCTTACTCATGTAAACGCGCCACGTATCTACTTGTCCCAATTCAAAGCAACATGCCAGCAATAATGGTTTTAAGCGAATGGTATCACCAATATCCACAGATTGAACCTGGTCTAACAGACCCAGCGCTTTTTGAAATTCTTTTTGCCTGAACGCTACGATCCCCAGACCAAGGAATTTTTTATCCATCCCATCAGCTGGGTTCATTTCAATCGTGTACGCTTCAATAAATGTTTCCGCCCATTCAAATTCCTCTGCCTGGCAGGCTACTGCAATAATGTTGTAATATTGGGAAACAGGTAGCAGCCCCTTTAAGGTGAATGCCCCGTGAAGTAGCCCTAACAAATTTAATTCATGCAATTTTTTAGAAACCCAGTTTTCCCCTTTAATCAATTGATTAGCAGCATAATTTTGTAAATAAGTCAGCAGGATGAGTTGTTCCTCCCGATCAATTTTTTCTGCATGTTGATACAGCAGGTCAAAGGCTTCATCGTAATGTGCGCCATCTTCACTTCGGATGAGCAGATAAACCTGGTAATAGATGTTTGTGATTGGATTGGCTGCTAAAAAAGAAGGCGCAAAATCGAAGCTTGGCAGGGCAATGTCTAACCCACCTTCTGCTGTTAACTCTTCGGGAGCGAAAAACTTTCGACGACTTGCTATTTCGCAGGCAAGTTTGAGTTGGGTAAAGGCATAAAAAGCTTCCAGGTTTGAAGCGCAGTCAATTAATGCTTTGTACCCTTCGAGGTGCCCCTTACCAGGAATCTTATAACAATTAAGGTAAGGCAAGGCAAGTTTTAGAGAATAGTACTTATCCCCTGCTGACATAGAGGTCACAATGGTGGATTGGATCTTCTCCAGGTATTTGTTTGCCTCAGTATATTGTTCCCGGGCTAATAAAACATCCAGCCATAATAAGTGCGCTTCAGGGGAATCTGCGCCTGCTTTTTGTTGAATCAGGAACTCCTTCAACTTGAGAAACAAGTCTGACAGGGTGTTCTGCAGCTTGATTCTGTTATCCGCGTTGGTGGATACCCAGGGCTTCTCAAATATCTTAGAAGCGGCAAAGTCAATGTTGAGCCTTTTCTCATCGGAATAACCCGGGCGAAAGTTTTTGATGTAGTTGAACACGGCAAGGGTTGCTTCCTGATTTTCACAATTCCGGGACAAGTACTTCCCAAATCCAGTCAGTTCTTTGGGGCTTAAGTTGCGCAGGTAAATAATGAATTTATTCTTTTCCATTTTAACACTTTTGTTAAATTTAGAATATTTGGTGAAAAACAATGGTAAATTATAAAAAAAAATCAATTTCTATACAGGTGAGAAAATTTTTAAGGGAAGTTTGGTTTAAATAAATGGGTCATAAATAGCATGTTAGGAATAAGACACATGCTTTTTCACCTAAGTGGTATTTAGCACAGGTAGGTGAATCCGAAAAGCGCGTAAAAAACAGAAGTGGTGAAAAGGTTGGTAATCGTCAAGGTTAAACTGGTTTTCTATCGCGAACTTGCAGTCATATTCTATGGGCGCGTTTAATTCCTAAATATAAGAATTGAAGTCCAAATTATAGAAAATTTACTAGAGAACAGTAGTAGTAGAAAAACTAACGTGCATTAACGACAGGAGTCATCCCGGGTTTCCGGGGTGGCTCCTGTTTTTTTTGCCTGGGGCTGGTTAGACAAAGAAGGCTGCCCGTAGTAAACGTTGGGCAGCCTCGAAAAAATTATTTCACGACATTTATAATAACTTGATCCAAAAATTGGGCATGCTCATGGCTATTGGGGAATTAGTTCGGGTCGCTTCGCTACCACCATTGCCATTAACGCACAATGATGGATTCCCTAACATGCCCTTAAGGCTTCAGCTTTCGTATATTTGCTGATACCGCTGGTTGACGTAAACATGTCCAACATGAGTCATCCCAAATTTTGGGTTGAGGTGCATCGCACCAATAATCTTTGTAGATCACGGGAATCAAGGGTGGTAAGGTGCATCGCACCGCAATTTTGTTATGTTGTGGCAACCGTTGTTACGG
>JBJXFD010000645.1:0-14840 GCA_046153985.1 Saprospiraceae bacterium
GCGCATCTGTTCCCGGCGAATGAAAGGGATCGAGTTCCAGAAGGTCGAGGTATGCCTTTTCTGCATTTTCATCCTCGTCTAAAAAAGTATAAACCATCGCCAGCAACGACAACATTTCCCGCCGCAATGGTCGTGAATTGTTCTTGTTGCCCGCGCATTCCGATACCCCTGATACCACTCGCTCTAACCGGCCCGCATTGAAATCATTGAGCGCCTGACGATAAATTGCTTCACAGGACATTGATTGTGCAGCAATCGGTGTGGGAAGAAAAAATGCCGAGAAAAGAGCGGCCGCCGCCCATCCTTTGCCAAAACCCCGGTACATCATAGGTTCTCTTTTTGAAGATAACGCAAATTCGCAACTACGCAGACCGAATACCGATAAGGTTTCTAACACCTTACAAATCTAAAAACTACCGCCCCCGGCATACCGAAACGCCCGTAGCAATACCGACGCTATTGTTCCGGCTCCGCAATCGCGCTTTATCCGGCTCGCCGAAATACAGGCGGTATTCTTCCAGCGTTAGTTCATCGAAATCGGTTTGCTGAATGGATTTTTTCTGGCGAACCTCCAATCGTTTCTTTTCCTCAATGGAATCGTCGAGGGCGCCGCGCAGGTCAAGGCATAGCTGGTTGGCATAGTTTTCCGGATTCAGGTTCCAGAAATGGATGCTCCCGTCCTGGCAGCCTGCCAATAAATTGCGGCTATCGTTGGAAAATGCCAGCGACAATACCCAACTGTTGTGACCGTCCAATACCGTTGGCTGGTAGGATGCATCACTGTTGTACCGCGATATTTCCCACAGACTTACCGTTCCATCAAAACTGGCCGCCGCCAGCCATCGTCCGTCGGGACTGAACGCCATGTCTGAAACCGCCGCCTGGTGGTGCTTAAAACGCTTGTTTTCATTGTCCTGCCCTTGAAACGGGTTGCTGCGGTCTGTGCCTTCAATAATAAACAACCGGCCTGTATTAAACCCATAGGCAACAAGGGTTTTCTTGCCTACGCTGGTCATAGCCACTGCCGTAATATTGCCAAAATCCACCTCTTTTTGGGTGCCTGTAATATTGTCTTCCACGGTATCTACCCGGTTGCCACTGAATCCGGCAATGCTCAACTCATACGCATAGTTGTCGTACACGCCTGAAAAGGTCCAGATTCTGGCGTTTCCAGGTTCAGGGTAATCGAGTATAAAAACGCCGGTTTTGGAAGACAATTTGGGGTGAGTTTTCAGGCTGCTTCCTGGTTCCCAAATATAGAACTGGCGCTGGCTCATGGCGTAAAAACCACCCGTTTTGGTAAACCCGCTCAGGAAAATCTCTTCGCCGCGGTTTTTGTCCAGCGTTGTTTCTACAGCGCCGGTTTGGGTGTTGAGGATTTGGAAATAAGCCGGTTCGCCGGCTACCAGCAACTGCCGCCCGTCTGCGCTGACCGCTAAGCTGTTTTGCACGCCTCCGCCCACTGGCGCTAATTTTTTTACCTCGCCTAATTGTGGCGCCCCTACGGTATTCCAGTTCTGAATCGGCCATTCCTGAACCGTTCCATCACTACCGGTGGAGTAAAATACATTTTTGCGCGGATGGAAGACGATGTCGCGCACCCCGCCCTTGTGTTTGGTTTGCTTAGCATAAAGCTGCCGGTTCAGCGCATAGGTTGCGGTGTATAAACTTTTAAAGATGTCGGGCTGAAGCGGGTTGCCATTTTCCGCATCTTCGCGGTTGATGTTGTAGGCTTCCATTGCAACGAGCGCCCGAAGGCGACGGTCTTCCAACTGAAGGGTACGCACGGCTGCATTGCGCGAAGCAATAATTTTGCTCAGCCGCTGGGCGCGATCGCGTTCCATGCGGGCAACCTCTTCATTTTTTTGGGCGCCCAGGCGCAACCGGTTATAAATTTCGCTGCTGTCGCGGGCCTGTTTTTCCAGGGCGGCATTCCGTTGCGCTTGTTTTTCGGCCCGTTGTCGCATCGACTCGGCAATGCCGCGTTCCTTGATGGCCAAATCGCGGCTACTCTCGGCCGTAAGGCGCAAACTGTCGGCAATTCGACGTTGCCCATAGGCTTCTGCTTTTTGGCGTTGTGCATATTGCTCGGCTTCTTCTGCCTGGTGAGCTTTTCCACGTGCATCTATTGCGCTTTGCCGTTCTTTATCCCTCGCCTCTCCCAATTCTTTATTTACACGCAGGAGTTCGTTGTTACTTTTAATGGTTTCCTGGCTATTGTAAAGTGCCCAGCTGGCTAACCCCGTTAAAGCCAGAATCATGATGGTCAGAAAGAGTCTGAATAATCGTTTTTGCTTCCGGATGGCCTGCCGGGAATCCTTCACAAACTCCAGTTCCACCTCGCTCAACTCCAATTGATCCATCATCGGGGTCATGTAGTTGAGGTATTGCTGGTCGAGCAATTGCCCCCGGCTCATTCGGTCCTGAATGGTGAGGAGGATGCTGCGCAGCACGCGGTTGTCGGATTCTATTTTGCGAAAAGCGCGTTGTGCGATAAAATTATTGGGCAATTCAAAATTACCACCCGGCGAGATCTGCAACAGTCCGGATTGTTTCAACAAATCAAGGATGCCGCGTACGGAGTGGGTATCTACATTTTTTTTGATGGAAAATTCGCGGATGACTTCCTGTTCAGACAATTGAACGCGGATGCCGTTTTGTACAAAAAGCGCCAGAACCTTGTTTCCCAAGCCTTTGGCCTGTTTTCCCAACACCTCTTCGATCTGCTCCAATTGCTTGTCGAGCAGTTCATCTATCAGATAATCCGGCTTGCGGATACTGTCCAATAATTGGCTGTCTATTACTTTTGGCATACTGGCAGTAAAAGATGTTAGATTTTAGACATTAGATATTAGACGCCGGGCGCCATCGTCTGACGATAAAGATAACGCAATAATGCTGCCTTGTCACATATCGCGTTCAGGTTTTGATTATTCCACCCCGCTTTCCAGCAAAGTCAGGGTCTTTTCGTCTGCATTCAGGGTTGCTTCTATTCCCAGAGGCATCACACATTGGTTAGAAATATGGCCGATAGGCATGCCGTAAACCACGGGAATATCCAGCCCTGCCAACTGATCTTCCAAGCATTCCATCAGGCTCAGCGAGGGCACATCAATTTCGGGCAGGCAGTCTATAAAAACACCCAGCGCAATTCCTGCCGCTTTTTCAAGGTTACAAGCCTGGTGCAACTGGGTCAGCATCCGGTCTATCCGATAGGGCCGCTCTTCCACGTCTTCCATAAATACGATGCGCCCGCTGAAATCCGGCGCGTGGGGCGTACCGGCCATAGCTGCCAGCAAAGAGAGATTGCCGCCCGTGAGCATCCCGCTGGCTTTGCCGCCCCGAATGGTTTTGGATTCGTACCCCGGTTTTTTCAGGATGCTGAGCGCTTCCGGGATGCTGATGGTAATTCCAGGCTGGTGCTCCATCAGTGTGGAGACGAACTGAGCGCGCGAATACTCCGTCAGTTCCGACGCAGACACTGGGCCGTGAAAAGTAATGAGGCCGGTTTCCCGGAAAACAGCCAGCAAAAGTGCCGTGACATCGCTGTACCCAATGAGCGCTTTGGGGTTGCGCCGAATCAAGGCATAATCGAGGCTGGGCAGGAGGCGGGTGCAGCCATAGCCCCCGCGTGCGCACCAGATGCCTGCCACTTCCTTATCGGCAAAAAGCGCGTGCAGGTCTTCGAGTCGCTGGGCGTCCGTTCCTGCATTATAGCCCCGCTTGGCGCGAATGTTTTTAGACAATTTTACCCGAAAACCGAGGCTTTCTACGTTTTTTACGGCTTTTTCCAGGGCGCTGTCGGGAATATAGCTGCCCGGCGTTGCCAGGCCGATCAGATCGCCCCGGCGCAGGCGGGTTGGCCTGAAAACCTTAGATGGCGTCGTGGTGGTTGTAGTACCGCAGGCGCCAGCCATCACCGTGAGCAGGGCAGCCTGCTGAACAAATTTTCGTCGTTGCATGTGTGATTTGTTTACCGAATATAGACAGTAAGATTGGAAATTCATCTGGTTCACTACGGTTTATTCCCATTTCACAACGCCTGACGCCTTGGATTCAGCCTTATTTTGTATTTTCACACAGCTTTAATACGCAGAACTATGGGTATCATTTTTATGATGTTTGCGATTTTACTGATTGCTTATTCTTTTTTGGCAACACGTCTGCTGCATTTCATTGGCCGTCTCGTTTTGATACACTGGCTTCACCTTTCTGTGTCTGTAAATCTGATGTGGAGCCTTATTTGCCTGGCATTGTTGCCACCTGCCCTGTATTTTTTTTACAAAGTTCTGGAAGATTCCAAAGGCGGTACTCCGGATGTTTCCGGCGTCTGGAAATTTTTTATAGTGCTGTCTGTGGTGTTGTTTGGGATATCGTGGGCGGTCGGATTGAAATCAAAGTGAAATGACAAATTCAAGATAAATTCACGCTTCCAGGCTAAAAAAACAAGCGACTCTAACAAAACAGTAACTTATTTACAAGTCATTCGTATTAAAGAGCGTTACAGACACAACACAAGGCCAAATACCGATTACCTTGAAGAAAGCGATACACAATACCGTCACCCTCCTGATGTTGTTGTTGCTGAGTGCAGGATTGCGCGCGGCGGCTCCAGCTGATGTACAGTTAGACCTGGATTTTTCCTTAGCCGGCGGGTTTTATGAATCCGCAGTGGAAGTGGAGTTGTCATCGCCCGGTGCGGAGATCTATTTCTCCTTAGACGGCAGCATGCCTACGCGGCGCTCGCAGCAATACCTGGCGCCCATCGTCATCCGGCGCACGACGGTGTTGCGGGCGGTAGCTTACCGCGACAACATCCGCAGCCGTTTTATGGGGCATACCTACTTTATCGGCGAAGCGAAAAGCACTTTTGCTGTCATTTCTTTGGCCGTGACGCCAGCGCTCTTGTTCGATGCACAACGGGGGTTGTTCATGCAAGGCAGTGTTGCCGACAGCCTATGGAACAAACCGAACGCCAATTTCTGGACACGCCGGGAAGTGCCCATGCACGTCGAATTTTATGAAACGGACGGTTCCTGCGCCTACAATAGCCTGAGCGGCATGCGCCTTTTTGGCGGAATGAGCCGCCTGTTCCCACAAAAATCATTGGCCATCATTGCCCGGGAGGGTTATGGGGAAGACCGCATCCGGCACCCGGTTTTTGGTAAAGAAGGCCCCAAGAGCTTTAAATCGCTGGTGTTGCGCAATTCGGGCAGCGATTGGGGCAAAACACACTTCCGTGACGCATTGATGACCGGTCTGCTCGATGGCTGGGACATTGAAAAACAAGCTTACCGCCCGGCGCACGTTTACATCAATGGCAAATATTGGGGCATTTACAACATCCGTGAAAAAATCAACCGCCATTTCATTGAAAGTCACAGCGATGTGGACAAGGATAGCATTGATTTTATGGAGCACCGCAACAACCTGCGTCGCGGCAGCCGCCAGCATTATTCGCGCCTGCTGAAATATTTAGCGGCGCACGACCTGAGTAAAGCGGAAAACTTTGCCTGGGTGGAGCGGCAGATGGATGTGGACAACTTCATGAATTATCAGATCGCACAAATCTATTTTGATAACCAGGATGCAGGCGGCAACATCAAATACTGGCGACCAAAAACGCAAACAGGTCGTTGGCGCTGGATCTTGTACGACACCGATTGGGGCTTCAGCCTGCAGGAAACGCAGGGCTGGCGCAACAACAGCTTGGCTTTTCACACTGCCCCTGATGGCCCCGACTGGCCTAACCCGCCCTGGAGTACGTTCGTTTTGCGAAAATTGCTGGAAAACCCGGGATTTCGTACGACTTTCGTTAACCGTTTCGCCGACCACCTCAATGCAAGTTTTCATCCTGAACGGGTGATTGCCCGCATAGATTCGTTTTATCAACTCTTGCAACCTGAAATGCCGAAACACTTGAAACGCTGGCAACTCAGTCCGGGCAAATGGGAATCTCAGGTAAATCTGTTGCGCACTTTTGCGAACGAACGCCCTGCTTATATGCGCCAATACCTTCAGGACATGTTCCGATTGGGCGATTTACGCAACTTAGTGGTGGAAGCCACTGGTGGCGGCGCCGTGCTCGTGAACGACTGCGTGCGGGTGCATAATTCGGTTTTTGAGGGCGTGTATTTTGAGCGCGTACCGGTCAACGTGCGGGCGTTGGCCGACTATGGCTATCGCTTTGTAGGCTGGGAGGGCGTACGTGGGGGAGAAGCGCTCAGAAGTTTTGATTTTTTATTAAAAAGCGACCGCCCTTATCGCATCCGGGCAATTTTTGAGAAATACGAACACCCGCTAATGGGGCGGATCATCGTCAATGAAGTGAGCGCGAACAATAAAAAAACGGGCGACTGGGTCGAGTTGTTCAACAGTTCGGACAAGCGGGTTTCGCTGCTCGGCTGGATCATGACGGACGGCGACCACCACGAATTTGCTTTTCCGGATGTGACCATAGCGCCCAACGATTACCTCGTGGTATGCCAGGATATCGAAAAATTCCGAAACGGGTTCCCGCGGGCTTACAATGCCGTTGGGGGCCTGGGCTTCGGACTGCACAAGCGGCGCGAAACCTTGTGCCTGTTTTCTGCGCAGGGCGCCTCGGTAGACAGCATCACCTACGATCTGCCGCCAACCGATTCTGTCTTTACCCTCAACCTCCTGATTCCGCAAGTAGACAATGCCGATCCCGAAAACTGGGCCATTGCTTCAGGGGTGGGTTCGCCCAACGCCGCCAACCCTTATTATTTGGAAAGCAAAATACGCTTGTCGCAAAAAAGGTGGATCCGCATTGGATTTGGAGCTGGATTGGTGTTGGTATGTTTATTGTTGCTTGGACTAAAGCGCAAAGGGATGTTGTAACAAAAAAGTTTAAAATATTTTTTTTAAAACAAAATATACACATAACTTGCCGGACGTTTTTTCGATTTAAATCAGGCTTGTTGCGACAAGACCTATTAAACCCAAAACATGTCCGATGCTCACCCGGGATAAACTGTGGAAAGGAATTTTTGAAGACTTTTTTCCAGAAGCCATTGCTTTCTTTTTTCCAGATTTCACCAACCTGATGGACTGGTCGAGAGGTTTTGAAATGCTCGACAAGGAGCAGAAACAGATATTCCCCGAATCCGAAGAATCCCACCGGCGAGTAGACATCCTGACTAAAGTATGGTTGCTTGACGGCTCAGAGCAATGGATCTTGATTCATATTGAAGTGCAGGGTTATTGGGATGACCAGTTCGCCAAACGCATGTTCACTTATTTTTACAGACTTACCGATCGTTATAAAGTTCCGGTCTCTGCTTTGGCGCTCCTGACTGATGGTAACAAGAACTGGAAGCCAGACCATTACAGGGTTCAGTATATGAATACCCGGCTTTTGTACGAATATCCCATTTTCAAACTCTCTGACTTTTCGGATCAGGATTTTGCAAATTCTGCAAATCCATGGGCATGGGTGATGAAAACGGCATTGAACGGATTGAACTCAACCTGGGACGATGATGTCTTGTTGAAAATAAAAGTGCAGTTATACAAAGAATTTAGAGCCAACGGGTACACTGTAGATAAAACGAGGACTTTCTTACAGTTCCTCAAGTACTACATCCGATTTGACAAAAGCGATTTTTTTAGTAAATTTGACAGCGAAATCCAAACTGTTGATCAAAATAAAGATACTCCAATGGGAATTATTGAATTGGTAAAGCAGCACATCGTGGAGGAAGCCAGATTGGAAGGCTTGGAAAAAGGTATGGAGCAGGGCCTGGAACAAGGATTGGAAAAGGGTCTTGAACAAGGCCTGCAACAAGGCCTCACCAAAGGCGAATTGTTAAAAGCCCGCAAAGTAGCCATGCACATCCTTAAAAAGCATCCGGAATGGTCGGATGAAGAAATTGCTGAGGTTGTCGAAATGCCGGTTTCTTTCATCTTGCAAGTTCGTCAGGAACTTCTTCAGGGGAATTGAAGTTTACCCCTTCTCTAAAACAATACATGCAAACAGGAACCGTCATCAAATCTACCGGCAGTTGGTACAATGTGCGATTGGACAACGGAGAAGTGCTGTCGTGCCGCATCGTGGGCAAATTTCGATTAAACGGGATGAACCTGACCAATCCGGTTGCCGTCGGCGACAAGGTGGAAATTTCGCCTGATGTCGAAGGCGGCCTGATCCGCAAAATATTGCCACGCAGAAACTATGTTGCCCGCCAATCGCCGCGCAGCAAACACGATTTACACCTCTTAGCAAGCAACGTTGACCAGGCACTGCTCATCAGTACGATCGTACAACCCAACCTGAAGCCCGGTTTTATTGATCGGTTTCTGATGATGACCGAACCCAGCGACATTCCGGTCATTATCGCTTTTAACAAAGCCGATCTTTACGGTCCGGAGGAAATGGAGTTGTATGATGCCATGCATTATATTTATACCGATATCGGATACACCGTGCTGTTGGTCTCCGCCGACAACGGCGTTGGGCAGGAGGCCCTGGTGGAAGCTTTGCGTGGAAAGGTGACCTTAGTAGGCGGCCAATCAGGCGTGGGCAAGTCTTCATTGGTCAACCGCATCCAGCCACAGTTACACCTGCGCACCAAGGAGATTTCCGACCACTCTGGCAAAGGACAGCACACAACGACTTTTGCAGAAATGATGGAGCTTGATTTTGGTGGCTCTATTATTGACACGCCGGGTATAAAAACCTTGTCTTTCAACAACCTGGGGCCTACCGATGTAGCGCACAATTTTAGGGAGTTTTTCAAACGCTCGGTTGGATGCCGTTTTGGCGGACAATGCCTGCACCGCAACGAGCCGGGATGCGCCATCAAGGCAGCTGTGGAGGCTAATCTAGTCAGCGAGGTGAGGTACGAAAATTACCTCAACATTTTGGAGGAAATCGAAGCGCAAAATTATTGGGAACGCCACAAAGACATGTAAGACAAATAACGAGAGGACGTTAGCCCGTCCACCGTCTTCCGTCCACCGTCCACCGTTCTTCTAATTCAAAGAAAAGTGGAGTACAGCCTCTGCACTATTGTGAAACATCAACTCGTTGATTTGGGGTTTCATGTAATCATTCAGCGGCATCTGACTGAGGATGTCTATGACCTCCCACTCCGATTCTGCGTTTACGACTACCCAGAGCCGGGAACGATCATTCGCTAAGGAATAGGAATGAATGATCCTTTTAGCCAGGAGTTGGTTTATGATATAGCGCTGCCGGGGAATGAGCGCCACAAATTCTTCGCTGAATGTTTCCGGCATTTCAAATTCAACCATGAAAACTTTTTTCATATACTTTTGCGCTTTTCTTTTCAAGGAAATGCCCGAAGGGCGTTTTAGGTTCAAAGGGTAACTCCTTGTTAACGTATAATACCTGCAAATTATGATAAGACCGCGCATCGCTCTTGACATGGACGAAGTTATTGCCGACGTATCGCCCAAATTTCTCGACCTCTACGAACGGGAACTCGGCATCCGGCTGCAAAAAGAAGACTATTGGGGAAAAAAAATTTATCAGATCAATGGCGCCATGCACGTGCGCGATTTCCTGCACGACAAAGGTTTTTTTGCCGATTTGCCGGTTATGCCAGGCAGCCAGGAAGTGGTAAAAAGCCTGACCGAACACTACGATGTCTTTATCACCACTGCTGCCATGGAATTCCGGGCTTCCTTAGAAGATAAGTACGATTGGTTGTTGCAGCATTTCCCGTTCATCCACTGGCGCAATTTTGTTTTCTGTGGGGACAAAAGCATCCTGCGTGCCGATTATATGATTGACGACCATGTGAATAACCTGGAAACTTTCACGGGCAAAGGTCTGCTCTACACTGCGTCGCACAACATCCATGAAACGCGCTTCACACGAGTGAACAACTGGGAAGAGATTGGCGAATTTTTTGAAAAGGAACGAAAAGTTGGCTAACCCGTGGTCGCCACCTTCAGGTGGAGACCCCAAAGTACAAAAAATCTTGAGAAACAGATACCAAGGGCAAAAGGCAAATGAGCAAATTGCGTGCTTGCAGATTTGCCAATTTGCCTCTTGCCAATTTGCCCCTTATAAAATCAGCGCTTCAACACCCGCAGCGTTGCCAACCCTTCTCCGTCGCTGAATTGTACGAAATATACGCCCGGCGTTGCGTCGTTCCAATCCCGGCGCAGGTTGTTTTCGCCCGCAGCGAGTTGCACTTGTTCCGAGCGAAGCCAGCGGCCCTGAGCATCCAGTACATCCATTCTATACAGCCCGCTATTGGCCGTGACGATTCGGATATTCAATTGATTGCTGACCGGATTGGGCCATGCCGACAGTTGGCGAAACAATTCCGTAGTTGACAGGTTGCTCGTGGCCATTTCTGTGAGGGTCAGCGGCGTGGTGAGCCGCACCGCGTTGTCGCCCGAAGTGCCATTGTTATTATTGGTAGCATTCCCAGCCGAGTAGAAGCGTACATCGCCGGTTCCGGCAGCCGGGGCAGTCCACTCTACTTCAAAAGTGTTGGCCATGCTCGGCGTATTGTGTTCTACATAGACCCGGTTACTGATTGTCGTCTTACGCATCCCTGCAGGAGGCGTACCAAAAACTCCGGCGCCCTGATTAGTAGCCCCAGTCAGCGCAACAGCCATGAAACCATAACGGGCAGGCGTGCCTGAGCCCGCAGTAATCGCCGTTCGCAACGTATACGTTTTTCCGGGTTCGTAAGCAGTGACCGGGGTTCCATTGTCCAGTACCTGAACAGCAAGAGTCGGAGCAAAACTGCCGCCACCGTGGCATAAGGAGCAAAAAACACCGCCGCCCAGGGGCGATCCGGTAAGGTCTACGCTTTGGTTGGCGCCTGCACCGGAACCGGTTCCCATAAACAAAACAGCGGCCAACGTCAACGCGAAAAAGGTGTAGATAAAATGAAATTTCATGAAGATGGTATTTAGGTGAAAAAATTCATACTGGCAATGAATTTGGTTAGAACAGGAACCTGGTTAAAGGGTTTATTTGATGTACCAACATTTTTTACAAAGATCAACCCAATTGGACAGATCCTGTTTAAAATTTTGTACTCTTGTCTAAATGGCGACCTTATTGACTTTCGTCCGAACGAAGCTGAACACTCAAAACGAAAAACACATGATCCGTTTCCGATTTTTTCTATTCCTGACGCTATTCACAATGCTTTGGTCTGTTTGCCCTGCGCAAACGACTTACCCACTGATCCTCGATGAACGTGATCGCGCACGCATCACCAATGAAATACTGGAAGACCGCTTCAACAACCTGCTTCCCCAACTCATGCGCCGGGAGGGGATTGACTTTTGGATCCTGATCTCAAGAGAATACAACGAAGACCCTGTGATGAAAACCATGCTACCCGCCGAGTGGCTTTCGGCTCGCCGGCGCACGGTCATGGTTTTTTACGACGGTGGCCCGGGCACGGAAATTGAAAAATTGGCCATTGCCCGCTATGATGTAGGTTTGCTCAAAGCCCAATGGGATGTCAACGTTTATCCCGATCAATGGGAAGCGTTGGTTGAAGTCATCAAAAAACGTAATCCCAAAAAAATCGCCATCAACACTTCCGAAACCTACGCCTTAGCCGACGGCCTGACACACACGGAATACAAGCGCATGATGAACACCATCCCGGAAACCTGGCGTAGTCGCATCGTAACAGGTGAAAAATTAGCGGTGGCCTGGCTGGAAACCCGCTCCGAAAAAGAAATGGTGCTTTACGAACACATTGCGCATATTTCCCACCTGATCGTCCAGGAGGGACTCTCTGAAAAAGTAATCCAACCTGGCGTGACGACAACTGAAGATGTCGTGTGGTGGTACCGGCAACGGGTGCGTGAGTTGGGATTGGACACCTGGTTTCACCCGACCGTAGACATTCAACGCGCCGATCCTGATAATTTCGACCACCTGCGTACTTTTTCCAAACGCCCTGACAAGCAGGTTATCCTTCCCGGCGACTTGTTGCATGTGGACTTTGGCATCACTTACCTTCGGCTCAATACCGATATGCAGCAACACGCCTATGTGCTGCGCCCGGGTGAAAAAGCAGTGCCTGCTTCCCTGCAGGCTGCTTTCCGGCAGGGCAATCGCCTTCAGGATATTCTGGTGAGCAAATTTTCGCCTGGCAAAAGTGGCAACCAGGTATTGTCTGAAGCGCTTGCTCAGGCGCAGGCTGAAAATATCGCGGGGACGATTTACACCCACCCAATCGGATTTCACGGGCACGCGGCGGGGCCTACCATCGGTCTTTGGGACAACCAAAAAGGCGTACCCGGGCAGGGCGATTATCCTTTGTTTTACAATACGGCCTATTCCATAGAGTTGAATGCCGCTGTACTCATTCCCGAATGGAATAAAACGGTGCGCATTATGCTGGAAGAGGACGGTTATTTCAATGAAACGGGTTTCCGGTTTATTGATGGCCGGCAGGAGGCAATTTATACGATCCCGCGGCAATAACTTCGGTATTATAAATAAGTCAGCCCGGAAGGTAATTGCTTCTTCCGGGCTGTGTTTTTTTACAAGCTTGCAATTGACGACAATCTTATTTCTTCAGCAAATCCCGAATTTCTGTAAGCAGTATTTCCGAAGCCGACGGCGCCGGTGGCGCGACAGGAGCAGCTTCTTCCTGCCTTTTCATTTTGTTGAGCCCCTTAATGACTAAGAATATAATAAAGGCGATCACTAAGAAGTCAATGATGCTCTGGATAAAAGCTCCAAGCAAAATGACCAGTGCAGGGGTGGCTACGCTACCGTCAGCTGCCAATTCTGCGGCCTTAAGCGTGATGGGCAGGGCTTTGTCCAACTGAACGCCGCCAAGAAGCAAACCCAGGATTGGCGAAATGATGTTGTCTACCAGAGAAGCTATGATTTTGCCGAAAGCACCGCCGATAATGACGCCCACAGCAAGATCCATTACATTCCCATTGTTGATAAATTCTTTAAATTCTTTCCACATAACTGTTCCGTTTTGTTTTATAAAACTTGATTTTCAAGGATAAATGTAATAGTTCTGTTAGAAAAACAAGTGGTTTTATTTTGTATTCTTATTTTATTCAATAATTTCCTTAGTCACTTCAAAAAACACCATAGCCTCCAACAATAAAATTACAAAATGTCGTAAATTGCCTCAAAATTTCAATTATGGTTAGCCGCGACACCTTATGGAAAGGTATTATAGAAGATTTAGCGGAAGAGATGTTACGCTTCTTTTTCCCGAGGCATATTAAGGAAATAGATTTTTTGCGCGGGTTCGAGTTCTTAGACAAAGAGTTAGAGCAAATACTTCCTGCATCGGAAACTCAATTGCGTCGCGCAGACAAATTATTAAAAGGCTGGCTCAAAAGTGGCGAGGAGCATTGGTTTCTCATCCATGTCGAGGTTCAGGGCTATGCCGATCCGAATTTCCCCAAACGCATGTTTCAGAGTGGCTACCGCATACAGGATCGTTATGAGCGCCCATTGACTGCGTTGGCTATTTACACAGACAAGCGTCGTAAATACCACAAAAGCCAGTACAAACAATCTTTCATGGGAACGGAAATGATTTACCGGTTCAATACATTTATCTTGGCAGATCATACTCCGGAAGCATTGGCATTAAGCGACAACATTTTTGCTATTGTATTGGAAGCTGCCTGGCCGGGGCTTTCCCGGTCTCTTAAGGATGAAACCCTATTAACGATGCAGCTTACAACGGCACGTCGCTTATTGGCTAAAGGTTATCCTATTAAAAAAACAAGGGGTATTCTGAACTTCATTCGGTTCTATGTGCGTTTTGAAAACAAAGAAAATTTTCCTAAATTTGAAAGTGAATTGGATCAAATTATTCAAAATCGTAAGGCTATGGGTATCGAAGAAGCAATTCTGCATGAAGTAGAACAACGAGGCATCGAGAAAGGCATCGAGAAGGGCATCGAGAAGGGCATCGAGAAAGGTATCGAGAAAGGCATCAAACAAGGCATTGAAGGGGGTATTCGGTTAAGCAAACGAAAAGTCATTGCCAACGGCGTCAAAAGTGGTCTTTCAGAAGCGCTGCTTGCTACGCTCACCGAACTTACTTTAGAAGAAGTAAAGGCAGTCATCAAATCGCTTGAGGCAGATTCCCCCAATTCATAGCGCTTCAAATTAACCCCGTAAACTTATTTCATAGGAACAGGAAACTGTGACTATCCAAAAACCAAGGGGTCTTGCCTGAAACCAGACAAGACCCCTTCCATTTATCTTCGTTGAATAACCAATTTGCTTACATCGCGCCCCGATCCTGACGAATTTTATTCAGCGCCGAACCTGCGCGTACCCATACAATCTGCTGTTCATTGTACGTATGCGCCAATTCAATACGATCCTGTGTGCCATCAGCATGGTTGAGCAATACGGCCAGGTTTACCCCCGGTTTCATGTCTTCGAAGCCGAGCAAATCCACCGTATCATCTTGACGGATCAGATCATAATCAGCCGGATTCACAAAAGTGAGCGCCAGCATGCCCTGTTTTTTCAGGTTCGTTTCGTGGATACGCGCAAACGATTTCACCACCACCACTTTCACCCCAAGGAAACGGGGCTGCATGGCTGCATGTTCGCGCGAAGATCCTTCTCCATAGTTTTCTTCTCCAAAAACAATCGTGCCGATGCCGGCATCGCGGTAAGCAAGCCCGGAATCCGGCACCGCCATGAACTCGTTTTTCACGAAATTGAGTACGCTGTTGGCCTCATCATTGTAGGCATTGATGGCGCTGATGAACGTATTTTTGGCAATGTTCTGCAAATGCCCGCGGAACTCTAACCACGGCCCGGCCATCGAAATGTGGTCGGTTGTACACTTGCCTTTGATTTTGAT
>JBJXFD010000665.1:0-9485 GCA_046153985.1 Saprospiraceae bacterium
ACGCATCCACCTGCTGCACCCCGAAATGGATGTGGCCGTGTTGGGCAACTTCAACGTTACACCCGATAATGTGCAATCTCCTTTTCCGCACACCGGCTGGTGGTATGAATATTTCAGCGGCGACAGCTTGCAGGTTACCAATACCGGCACAGCTTTGCCCTTAGTTGCCGGCGAATACCGCCTGTACACCACCACGCGCCTCAATGCGCCTCCTGGGGGATACATTACTTCGGATACGGAAATTGAGCGGTTGAATTTTAACCTGATGCTCGCTCCCAACCCTGCTTCGGAAGCGGTACAAATAGGCTATATCCTGCCGGAAAGCGCTTCCGTGCAAATAGAAGTGCTGGATTTGCAGGGGCGTCGCGTGTTGTCGCTGCCAGTGCAACAACAAGGCCCCGGCGCGCACCAGGTCGCCATTGATACGCTGTTCGCCTCGGGGATTTACCTCGTAAAATGCTCGGTGAACGGGCAGGTGGTCGTGAGCAAACTGGTGGTGGAACGGAAATAAGCGGCCAGATGAAATTGGCGTTTTGCATTTGGGATCAGAATGGTATATATTTGTACCTGGACAAAATCTGACCCATTGCCAAAACCAATAAATACGCCTTACGCACCTGGAATCGTGCAACAAGTTGACCTTGTTGCACGATTCCAGGTGCGTTTTTTTTGGGGGTAACCGAATAGGACTCCCCGAATTCGCAATTATATCTTCCAAAAAATACAAAAATGCAACAACACAACATCGCAATTTCTGATGACTTCAAAAAAACAACCTACAGTGCAATTTTATCCATCGCATTGTTTGTGTTCGTCTACCTTTTGCTGGTTCTTCTGGGCGTTTGCCTCACCATTGCCTGTACCTACGGCGGCATTATGTTTATTGCCCTGAGTCCTTCCATCATTACAATAATGCTGGGTTTAGGGATCATCAGTATGGGGTTTTTGATCCTCGCTTTTCTCTTGAAATTCATTTTTGCAAAACACACCGTTGACCGTTCCCATCTTATTGAAATTTCCAAAACCCAGGAACCCGGACTTTTTGAGCTTATTGGGGAAATTGTAGAAGAAGTTGACACCAATTTTCCTAAAAAAGTATACTTATCATCAGATGTAAACGCTGCTGTATTTTATGATTACCGTTTCGTCCTTTCGGATACTTTTTTTGCACTTAAAAAAGAGCTGCTCGATTATCAGGCGGGGTTGGTTGAACAATAACCTTCTCAAAACCTAAAAATACGCGTTATGATGTTCCCAAAAATAAAAATGTACCTGCTCTTACCAGGGCTATGTCTGGGGTTCGCAACGGGCCTTTACTCGCAAAAAAGCCCAATGAAATGGGGCGAAATTCCACCTGAAGATTTGAGCATGACCTCTTATGCGGCTGATACTGCGGCGGCGGCGCTGGTATTGGGCAATTATGGCGACCTGGAACTCACCATTTCGGCAGACGGGATTGAATACAATTTTTTTCAGCACCGCCGGGTGAAACTATTGAAACGATCGGGGTTTGGTAAAGGCGATGTGGTGATCCCGTATTTTAACCAGGGAGAAAAACTTTTCAACCTTCACGTGCAGGTCTTCACACCCGATGGGAAAAAACATACCTTAAAAAACGCAGATATTTTTGACGAGGAAGTCAATAAAAATGTTTCCCGACGCCGTTTTTCAGCGCCCAACCTCAGCGAAGGCGCCGTTCTGGAATACCGGTACAACCTGACTTCCAATCGCATTTTTGAACTTCCGGAATGGTATTTTCAGGAAGACATCCCCACACGCCGGAGCGAATACGTACTGGCCATTCCCGACTGGCTCCGTTATGCCGTGCTGACACTAAGCCTGAATGACACAGAAAGCAATCTCCCTGAACAAAACCAGGTCAGCGGCATCGTCAGCTCCATCACAGTTGAAAATGCTTTGTCTTCCAATGAACCCAATATCAAGCGCTACCATTACAGCATGCAGCATGCTGTGGCCTTGCGGGAAGAAAGTTTCATCACCACCATGAAGGATTATTACGCCAGCGTCCGTTTTCAGCTGGGCGAAACGGCCTTTCCGGGAGAAGGGTTTAAGCAAGTGATGAACACCTGGGAAAAAACCGCTAAAGACATGCTGGAAAATGATGGTTTCGGTTTGCAGTTTCTGAAAATCCGGAACTACAAAAAGGCCGCCGAAGCTGTCGCTCCGTTGCTGACAGGCGTGAGCGACAACAATGAAAAAACGAAAATCATCTACAATTTCCTGACTCATTCCATGAAATGGAATTCAAGGTATAGATACATGTCGGGCATGAGCCTGGATGAATGCTTTGAACAAAAAACCGGCAGCAGTGGCGAACTGAACCTTTTGTTTCTTGCACTGCTGAAAGAAAATGGCATCCCGGCACACCCAATCTTGTTGAGTACCCGCTCGCACGGCAGCCCCATCGAGCTTTATCCCATCATGGATCAATTCAACCACGTTGCGGTGTGGGTCGAGTACAATGGCCAGTGGGTCATGGCAGACATTGCATCGCCCCATTATGCGCTGGGATATCCGCGCATTGAATCGCTGAATCGGCGCGGGTTTTTGGTTCGTGAAAGCGATCCGAAATGGATAGACCTGCCCAAAATGAGTGGCAATACAATCAAATTAGCCACGCTCACATTACAGGAAGACGGCAGCGCGACGGGCGTCCTGCAATATAGAATGCAGGGCTACGACGCCATGGTTTGGCGCGATAAACTGGCCACAGGCGATCAGGCCGCTCTAATAAAAGAACAATTAACGAAGACCCACCCGGAAGTGCTCATTGAAAAAATTGAAGTGCATGGGTTGGAAGATTTAAAAGAACCCATTGAGCTTTCGTTTGGTGTTACCTTCCCGGATATGGCAACTTTTAATGGCGATGTACTTTATCTCAATGCAGTTTTGGATCCACTGTTCCATGAGAATCCTTTCAAATTGGCGGACCGGAAATTCCCGGTAGAGATCCCTTATCCCATTTCAGAAAAATACTTCTTAAAATTAGAATTGCCGGAAGCTTATGTACTCGAAGAAGCCACACAACCGGTGAGGCTTCATTTGCCGAACAGCGGCGGTTCCTTCCAAACGGCTTTGGATCAAGTTGCCAATAAACTCAGTTTGTCAACCGAATTTAAAGTCAACCAGCTCCGCTATGAGGCAAACGCTTACAGGAATCTGCGCGAATTATTCGACCAGATGCTGGAAAAACAACAAAACCCCATCGTCTTGAAACGAAAAAGCTAAAAACTCAAGTGTGATCTTCTAAAAACCTAAAAATACGCGTTATGATGTTCCCAAAAATAAAAATGTACCTGCTCTTACCGGGGCTATGTCTGGGGTTCGCAGCGGGCCTTTATGCCCAAAAAAGCCAGATGAAATGGGGCGAAATTCCACCTGAAGATTTGAGCATGGCCTCTTATGCGGCTGATACGGCAGCGGAAGCCGTCGTTTTGGGCAACTACGGTGGCCTTGATATTGATCTTTCCCCCGGCGATATCATTACAACTTTGAACAACACCGGCGCGTAAAAATCCTGAAGCGTTCCGGTTTCGAAAAAGGTGACGTGACCATTTCTTTTTACAAGAAAGGACAAAAAATTTCCGACCTGCAAGCCCAGGTCTTTACGCCAGACGGCAAAAAGTACAGTTTAAAATCTGCGGATGTTTTTGAAGAAGCGGTGAATGCAAACTGGTCGCGGCTGCGCTTTTCAGCGCCCAATCTGGTGGAAGGCGCCGTGATAGAATACCGGTATATGTTGGAATCACGATACATTTTTCAACTTCCGGAATGGTATTTTCAGGAGGACATCCCAACCCGATGGAGCGAATACCACCTGGCCATTCCGGAGTGGCTACACTATGTCGTGCTGAGCCAGGGTATAGACCCTAATGCGCTGGTGACGACTCAGGGCCGGCAGTACATGCGGGTTCCGGAATATGAGTCTAAGCAAACCGGAATAACCGGTTCGACGACCGTTCAAAAAGGTATTGACCAGGTTGAGATTGAAATCAAATTCCATCGTTACCTGATGAAAGACTTGCCAGCGATGCGCCCCGAGCCTTTCATCACAACCATGGATGATTACTTTGCGCGGGTACGTTTCCAGCTTGCAGCAACGGCACTTTACAACCGCGCGATCCAACCGGTGATGGGGTCCTGGGAAAATGCCTCAAAAAATTTATTTGAAGACGAACGCTTTGGCCAGCAGTTTTCGAGGCCCAAACATTTCAAACGCGCCAATGAAGCCCTGCAATCGGAATTAGCTACCACAACAAATAATGATGAAAAGGTGCTCCTCATTTACAATTTTCTAAACAATACCATGCACTGGAACAAGCGCTACGGCTACCTGGCGACTTCCAATCTCGAAGATTGTTTTGAACAAAAAAGAGGCAACAGTGCGGAGTTGAACCTGTTGTTTATTGCGCTGCTTAAAGCCAATGACATCAAGTGCCATCCTTTATTGCTCAGCACCCGCGACCATGGACGATTCATTGACCTCTATCCGATCATGGATCAGTTTAATCACATGGCGGTTTTGGTTGAACACAGTGGGCAATTGGTGGTGGCCGACATCGGACACCCGCATCAAACGCTTGGTTTTCCGCGCACACAATCGCTGAATGGCCGCGCCTGGCTGGTGGACGAAACCAATCCGGAGTGGATTGACCTGCCTGCTTTGTCGGGAAGTTCCATCAAATTAGCGATCCTGAAGCTGGACGAAAACGGTCAGGCTACAGGAACGGTGCAATACCGCGTCGCGGGGTATGACGCCTTCTCTTGGCGGGAAAAAATCGCCACGCAAAAGGACAAGACTGCCATAATGAAAACAGCGCTAAGCGAACAATACCCGGATATTTCGCTGGAAGACGTGAAGGCCGAAGCTCCGGAAGACCTGACCAAGCCAGTGACCATCGGATTCAAATGCACCTTACCGGAAATAGCTGTCGCAAACGGCGACCTGCTCTACCTTTCACCGGTAATTGACCCACTTTTTGATGAAAATCCGTTTAAATTAGAGGGGCGAAAATTTCCGGTTGACATTCCTTATGCGTTTTCTGATAAATTCATCCTGCAATTAGAGTTGCCGAAAGGTTTTGTGCTGGAGGAAGCGCCCGAACCCATCCGGGCAGCCCTGCCCAACAACGGCGGGACTTTTCAGTACACCCTGAGCCAAACCGGCAATAAGCTCAACCTGGTCACCGAGGTCAAAATTTCGCAACTGCGATTTGAACCCGAAGCATATCCAGGTTTGCGTCACTTTTTCAACCTGTTGCTGGAAAAACAACAAAACCCCATCGTCTTGAAACGAAAAAGCTAAAACCCAAGGTCTGATTTCTCAAAACCTAAAAATACGCGTTATGATGTTCCCAAAAATAAAAATGTACCTGCTCTTACCGGGGCTATTTCTGGGGTTCACAATGGACCTTTATGCACAAAAAAACCCTATGAAATGGGGCGAAATTCCACCCGAAGATTTGACCATGACTACTTATGCGGCTGATACTGCGGCGGCGGCGGTCGTTTTGGGCAACTACGGCGACCTTGAAATTGACTTTTCCCGCGGTGATATCCGTTACGATTTTGAACAGCACCGCCGCGTAAAAATCCTGAAGCGTTCCGGTTTCGAAAAAGGCGATGTGGCCATTTCTTTTTACACAAAGGGAGAAAAAATTTCCAACTTGCAAGCCCAGGTCTTTACGCCTGACGGCAAAAAATACAGTTTGAAACCTGCGGATGTTTTTGAAGAAGCGGTGAATGAAAACTGGTCGCGCATGCGCTTCTCCGCGCCTAACCTGGCGGAAGGCGCCGTGATGGAATACCGGTATACGCTGAATTCGCAATACTTTTTTCAACTGCCGGAATGGTATTTTCAGGAAGATATCCCAACCCGATGGAGCGAATACCACCTGGCTGTTCCGGATTGGCTGCGCTATGTTGTGCTGAGCCAGGGTGTGGATGCCAATGTGCTGGTCACGACTCAGGGCCGGCAGCGCATGCTGGTTCCGGGATACCAGACGGAACAGGTGGGCGTCACCGGCGCTGCAACCGTTCAAAAAGGTTATGACCAGGTTGATGCCGACGTCAAATTTTACCGATACCAGATGAAAGATATTCCTGCAATGCGCCCGGAGCCTTTCATCACCACCATGGACGATTACTTTGCGCGGGTGCGTTTCCAGCTTGGCGCAACGGCATTTCCCAACCGCGCAATCGAACCGGTGATGGGTTCCTGGGAAAAAGCCTCAAAAGATTTATTGGAACACGAGCGCTTTGGGCAGCAGGTTTCGAAATCTAAACATTTCAAACGCGCCAATGAAGCCTTGCAGGGGCAATTAGCCACCGCCACGAATAACGATGAAAAGGTGCTCCTCATTTACAATTTTCTAAACAATACGATGACCTGGAACGAGCGCTACAGTTATATGGCGACCTCCAATCTCGAAGATTGTTTTGAACAAAAAAAAGGCAACAGCGCAGAATTGAACCTGTTGTTTCTGGCACTGCTGAAAGAAAACGGCATCCGGTGCCACCCTTTGCTGCTCAGCACCCGCGACCATGGCCGGGCCATTGACCTCTATCCGATCATGGATCAGTTCAACCATGTGGCAGTTTTGGTCGAACACGGCGGGCAGCTGGTGGTGGCCGACATTGGATCGCCATACCGAACCCTTGGCTTCCCGCGCACCGAATCGCTGAATGGCCGGGCCTGGTTAGTAGACGAAGCCAACCCGGAGTGGATTGACCTGCCTGCTTTGTCGGGAAGTTCCATCAAATTAGCGACCCTGAAGCTGGATGAAAACGGCCAGGCTACCGGCACGATTCAATACCGTATTTCGGGATATGACGCTTTCCCCTGGCGGGAAAAAATTGCTGGGCAAGCGGACAAGGCCGCTATGATGAAAGCCGTGCTCAGCGAACAATACCCCGATATTTTGCTGGAAGACGTGAAGGCAGAGGCGCCGGAAGACCTCTCCAAGCCCGTCAGTATTACCTTCAAATGCACCCTTTCGGACATGGCTGCGGCAAACGGCGACCTGCTCTACCTGTCCCCGGTCATTGACCCGTTGTTTACCGAAAATCCGTTTAAACTTGAGGATCGAAAATTCCCGGTTGACATTCCGTATATTTTTTCCGACAAATTTGTGCTGCAATTGGAACTCCCCGAAGGTTTCATGCTGGAAGAGGCGCCGGAGCCCATCAAAGTAGCCCTGCCCAACAACGGGGGATCTTTGCAGTACACCCTGAGCCAGAATGGCAATAAAATCAATTTAGTCACCGAAGTTAAAATTGCGCAATTGCGATTCGAACCCGAAGCGTATGCCGGCCTGCGTCATTTCTTCAACCTGTTGCTGGAAAAGCAACAGAACCCGGTCGTTTTAAAACGCAAAAAATAGACCTCATGAAACGCTTCTTCTTATTCAGCATTTTGTTTTGTAACGCCTTTTTTCAAGGGCTTCGCGCTCAGGACATTTCTTACAGCATCCTCGGCATTCCCGATTCCCTGCTGCAAAAGGCCAATGAAGTGGTGCGCACAGACCGCCAGATTTTTACCGTGGAATCGCTTCGATCCGGCAAGCTCACCTGCCACAGGGTCGTCACCATCCTGAACGAAAAAAGCGACGCCAACGTGCAGGTGCTTTATTACGATAAAGAAACCAAAATCAAAAAGCTGGAAGCTAAGCTCTACAACGCTTTTGGCCAATTGATCCGGGAAGCGCATAAGTCGGAAATTGTTGACCAAAGCGCAATCAGCGATTTTTCCATGTATGAAGATAACCGGATAAAAGTGCTGGAAATTCTGCATAGCGAATACCCGTATACAGTGGTTTTCGATTATGAAATTGACCTGAAGGGCATCCAGTATTGTACCTATCCCAACTGGCACATCCAGGATTATGCCGCTTCCGTTCAGGAAGGCAGCTTCACGATCAGCCTGCCTGTGGGGATGCAGTTTTTTCACCGTACTCTGAATATTGAGCTGACGCCAGTAGTGAAAAAAAATCAGGATCGCGAATTTTTCACCTGGTCGGTGCGCAACCTGCCTGCAATTCCTTCCGAACCAAACGCCCCGCCGCGTTCGGCAATATTGCCCGTTCTGCTGACTGCTCCAGGTCAATTTCAGTGGGGCGCTTATCAAGGCAGCATGGCAAGCTGGAAAGACTACGGCATTTTTATGCACGAATTGTTTAAAGGCCGGGATGTATTGCCGGAAGCCGTTCGGCAGGAGGTCAGGCGCATCGCTGCGGAAGCCGGCGAAGGGCGTTCCAGGATAAACGCACTCTACCGCTATTTGCAAAACAATATGCGATATGTGAGCGTGCAATTGGGTATCGGAGGATGGCAACCCTTCGACGCGCAATACGTGAGCGAAAAGAAGTATGGCGACTGCAAAGCGCTGACAAATTTCATGAAAGCTGTGTTGAAAGAAGCAGGAATAGAGGCTTATCCGGCGTTGATTTACAGCGGACGGCTCGATTATGATGTTGAGGAAAATTTCATGACGCCAAATTTTAATCACGTCATCCTGTACGTGCCCTCCGAAGATTATTGGCTGGAATGCACGAGCAATGACTTTCCGCCAAACTATGTTGGGCAGAGCAATTCGGGTAGGAATACCATGCTGATTACGCCGACTGGCGGTAAGCTGCAGCGAACGCCTGAGCTTTCTTCCGAATCCAACCTCGAAACCCACCACATTGCGGTGCAAATCAACCCTGAAGGGAGCGCCCGGGTGGAAGTGCGCGCCAACCACACTGGCGCCGATCACGAACAATGGCGCTACATGCTGCATGGGCTTTCGCGTGAAGAGGCTGCAAAAAACCTGATTCAAAACAGTTCGCTGCCTTCTTTTTCATTGGAAAAATTAGAGATAGAAGCTTCTAAAGACCGGCCGGAAAGCAGCGCTGTTTATGTGGCACAGGTGAGCCGTTATGCCACGAAGGCCGGGAAACGTTTTTTTGTGCCACTGAATGCCGTCACCGCTTATGGCAACGTGCCGTCCGCGTTAGAAAATCGCCGCTATCCGGTGGTCATCCGGCGCGGGTACACGGAGCGCGACGAAATTACTTTGCAGGTGCCCGCAGGGTACCAGATAGAAAGCACTCCGGATGCGGTAACCGAGCTAAAAACAGATTTTGGGAGCTATCGCCTTGAATTTAAGCGCGATGCTGAACAAAACAAACTCGTTTGCAAGAGGGAACTGGTGGTTAAAGCCGGAACCTGGGCCGCAGATCGCTACACGGAATACCGCGATTTTTTCAAACAGGTAGCTAAATCAGACGGCATGAAAGCTGTTTTGGTGGAAAAGAAAACTTAAAGACAGACACTAATTAGTGTCCGTCCATTTAGTCTCGTGTCTGCTCTTTAGAGTTCGAGAGCAAGGCGTATTTTGCCCCAAAAACGGGAGTTTATTCGTATAAATGACCGATTTTGGGGCAAAATACAACGCAGCTATCGGACTATAAAGACAGACACTA
>JBJXFD010000673.1:0-5029 GCA_046153985.1 Saprospiraceae bacterium
GTGGTTTAGGAATTGGGCACCTTTTCAACATTCAAAACACAGGAAGGCATAAATACCATAAATCAAGCCTTCTTATGAAAAAGCAAGCCATATTCCCGATCCTGATTGTCTTGATCAGTTTAAGCGCTGCGGTTGCGCAACCCAACAAAAAAGTGGGCCCGGCCCTGACGAGTTTCCTGAACACGGAATTCATGCTCAAATACCGCGACCTGCGCATAACGGCAGAAAGTGCGGCGTTGAGTGTGCAATCCAATCAAAGTGCCGGGTTGGCACAGTCGGATGTTTTCCGGTTGCGCAGTGCCTACGACCAAACGGCCACCCGGGCCAATCAGCTGTTAGAAAACATCAAGCAAGATTTTCTGATGCCCAAAAAGCTGAAAACCATTGCTGAATTCCCCGAAATGTACTCCGACGGCCTGCGCTATAAATTGCAGGAATTGGCCGATTATTACAGTGCCAACTTCCAGCAGGCCCTGGCCGATGCCTCGGTGAAAGTAGATGGAGAAGAAGTGGATGGCAGTGCTGTTTTGTTGCTGGTGGTCGAACTCATCGGGTTGACCAAAGGCTTGGCAAGCTACTTCAGCGCTATGAAACGCGAATCGAAACTGTACACCGAAAGCTACCTGCAGGAACACTTGGTGCAACCCTACCGCTGGAGGTATTGGGACGAACTCGCCGGCAGCACATCGCCGTATGAAAAATTTGATCCCAATATGCAAATGCCGTACAACGATCCCTATGCGACCGATCCGCTCGACCAGCATTTGCAAAAACTGAACCAAACCATCAGCTCCATGCCGGTAAAAACAGACAATGCCGGGAACGCCCTCCCGGAAGACCCCAATTTTGAAATTCCACAGGAACCGGCGGTACAGCAGGACAGCACCTCCACCTTTAAGTACGAAGACTGGTCGCCAAGCGCGCCCCCGGCAACCAACCAAAATTCAAAAATCAAACCCGCCGGCGCCAAAACGCCTGCCAAAACAGAAACGAAACCCAAGCCAGGCGGTAAAAAAGACGAATAACCTGTGGCTGTGTTTATGGAGCAATAGTGGAAAATTAAAAGGCAAGTTGGCAGGAGGCAAGTTGCAAATTGGCAGTCTGCAAAATTTGCCCATTTGTCAATTTGCCTCTTGCCAACTTATTTTTTAAAAAATACCATCTCCGGAGTACTCACCCCGGAGGCGGTATTTTTTTTAAGAACCAGTGAAAGCTTGATTTTTCCTGTTATTTTTCGCCGTTTTATAGCGATTATTACAGACAAAAAAAATCACCGGACCCGTATGAAAAAAAGCTTACTAACAACACTTTATTCTCTGTTTTGCCTTGCAGTTTTCGCTCAGCAGGACGATTACACCCTGCACATTCACAAAGCCCGAGCCCCGATGGTGCTCGACGGCAAACTGGATGAGGCCGATTGGCAAACAGCAGATATCGCCACCAATTTTAAACTCAATTTCCCAAACGATACGGCCTTTTCCTCATGGCAAACCGAAGCCCGCGTCACCTTTGACGATGAATTCCTGTACGTCGGAGCGATCTGCATGGAGCAACGCGCCGATTATACGGTTCAATCGCTCAAGCGGGATTTTGCGAGTGGCACGACCGATGTACTCAACATTTCCATTGACCCCTTTAAAGATGGGCTGAATGGGTTCATTTTTTCCGTATCGCCGCTCAATGCCCAGCGCGAAGCATTGATTGACAATGGGCAAAACATGGCCCTGATCTGGGACAATAAATGGTATTGTAAAGTCACCAATTACGACGACCGATGGATGCTGGAAATGGCCATTCCGTTCAAAACACTGCGGTATAAAGTCAGCGAGGGCCAAAATTCATGGCGAATCAACTTCATCCGCACCAAAATGAAAGACTTTGAAGTGAGTACGTGGAGGCCCGTTCCCCGCTATGCACATCCGGTAAATCTGGGATTTGCAGGCAACTTGATTTGGAATGAACCGCCGCCGAAGCAAAAGGCAAATATATCCCTTATCCCTTATGCTACAGGCGCCTACGCGATAGACCACCCCCGCAATAAAGAAACGTTTGAGCTTCAGGACAAAACAAGCGACTGGACGCACGGCGCCGGTCTCGACGCCAAAATTGGCCTCACGCCTTCGCTCAACCTCGACCTGACCGTGAATCCCGATTTTTCACAAGTGGAAGTAGACCGGCAGGTGGCCAACCTGAGCCGGTTTGAACTTTTTTTTCCGGAAACGCGCCAATTCTTTTTAGAAAACAGCGACTTGTTTGCCTTTTTTGGATTTCCCGAAACCCGTCCATTTTTTTCAAGACGGATCGGTTTGGCGTTAGACCCGACAACCCGCACCAATGTGAAAGTACCGATCTTAGCCGGCGCCCGGGTGAGCGGAAAAATCAACGACCACTGGCGGATGGGGTTGCTCAATATGCAAACCCGCAAGTTGGAGTTCGATGGCGCGAATGCCCTGCCCGCCGCCAATTTTACGGCGGCCAGCCTGCAACGCCGGGTTTTTGAGCGTTCAGCCATCAGCGCGATTTTTGTAAACAAAGAAAACCTCCTGTCTTCTGTCAATGAGAACCAGCGCGCTGCACACGATGCCTACAACCGCGTGGCAGGACTCGAATACAACCTGTTTTCGCAAGACAATCGCTGGGAAGGAGAATGGTATTACCACCGCTCTTTTTCGCCCGATAAAGACAAGCGCGGAAACTCTTTTGCTTCTTTTCTGGGCTTCAATGACCGGCCGTTTTCTGCGCGTTTTGGGATGAACCACGTGGGCGCTACCTACTCTGCCGATGCGGGATTCGTTCCCCGCCGGGGCATTACCAGCGCTTTTGTTGGCGGTGAAAAATTCTTTTACCCTAAGAAAGGGTGGGGGAGCCGAAAAATATCGCTTTGGGGAGTCGGATTTGAATACAATACGGTGCTTGACATTGATTTGAAGCAAACGGATCGGGAGGTGAATGTTTTTGGTTTTTTGACCTTCAACGACCAGGCAGAACTGAGCCTTGCGGTATTCAACACGTATACTTATCTGTTTGAACCTTTCGACCCTACCAATTTGCTGCGGGGGCCGAATGCATTGGTAACGCCGCTTCCGGAAGGCTCGGATTACAATTACTCTGGTGCTGCATTGGAATACCGAACCGGCACGAGCGAAGACTGGCAGGGAAGTCTCGGCCTGAACGCGGGAGAATATTTCAATGGGAACAGTTGGACCGCAGAGGGAGAGCTTGCCTATCGGTGGCAACCCATCGGTTTGTTTTCGTTGCAGTTCAGTTACAACGATATTCAATTACCAGCGCCTTACCCTTCAGCAGATTTTTATCTCCTGGGCGGCAAAGCAGATTTTTCGTTCACGCGAAGTGTTTTCTTCAGCACGTTCGTCCAGTACAACACCCAGAACAATAACTTTAACGTCAACGCGCGCTTCCAGTGGCGTTTTGCGCCGGTTTCGGACGTTTTTCTGGTTTATACCAGCAACACTTTTGCGCGGGAAATTCCCAACGCACCGGTGGAGGCATTTGCACCCAAAAATCAGGCCCTGGTTTTTAAGGTTGTTTATTGGTTAAATCTTTAAGGTAGTACAAGACTCCGAAATTTAATAACACGGAGTTTCACGGAGTTAGGCATAAAAACTCTGTGAAACTCCGTTGAGTCGATTTAGTCGAGTGGCTGTTTTTAGAGTTCGAGAGCAAGGCATGCGAAGACCCGTTTCGACTTCGCTCAACGAGCGGTTATCGAGATGGAGACTGAGCGAAGTCGAAGTCGAGCCGAACATAACGCAGCTATCGGACTATAAAAACAGACACTATTACTGGCATTCGCCTTCTTTCCAGCTGGTAACTCCAGCCTTTTCGGCCATACACTGGTTGCCATATGTTTGTCCGTCGCAGCCGCAAACTGGTTTGAAAATTTTGGTGCAGGCTCTGGTGGAATCAATTTTGGTCACATCAATGCAGGGACAAGCGCCCTCGGCCCATTTTGTCACCCCCGAGTTAATTGCAAAGCAATCATTGGAATAGGTCTTTCCGTCGCAACCACAAACGGGCTTGTATAGCATGATGCAGGCAGCATCTGGATTGATTTTTGAGGGGTCAATACAGCCTTTGCTGCCAGCTGTATTTTTACAGGTAGCAGCGATGGTTGCAAGCGCAAAAAAGAGGAGCAGGAAGTGATAGCGATTCATACTTGAAAATTTTTGGTAAAGGTACAGGATAATCCGGGGGTATCCCAATTTCGTTTGGATATTGCCGTTTTTTCGATTGGAAAGTTGCGTTATGTTGGTTTTGTTTGAAAAAGCGTTAACTTTGGATATTCATTGTTAAACCCACTTTAATGGATAATATTATGGGAATTAGCAGAAAGGTTTTTCTGATGGCTGTCGCGCTGTTGCTGTGCTTGCCATCTCAGGCCCAACTCTTTAAAAGCAATTTGAAAAAGGCGAACAAGTACTACGAATTGCATGCTTACAAGCAGGCGATTCCAGAGTACTTAGATGCTTTAAAACGCAACAAGGACGACATTGAGGCGCTTTCCAGGCTTGGCGATTGCTATCGCTATCTCAACCAACTGGAAGAAGCTGCCCAAAATTACGCGCGCGCCATGCAAGTTGACCGGGATAAGGTCGAAAAAAAGCAGATACTTAATTATGCGCACGTACTCAAAGGTTTAGGCCGCTACGATGAAGCAAAATCGTGGTACCAACTCTACGCGCGCTCAGAAAACGAGGAGATTGGCAACCACTACATGCAATCTTGCGATTTTGCCAAGTCGCAGCTCAACTCTCCTTCTTCCTATCAAATTACGAACGAATTCGTCAATACCAATACGGGCGACTTTGGTGCGGCTTTCTACGGCAGCAGGCAGGTAGTTTTTTCATCGGCCAGAACCGATATTCAACGATCCGGTTCTTCCGGGGGGAAAATTGCCAACCAATTGTATAAAGCCAGTGTTAGCCCCAGCGGCTACTTAGAGTCTCCAGCTTACCTCAATAAACGTTTCAGCGCCGAATTCAACGAAGGGCCTGCGACGTTTTCTCCC
>JBJXFD010000674.1:0-11794 GCA_046153985.1 Saprospiraceae bacterium
TGTCCGACACGTTTTCACTACAATAAAACCTATTCTCCCGTGCCAAATTCTCCATACCCGCACCTGCTTGCGCCGCTCGATCTGGGATTTACCCAACTGAAAAACCGCGTGTTAATGGGCTCCATGCACACCGGTCTGGAAGAAACCGCCAATGGGTTTGAAAAGATGGCGGCCTATTTTGCCGAACGCGCGCGGGGTGGGGTAGGGTTGATTGTCACGGGGGGTATCGCACCAAACCGGGCCGGCTGGGTGGGGCCTTTTTCTGCCAGATTAGCGACCGATGCCGCAGCGCGCAAACACCGTATCGTCACAGACGCGGTTCATGCGGAAGGCGGAAAAATTTGCATGCAAATCCTGCATTCGGGCCGCTACGGGTATCATCCACTGGCGGTAGCGCCTTCGGCCATTAAGTCGCCGATTTCGCCGTTCAAGCCCTGGGCTTTGAGCGGCCGGGGAGTTGAGCGTACCATCCGCGATTTTGTGAATTGTGCTGAACTGGCGCAGGAAGCCGGCTACGACGGCGTGGAAGTCATGGGCTCGGAAGGGTACCTCATCAACCAGTTCATCGTTTCCAAAACCAACAAACGCACCGATCAGTGGGGCGGCGAATTCAAAAACCGCATCCGCTTCCCAATCGAAATTGTGCGCCGTATCCGCGAACGGGTTGGCCCCAATTTTATCATCATTTACCGGCTTTCCATGTTGGACTTAGTGGAAGATGGCAGCTCCTGGGATGAAGTAGAGTACTTAGCCAGCGAAATCGAAGCGGCGGGCGCCACCATCATCAACACGGGCATCGGCTGGCACGAAGCGCGGGTTCCAACCATTGCCACGATGGTGCCACGCGGCGGTTTTGCCTGGGTCACCAAACGCCTGATGGGCAAAGTGGGCATTCCGCTCATCACAACCAACCGCATCAATACGCCGGAGTTGGGCGAACAAATTATAGCTGACGGTTGCGCCGACATGGTTTCGATGGCGCGCCCTTTTTTGGCCGATCCGGATTTTGTAAAAAAAGCTGCCGAAAATCGCGCCGCTGAAATCAATACCTGCATCGGTTGCAACCAGGCTTGCCTCGATCACATTTTTAACCGCAACACGGCAAGCTGTTTGGTGAACCCGCGTGCAGCCCGCGAGACGGAATTGAATTACCCGCCCGTCGCCCGCAAGAAAAAAATCGGGGTAGTTGGCGCAGGCCCCGCCGGATTGGCTTTTGCAAGCATCGCTGCCGAACGCGGCCACGAAGTCCACCTCTTTGAAGCAAGTGGCGAAATCGGAGGCCAGTTCAACTTAGCCAAACGCATTCCCGGCAAGGAGGAATTTTACGAAACGCTGCGCTATTTCCGCAAACAACTCGATGTCCACGGCGTGCAGCTGCATCTGAATACAATTGCAACCACCGAAATGCTGGGCGCGCAAGGGTTTGATGAGGTTATTGTGGCGACCGGCGTCAGTCCGCGCGCCCTGAACATCGAAGGCATCCAGCACCCCAAAGTGCTGAGCTACCTCGAAGTGCTGCGCGACCAAAAACCGGTTGGGAACTCCGTGGCCATCATCGGCGCTGGGGGCATTGGCTTCGATGTGGCAGAGTATTTAGTCCACCAGGGCGAATCGCCGAGCACGAATGTCGCGGCCTTCATGAAAGAATGGGGTGTGGATATGTCGTACAGCAACCGGGGCGCCCTCGCCAAACCCAAACCAGAAGCAGCAGCCCGCGAAATTTACCTGCTCCAGCGCTCGAAAGGCAAACCCGGCGACCGATTGGCCAAAACCACCGGCTGGATCCACCGCGCTGCCCTGCGCATGAAAAAGGTGCAGATGCTGAGCGAAGTCACCTACAAACGCGTAGATGACGAAGGTTTACACATTGAAATAAAAGGGCAGCCACAGGTTTTAAAAGTGGACAACATCATCATCTGCGCAGGCCAGGAGCCGATGCGGGAATTGTTGGAACCTTTAAAAGCTGCGGGAATCCCCGTTCACCTCATCGGCGGGGCGTATGAAGCGCGGGAATTGGATGCGAAAAGGGCGATTGAGCAGGCGGCGAGATTGGCGGCGGAGGTGTAGGCGTACCTCCATCTAAGCTTTTTTCAAAATAAGATGTTTCATTTGTACCGATTATCTGCTTTTCCAACAACCAATAACCAATCTGGAATTCCGAACAGCCCAATAACCAGTAACAAATAACCAATAACCACCACCTCATGTCCCACCAAAAACATACCGCACTCAAACGCCCCAACCTCGGTCATTTTGGCCGGAACGAATGGGCCATTATCGGCGCACCTTGCGGCAGCATCCAAAGCCTTGCGCAAAGTCTCATCGGCCTTCTCTCCGACCAATTTCAGGTAGCTTATGTGGATGCCGACCACAAAAGCGCGGACGATGCCGAAATGTCCCCGCAAACGCCATTGGGCAGTGGCGCTGCCCTGGAATATACCGATAAAATTACGCACCGGCGTTTTGAGTGGGGTAGGGGAATGGGCCCTTTTCAATTCCGGCCTTTGTTCAATGAGCAGGATTTGATTCTGGTGAATGGCAATCATTTTGAAGCGGCGCGGCAGATTGTAATTATAGACAAACGCAAAGAGCAGTCTCTGCAAAAAAAATTGGACCGCCTCGGGAATGTGCAATTGTTTCTGCTGGCCGAAGGGGCCGAAGCGATTTACCCGTTTTTGAAAGACCATTTGCCGGGGTGGGAACAGATCCCGGTGCTGCAAATTGCAGATCATGAAGGCATTGCTGATTTTTTGCGAAAGCAACTCCAACCACCGCCGCTCTATGGTCTCGTATTAGCCGGGGGCCGCAGCGTGCGCATGGGTCAAGACAAAGGCTTGATGGACTACCACGGCAAGCCACAACGCGAGCACGCCGCCGACCTGCTGGATGCTTTTTGTGAAAAAACGTTCCTGTCTTGTCGCTCCGACCAGGTGGCGTCTTTAGATTCTTCTTATGCTGCCTTACCCGATACGTTTGAAGGGCTTGGGCCTTTTGGCGCCATCTTGTCTGCTTTTCGCGAACACCCCGATGTGGCCTGGGTGGTGATTGCCTGCGACCTGCCGCTGCTCGATGCACCGACGCTGCAACAATTGGCGCAAGAGCGCCGGACGAGCCAGATTGCCACTGCTTTTATCAGCCCCAACGACGGCATGCCGGAGCCGCTCATAGCCATCTGGGAGCCAAAAAGTTATGCGGTGTTGCTGCAATTTTTGGCACAAGGTTATTCCTGTCCGCGAAAGGTACTCTTGAATTCAGAAGTGCATTTAATTGAGCCGGCGCAGCCTCAGGCGCTGACGAATGTGAATAATCGTGCCGAAGTAGAACAAGTTCAGGTTTCAATTATGCGGTCTCCAGAATGAAGGCGTGGGCAACCTCTTTTCGATCTTTAGGTATAAAATTTCCCGCAAAGGGCGCGAAGGTCTCGCAAAGTACGCTAAGGAGGGCGTCACGCTTTGCGGACTTGGCGTATCCTTGGCGCCCTTTGCGGGAAACAATGTCTCGCAAAGATCAATAAGGCAGTGTTTGACATCATTCAAAAATCTGTAATTGGTTCAATAGCAGTTTAGTGATAAACTACATTTTTTAAAATTTTGTTACCAATATAGCTTCCTGGTAAGCCTGCCTCCCCATTTCAATCAACTCCCCCGCCCGGTGAAAATCAAACGTCCAGCACGCGTTGCGCGGAATTTCGACCACCAGATCGGGTTTGTAGTGTTCAATCATGAGGGCAATCAAACGATCCTGCGTGAACCGGATACAGTGGACTTTCTTTTTCATATCATAGTTTCACCTTTTCTACCGTTCTGTTGTGCCGGCTTTTTTCGGCCATGAATGCCATGAGGTGGCTTTCCATCGAAGCATCTAAGGTTGAAGTCAACAAGCTGCCATCCTGTTTGTCAATTGCATTCAGCCAGTCGCGCACCAAACCCCAGTCGCCGCCGCCGTGCCCGGATTTAATTTTTGAGTTTTCTTTCGTATTCCATTTTGTGATTTCACCCGTTCGGAAATCGGCTACGTACAGGTCTTCCTCATCACCTACGATGTCGCCCATCGAACCCATGATGCGGGTGCGCCGGCCTGCGTAGTTGGTGAACGCTTCCATGCTGAAACTGACGGTGATGTTGTCGTCGAATTCCATCGCCAGAATCTGGTGGTCGGGCACATCGTTGTCGCAGCGGTACACGCAGCGGCCATACGGGCCTTCTTTCAGGTTTTTCATAATCGCATCGCCCTGCAAGGTTTTGTCTTCCGGTAAATCGAAATGGTGCAGCCAGGTGCGTTCGCGGTGGTAAATACGCACGGCTGAATAAGGGCAGGTGGCTTCAATGGCGCAACCATCCGTGCATCGGGCGGTGCTGCCTTCCGGCGCGTTTTCGACGCGGAACCACGATAAGGAACCAAACGAACTGACGTAATTGCAGTTTTTGCCAATCCACCAGCGCAGAATGTCTAAGTCGTGGCAGGATTTGGCCATCAGGATTGGGTTGGTGTCTTTTTCACGCCGCCAATTGCCGCGCACGTAGGAGTGCGACATGTGTACGTGCTGGATCGGTTCCAAATGCTGCACGCTGATGATCTTGCCCAACACGCCGGAATCTATCACTTCTTTCACCTTGCGGTAATAGGGCGAATAGCGCAGTACGTGGCAAACCGCCACAATACGGTTGTGTTTTTTGGCCTGCTTCAGAATGTCGCTGCATTCTTTCCAGCTTTGCGCAATGGGCTTTTCCAGCAATAAGTCATAGCCCATTTCCAAAGCGCGCATGGCCGGGCCATAGTGCAGCGGATCGGGTGTGGTAATGATGACGGCGTCGGCAAATTTGGGCACATCAAAAACGTGTTCCCAGGTCACAAAGCGGTTTTGGGCTTCGATGTTGTGCTTTTTTGCGTAGCGTTCGTTGCGCAGCGGAATGGGTTCGGCCACGCCCACAATGTCTAATTCGTCCGGGTGCTCAAGGCCGTAGTTGCCGTAAACATTGCCCCGGCTGCCGGCCCCTAAAACAATGGCGGTGATTTTGCGGGCAGGTTTCGCGTAAGCCGCCTGCACGTCGTCGTCGCCGTACGTTTTTTCAACCAGTGGTATATTCGCCCAGGTGGAAGCAGGCACGGCGCCTCCTAATGAAATAAGCCCCATCGCCCGGAGCAGTTCTCTTCTCGACCAGTCTTTTTGCATTGTTATATGGTTATGAAGATTAATGGCAAAGTAGAGAGTAGAAGGTAGAAAGTAGAAAGAGAGCTCTCTCTCCCCTGATGGTATTGCATACTTTCTACTTTCTACCCTCTTCCCTCTACTTTCTCCCGCAAACGCGATATTAAAAAGAATTTAACAAACATTTGCATATTTAATTCAGGAAGATATTCTTAGATTTACCGCCGTGATGAAATTATTCACGGTTATCAAGCAAAGCGAAAAGTCAACAAAAGTTTACTTAAGGAAATCTTCCCGTGCCCCACAGGTGCGGGAATTTTTGTTTTACCTGTAGGCTATCCTGGCCACAATCCGCTCACAAGCCCGCCCATCCCCAAAAGGATTTTGCCTGCATCGCTCTACCATCGAGTTATACATCGCCTGGTTGTTCAGCAACTTACTGACTGTTTCAATGATTGCTTCGGGCAAAATCCCTGCCAGCAAAGCCGTTCCCGCCTCAATCGCTTCCGGTCGCTCTGTATGCTCGCGCAGCACAACAACCGGTTTGCCCAGCGAAGGCGCTTCTTCCTGAATGCCGCCGCTATCCGTGAGAATCAGATAAGATTCAGAAAGCAACCACACGAAAATTTCATACGACAAAGGTTGGGTCAGCCGCATACTCGGCAAATTGGCCAAAGGTTCCAGTGCCAAACGCACCTGCGGATTGGGATGAACGGGCAAAACGAACAGCACTTCCGGATAGCGCGTAGCAAGGGTCGCGAGGGCTTTTTGCATGCCCGCCATAATTGCGCCCTGGTTTTCGCGCCGGTGCAGGGTGACGAGCACAATTTGCCGGTTTTTAAGGTCGAGTTGTTGCTGAAACGCTTTCAACTCCGGGCTTTTTTGCTTTTCAACCTGAGTTTTTGCCCAAAGCAGGGCATCTACGCCCGTATTGCCTGTGACGGTAATGGCGGCGTCCGGAATGCCTTCCCTCAACAGGTTTTGCCTGGCAGAATCCGTTGGCGCAAAGTGGTAAGTTGCAATTTTGCTGATGGCAATGCGGTTAAATTCTTCCGGAAACGGGCTGCGGATATGTCCGGTGCGCAATCCCGCCTCCACATGTGCGACGGGAATGCCTGCATAAAATGCCGCCAACGCGCCGCAAAAAGCGGTGGTGGTATCACCCTGAACAAAAACAAGGTCAGGGTTTTCCTTTTGTAAAACCGGCTCCAAAGCGGTCATCAAAGAAGTCGTCAAGCCCGAAAGGCCCTGATTTTCCTGCATCAGGTTCAAATCGTAATCCGGCCGGATGCCAAAAAAATCAAAGGCCTGCAACGCCAGCTCCCGGTGTTGCCCCGTGAAACAAACCCGGCACTCAAACGCTTGCGGCTGTTGCCGGAACGCATGAATCAACGGCGCCAGTTTGATGACTTCGGGTCGGGTGCCGGGGATGAAGAGGAGCTTAAGCATTGGTTATTGGTTATTTGTTACTGGTTATTTGTTATTAGTTACTGGTTATTGGTTACTGGTTATTGGTCTGTTCGCCATTCCGCGTTCTTTATTGGTTACTGGTTATCGGTTACTGGTTATTGGTCTGTTCGCGATTCCGGGTTCTTTATTGGTTACTGGCTATTTGTTCCTGGTTATTAGACGAGAACAGGATAGCGATACCTATTAACCCACAACCTGCTAGTCATCAGTCACTAATAACAAATAACAAACAACCAGGAAAGGATGCGAGAACAGACCAATAACTAATAACAGATAACCAATAACCACTGACTTTATCTAATTCTCCCAGTCTTCATCCGTAATTTCCCTTTGGCGGTAATGCTTTTTGGTGAACGCGCGTTGCTTTTGCCGTTCGATTACCAGCTTAGCCAAGCCTATATTGGCCGGCTCTTCTGCCAATGGAGAAAGCGCAAGACTCACTTTCCGCTCGTCAATGTCAAGCCGGTACATCAGGCTCAGCAAATATTCCAGCCGATACTGGATCATATCGGCAATGGAATCCGCAAGCAACTGCAAGAGTTCTTCTTCTGTCATTTCCGATTCGGCATGCGGCGCTAATTCAAACTCCTGCGCCACCAGTTGAACCGTGTCTTCGATATTCTGATTGTCTTCCATGTTTTTTTTGTTGTACCGCCGAACTTCAATTCGGCAGATGTTGATTTTCATCGCAAGGGCGACCGCGAGGGTCGCCCCTACCGTCTCTCCCTCACCATCTCCGAACTAATCTCCGCGATCGAACGACAGCCCGACAACCGCATGGTCAGCTCAAAATCAGCCATCAGGTTCTCCAGAACTTCCCGAACTCCGGCTTCCCCGTTAAGAGCCAATCCATAAACATAAGGCCGACCCACGCAAACGGCTTTTGCGCCAAGCGCCAATGCTTTAAACACATCCGCGCCGGTACGGATACCGCTGTCCATCAGCACCGGAATTTGTCCGTTTACAGCAGCGACCACGTTGGGAAGCGCTTCAATGGCAGAAATGGCGCCATCTACCTGCCTGCCGCCGTGGTTGGAAACGATGATGCCGTCAATGCCGTGGTCGAGCGCGAGGCGGGCGTCATCCGCATGCACAATCCCTTTGAGCAGGATGGGGAGTTTGGTTTGCTGCCGCAAAAAAGCCAGATCATTCCAGTTGAGGGAAGGATTGGTGTAAATATTGATGAATTTTCGGACGGCTTTCAGGGCGCGTCCTGATCGAAAATTATCGAACCAACCGCCTGGATAAGCGCGCAGCAATTCGGATAAGGAAACGACGGTATCCCAGGTCAGACGGCGTTTGGGCTGCGGGCTTGACGCGTCGTCCGGTTCGTCTAAAAGGCGTTGAAAAACAGGGTCAGAAGTGTATTGCGCAATGCCTTTGCCGCGCAAAAACGGCAAATATGCCAGGTCTAAGTCGCGCGTGCGCCATCCCAACATGGTGGTATCTAACGTAATCACAATGGCGCGGCAACCGCAAGCTTCGGCCCGATGCGCAAAATTAGCCACCAAATCGTTCGATTTACTCCAGTACAACTGGAACCAGCGCGGCCCGTCTTCCATCGCTGCGGCCACCTTTTCCATCGGCACGGAAGCCTGGTTGGAAAAAATCATGGGAATCCCCAGCGTTGCGGCAGCCCGGCCAACGGCCAGATCAGCTTTAGGGTGCGCCATTTCCAGGACGCCAATCGGCGCGGTCAGCAGCGGCGCTGGCATTTTCATGCCCAACAATTCCGTGCTCAGGTCGCATTGAGAAACGTCGCGCAGCATCCGCGGAACGATCTGCCAGCGCCCAAAGCCATCGCGGTTTTGGAGGGCAGTCCGCTCTAAGCCTGCGCTGCCTGCAACATAAGCGAACGCTTCCGGCGTCATCCTTTCTTTTGCCTGGCGTTCCAGTTCATCCGGATGGATTGGAATGGCTGGTCTTTGGCCGCTGATGCCGGCTAAGTAGATGTTTTTTTGCCGTTCTAAGGCGGAAAATTTTGCTTTAAGAATGGACTCTTCCGGCATGCTTCATTATTTTGGATGAATCAGAAGGATCGGAAACAGGCTTGTTTGGGATTGCAAAAATATGCGCTCAGACAAAGATGATAATTTTTTCGGGGTGCGCGAAGGAATCCTGGAGTTGAAAAGGTGTTGCTCGTCGTTTTAGTCAAATTCGTCTATGGGAAACCTGTTCTGGTAAAAATTCCGCTAATTGGATTACCAAATAGATGAATCTGACCGTACATTTGCGGCATTCAATACCTAAAATCAACAAATTTTATGAAAAAAGTCATCTTCACATTGGCTCTGGCATTGGGGGTCACCTTTGCCGCCTTTTCCCAGGATTACACTTCTGCTATTGGCTTACGCCTTGGTTATCCGACTTCGGTATCCTACAAGCATTTCATCAGCGAGCAGGGCGCCATCGAAGCATTTGCAGGTTTCCGCTCTTATGCGTTCTACAACTGGTTCAACGTCGGAGCGACTTACCAGCATCACTCGCCTATTTCAAGCGTTGACGGGTTGAGCTGGTTTGCAGGTGGTGGGCTATCTGCTTTCTTCTGGAATTACGACGATAACTTTGTCGGCGATGGCAGCACAAGTATCGGGATTTTAGGAGCACTCGGTTTAGACTACAAATTTGACAGTGCGCCGGTCAACGTTTCATTGGACTGGCTGCCCATTTTCTTCGTTAATGGTTATGGCAGCGGTTTTGGTGGCGGCTATGGCGCGTTGAGCGTTCGGTACGTCATTAAATAACAAGACGGAGAATTGTACATTTTCGACGTTAAGTTGATTGAGTACGACGTTAAAAAGACTTCTTCTGAATCCGGGAGAAGTCTTTTGTTGTTTTATATCATATCAATTGAAAAATAACCTTGCTTGTTGCAAATGAAAATTTGCTTTATCTTGCAGGTACAAAATCAAAACCTTTCAACTTATGAGTAACAGAAAAGGCTTTTTTGAATCCCGCAATCCTGTAATGAAAGAAAATGCCTACATGCAGGCTTCTCAGGAAAATGCGCTGACTGGCGGCGCTACGATGACCGTTCAGGGCGCCATCAACAAATCTTTGATTCTTGGGCTCATCATGCTGGCCACCGCCGCAGTGGGCTTCACCATGCCAAGCTCACTTTTCCTCTGGGGAGGCGCTATTGGCGGTCTCGTTGTCGTTCTCATTATGTCTTTCCGCCCGGCCATGTCGCCAACACTGGCGCCAATTTATGCCGGTTTGGAAGGGCTGTTCGTTGGCGCCGTCTCTGCAATTTACGCCAGCATGCTCGACGGAATCATTTTTCAGGCGGTTTCTCTGACGTTTGGCGTATTTTTTACCATGCTGTTCATTTTCAAATCGCGCATCATCAAGGTGGATAACAAACTCCGCGTAGGCGTCATGATGGCCACCGGCGCAGTTGCGTTGGTTTATGTGGTTGCGATTGTCATGTCTATGTTTGGCGTCACGATGCCTTACCTGCACCAGGCCGGCCCGATTGGCATCGGCATCAGCTTAGTCATCATTGCCATCGCTGCGATGAACCTGCTGCTCGATTTTGACAACTTTGAAAAAGGAGAAATGTATCGCGCACCGGCTTATATGGAGTGGTTTTCGGCGGTAGGCTTGCTGGTTACGCTCGTTTGGCTGTATCTGGAAATTCTTCGCCTGCTTTCGATCCTTTCAAGGGATTAGTGGTTTTAAAAAGCAAGCAGCAACATGAGTCATCGTGAATTTTTAGACACATTATGTCATGTTTTGGCGTTTTTAGGTGTCGTACTGGTGCAGCGCACCCAAAATTTTTGTAGATATTGATCATAACAGGTGGATTTAGGTGCAGCGCACCGTGACAACGGCTGCCACAACATGCCAAGATTGCGGTGCGATGCACCTCACTACCCTTGATTCTTGTGATCTACAAAGGTTTTTGGTGCGCTGCACCTCAACCAAAAAATTCGGGATGACTCATGTTTCCAATTTGCCATTTTACATAATCTTCCCCGATCCCCGCTTCTTCCACAACCACACCATTCCGCTTACGCCGATCACAAACAACAGCGTTGCAATGATCTCTGCCTGCGTTGCTTGTAGGAAACCGAGGTCGTATTTGCTATTCACGCGGATTTTTTCGATCCAGAAACGCTCCAGCCCGTTGAGGGCGAGGTAGAGGAAAAAAACCATGCCGGCAATTTTAAAACGTGTTCGTGCAAACCACAGGATGCCACCAATTGCAAAGGCCATAGTCGTTTCGTACAAGGGCGTAGGGTAAACCGCTGCTGCAAGCCGCATACAGTAGTTGTTCTGACAACCTTCAATGGGAATGCCCTCGCGCAGGATGTTGTGCGGATAATCAAAACTCCAGAGCCAGTCGGGCAGGAACCACCAGGCTGGTTGGGCGGAAGCAACGATGCCCCAATCGCCGTCGCCCGAAAAATGGCAACCCAAACGCCCGATGCCGTAAGCGATGATGAGTGCTGGCGCCACAGCGTCGAGTATCGGGACGAGCGGGATACGGTGGCGCCGTAAATACCAGCTCACTGCAAGAAATCCGCCGATGAGGCCGCCGTAGATGGTGAGGCCGCTGCCGGAAAAAAACGTTTTTGCCGGATGCTCCAGAAAAGAAGAAAAATCCTCGAAAACATAAAACACCTTGGCTCCGATTACACCGGAAATGGCCGCAATGAGGGTAATTTGTCCGATTCGGTCGTGCGGGTAGATTTCGACAGTGCGCACTTCCGGACGGGTATTCCGCAACCGGTAAGCCTCCCAGCCTTTTAAGCCTGCAAAAATCAGGGCGCCCAGGAGGCCGCCCCACCAGTTCCCTGTAGTTGAAAGTAAAACTTCGTCTGCGTTGCGTTGCAAGGCTTCAAAGTGTTGCGCAGCATAGAGTCCTTTATACCCCAACAAAAAGCCGAAGAAAGCATTGTATAGGTAGTCCTGCTTTTCCGGTTTTTGGCCTTCCGTTTTTTCAACAGTGCTCGACTGGAAGATTTTTTCGGTGGCTTTTCGCCGCAATTCCCAATACAAGATCTGCGAAGCGGTCAAGATGGCCAGCACGAGAAAAAGTCCGTAAGTCTTGAAAATGGAAGCCCAGTTGTCCGGCTGCGTGCCGAAGACGTCGTGGAGTAAGTAGGAGAGGTCGGGATACATAGTTTTGCGGTTGACGGTTGACGGTAGACGGTTGACGGCCCGTCCACC
>JBJXFD010000004.1:0-20300 GCA_046153985.1 Saprospiraceae bacterium
CCTGCTTCCTTATGCTGCTTTCAATGACCGGTTACGGGCGCGTATCGCAATCTTTCAGAGACAAAACCATCCTGGTAGAAATCAGATCGCTCAACAGCAAGTTCACCGACCTGAGGCTCAAAATCCCCAGCAACTACCGGGAGAAGGATACCGAACTCCGCAAAATCACGCTCGAACGCTTAGAGCGAGGAAAAATTGACATGCTCATTGAAGTGAAATCTGTGGCAGGCGGCGATGGTTTCGGCCTGAACAAACCTTTGTTCCGACGGTATTATGAAGAGCTGTCCGCTTTGGCCGGCGAATTGAAAATTGATAAAGGCGACATCATCCAAACCATTCTGCGCATCCAGAATGTGGTGTCTTCCGAGGAGGACAACATTGATGAGGAAGAATGGGCGGAAGTGCTCAAGGTATTAGACAAAGCAACCGGGCAGCTTACGGATTACCGCCGTACCGAGGGAAAAGCCATGGAAGACGATATGCGGGTTCGGGTGAACAACATCCTTGGCTACTTAGCGGGCATTGATCCTTTTGAAAAGGACCGCATTCCGATTTTGCGGCAACGCCTGCACCAAAACCTGGAAGAGCACCTCGGCAAAGACAAAATAGATGAAAGCAGGTTTGAGCAGGAAATTCTGTTCTACCTCGAAAAAATGGACATTACGGAGGAGAAAGTCCGGCTGGAGCAGCATTGCAAATACTATTTGGAAGAAATGGGCGCCAAGACTTCTCAAGGCCGGAAATTGAGTTTCATCAGCCAGGAAATCGGACGGGAAATCAACACACTGGGCGCTAAAGCTTATTCATCTGACATTCAACGCTTAGTAGTGGGCATGAAAGATGAGTTAGAGAAAATTAAAGAGCAGGTCGCCAACCTGGTGTAGGTTTTTCAGTAAGCTAGTACACGAACCTTTCACGCAACCCCCCAACTAGTAACTAATAACCAGTAACCAATAACTAATAACAGCTAATCCGCGTTCTGTGAGCAAATTATTAATCGTAACGGCGCCTTCCGGTGCAGGAAAAACGACAATCGTACGCCACCTTTTGCAACATTTTAGTAACTTAGCCTTTTCTGTTTCGGCTACGACCCGGGAGCGGCGTGCCCATGAAGTGGACGGAGTGGACTACAATTTCATCTCTGTAGAAGATTTCAAAGCCCGTATTGAGGCCGGTGCGTTTGCAGAATGGGAAGAGGTTTACGAAAATCAGTTCTACGGAACATTGCGCAGTGAGATTGAGCGGCTGTGGGCTGATGGCCGGGATATTATTTTTGACATTGATGTCCGTGGCGCGGTCAATCTCAAAAAAAGCTTCCCCGAACAAGCGCTTACGGTCTTCGTGAAACCGCCGTCGCCGGAAGTTTTGTTTGAACGCCTGCGCCAGCGACGCACCGAAAGCGAAGAAAGCCTGCGCAAACGCATAGCCCGCGCTTCTGATGAACTGACCTGGGAAAACAAATTTGATATTGTGTTAGTTAATGATGTATTGGAACGTGTGCTGGCAGAAGCTAAAACTGTGGCTGCCAGTTTTCTAAACCAATAATTATGGAGACGCTCATTACCAATGGCATCAAGGTTAGCGCCGAACCTTTCTATCAGGAAAGCTATTCCAAGCCTTTGGAAATGAAATTCGTATTTGCCTACCGCATTACTATAGAAAATCTGGGTACCGAAACAGCACAACTCCTTCGCCGGCATTGGCACATCGTTGAAGCGACAGGCGTTGCCCGCGAGGTGGAAGGCGAAGGCGTCGTGGGCCAACAACCGGTTTTGGAACCAGGTGCAAAACACCAGTACGTTTCCTGGTGCCCCATTCCCACTGAAATTGGCAAAATGTTCGGCGTTTTTTTGTTTGAAAGAAAATCAGATGGCACCAACTTTGAAGTGCAAATTCCTGAATTTCAGCTGCTTGCTCCTTTTAAGCTGAATTAATTCACTTTCGTTACACTGCCGGAATGAACGGCCGCAGCAACTTCCAGCAGGAGTGCCGGTGTAGACTCCAACGCATTTCCCACAACGATCACATCGGCGCCTGCGCGCGCGTCGGCATAGGCTTTTTCCGGCGTGCGGATGCCGCCGCCAACGATGAGGGGCGTTCCAATCGCACTGCTCACTGAATGGATCATGCGTTCGCTAACAGGAATGCGGGCGCCGCTACCTGCGTCTAAATAAGTGAGTTTAAGTCCCAGCATTTCTCCGGCCACTGCCGTACAAAGCGCAATGTCTTCCTTGTTGGCCGGGATGGGCGTGGTATTGCTCATATAGGACACGGAGGTTGGAACACCGCCATCTATCAGGATATAGGCCGTTGGGATGATTTCCAAGCCGCTTTGCTTCAGAAAAGGTGCGGCAATCACATGCTGGCCGATCAACAATTCAGGGTTTCGCCCGGAGATCAGGGAGAGCAGCAAGATGCCGTCGGCCCGATTACTGAGTTGCAGGCTGCTGCCGGGGAATAAGGCTACCGGGATATTGCAGGTCTCTTTAATGCGCCGGATGCAGGCATCCAGGCGGTTATGAACCAATAAACTCCCGCCCACTAAAAACAAATCTGTTGAGGCGGACATCGCCAGTTCGAGCAATTTGTCGAGGCTGTCATCGGCTGTTTTGTCCGGATCAATGAGCACCGCAAAAAGCTTTTCCCCTTTCTTTTTAGCTTCTACAATGGTCTTATAAATCATATAGGGCATTTTGCAGCCATAAAGATAAGGTTATTGGCTGTATTTGGCGGGATTGTGTCAGAACAGGCTGCCCTGGCGGGCAAAAGACTGCGGGTTTTCAAGCTCCAGCAGGCGGCGTTTCATGTCGAGGCCGTAAAAGTAACCCTGAAGGTTGCCGCTTTTTCCGATGACCCGGTGGCAGGGGACGATAATGGCAATTGGGTTGTTGCGATTGGCCAATCCAACGGCACGGACCGCATCGGGTGAGCCGATTTTTTCAGCAATAGCTGAATAACTGGTCGTGTGGCCGTAGGGAATTTCAAGCAAAGCGCGCCACACGGATTTGTAAAAATCAGTGGCGCCACCCCAGTCTAAAGGAAGGTCGAACGCCCTGCGCCTGCCTTCAAAATATTCCTGTAATTGCAGAACACATTCCTGCACAATTGGGTGCAAATTACCAACTTCATCAGCAGGTGCATTGGCTGCCCAATGAACCGACTGAATCCCCAACATGCTTCCCTTGATTTCGAAGCAACCGAAGGCGGTTTTGCAGAATGTTGTTGACAGCATGAAAAAGCGGTGTTTGATCCTGACAAATTTAATAAATTTGCTGAACATTCGATTCATGCCGCCGTTAACGGCTTTTTTCATTTTCGTCAAAAGTGCATTTCATGCTGCAAACCAAAGCGCTTTATTATAGTTATGATGGTCGAAACCAGTTGCAGTTCCCGGATATTGATTGTAAAAAAGGGGAACACTGGCTGCTGTTGGGGCAATCCGGGAGTGGTAAAACCACTTTACTGCACCTGCTTGGCGGCTTGTTAACGCCAAAAGGCGGTGTCGTAAACATAGATGGCACCAATATAGCCAATCTGAAAGGGTCTGCATTGGACCGATTCAGAGGACAGCGGGTGGGGATTATTTTTCAGAAGGCGCATTTTGTAAGATCGCTGACCGTGGAGGAAAATTTGCTGCTTGCTCAACAATTAGCCGGCGCGCCGGCGTCCAAAGCCCGGATCCGGGAACTGTTGGAACGCCTGAATGTTGGCCACAAATACCGTTCGAAGCCCGATCGGCTGAGCGCCGGCGAACAGCAACGGGTGGCCATCGCGCGTGCATTGGTCAACCAACCTGCGATTATTTTGGCGGACGAACCGACCTCGGCATTGGATGATGTGAACTGCAACGAAGTGATTCACCTGCTTGAAGAGCAGGCGGCAGCTGTTGCTGCAACTTTGTTAGTTGTCACGCACGACAGTCGCCTGAAAGCGGCATTCCGCAATCAGATTCACCTGTAACCCTCACAAGGCAACCCATTATGAACTTGTTTCAACTTAGCTGGAAAAACCTGACCAACAAACCGCTTTCTCTGTCGCTGAATCTCATTCTGTTTGCACTGGGGACCGGACTGATTTCGCTGTTGTTGCTGCTGAGTTCACAACTGCAGGAAAAGTTTGACAAAAACTTGGCAGGCATAGACCTCGTTATTGGCGCCAAGGGCAGCCCGCTTCAGCTCATCCTGTGCAGCATGTACCATGTGGATTCGCCCACGGGCAATATTTCCATCAAAGAAGCAAAACCTTTCATGCGCCCCGGGCACCCACTGATCAAAGCGGCGATCCCTTTGTCAATGGGCGACAACTATAAAAACTACCGGATTGTAGGCACCACCCACGACATCCTTGGGCTGTACAACGCCGAAATCCAGGAAGGGAAAAAGTGGAAAAAAACCTGGGAAACGACTATTGGCGCTACCGTTGCCGCTGATTTAGGATTGAAAGTCGGCGATCAGTTCCAAAGTTCGCACGGGTTCGCTTCAGAAAAGGACATGGACATGGAACACGATGGCGATTTTACCGTTGTGGGCATTCTGAAGCCAAGCGGATCGGTGGTGGATCAGTTGATTCTGACCAATACCCAAACCATTTGGGCTGTTCACGAACACGCCGCCGAAGAAAACGCTGACACCACCATGCACGAAGCGCATGCCGACGATTCCAGGCCGTTGATTGAATTTGAAGACAGAGACATCACTTCGTTGCTGATTCAATTCAAAAGCCGCAACTTTCAAACCCTCAATATGGGGCGCTCGATCAATGAAAATACCGACATGCAGGCGGCTATGCCCGCTTTTGAAATCAACCGGCTTTACGCCAATATGGGGGTCGGAGTAGATGCGCTTCAGGCTTTGGCATTTGCCATTATCCTCGTTTCCGGGCTTAGTATTTTTATTTCGCTGTTTTCCTCCCTCAAAGAGCGCCGCTACGAATTGGCGCTTATGCGGGTGATGGGGGCTTCGAGTTCCCGCCTGTTTTTTCTCATTATTCTGGAAGGGTTGTTGCTGGCGGTGTTGGGTTGCATCATTGGGTTGCTGCTGAGCCACGGAGGAATGGCCATCTTGTCTGGCCTTATGAAAGACGCTTATCGCTATGCCTTTTCCGGCTGGGTTTTTCTAAAAGAAGAATGGATTTTGTTGGCAGGCGCGCTCCTCATTGGCATGCTGGCCGCGGTGATTCCTGCTATTATGGCCGGGAGGACGGATATTTCGGAGACGCTGGCGGAGGGGTAGTGGATTATTCTTCAAGTTTTACGACATTTATGCATCAAAAGGCTACGCATGATCAAAAATATCACTCTTGAGCATTTTTTTAGTTTCCAGGATCGCCTTTCCATCCGACTAAATAATGATGTCAACATCTTGATGGGGGTAAATGGAACAGGCAAATCGAATTTTATCAAAGCAATCCGGTTATTGTACGAAAGTGTAGTTGGAGAGGGGATGGAAGAACTTCTCAATAGAAAATGGAGCGGGTTCGAAAATATAGTCAATTTTAGCAATCCTGACACTCAGGAGATCAGCCTTACTTTCGAATTCGATAAAGATGTACTCAAAAAAAGTCTTAATGGTTCATCCTTTTTATTTCGGAGCAACCCATTTTATCAAATCAAGATAAGAAGATTGGGCAGCCTGGGCGATTATTCTATTTCAGAACGGCTTTGGTCTGAAAATGCCAAAAGCGAAAAGGCTCCATTTACATATTTAAAGAAGGAAGACGCAAAAGCAGTCGTTTCGGAAAGAGGAGACAACGAAATCAAATTAAGCCGCCTGGACGTTTTAAATCCGAAGGAATTACTATTACGTCAATTATCCGACCCTGAGCGTTATTACCCTATATTTACATTGAAAAAAGCTGTTAGCCAGATTATAGTGTATGATTATTTTGATACTACGCCTAGCAGCCCTGTTAGAGGATTATCACCTTATTTTTCAGAGCAAAAGCTTTTACCCGATGGTAAAAACCTTACAAGTTTACTGAGCCACATAAGCGGCAACCAAGTTCGAGTGTATGATAAGATAATAGAAGAACTTAAATTGGTCAATGCGCAAGTTCGAGAATTGGTTTTTACTACCCCCAGAGCTGGAAGTACATTACTCTCTTTGAAAGAATATGGTTTGGATAAGGCGATTACTGTTGAGCATATTTCAGACGGAACACTGCGTTTCCTTTTGCATCTAGCAATTTTCTACAATTCAAACAGAGGAGGGGTAATTTGTATAGATGAACCTGAAACAGGACTACACCCGGACATGATTCATACTATTGCTAAAGGCATCAAATATGCGGCTCAGGATGGTACGCAAATGATTATTGCCACACACTCACCGCTTTTATTAAACGACTTCGAGCTGGAGGACTGTCTAATTTTTGAAAAAGATAAAAATAACCAAACCAGGGTCTTGAGCAAATCGATAGATGATTTTAAGGATTGGCAAGGAGATTCGTTGACTGGCCAGCTATGGTTAAGCGGTAAAATAGGAGGAGTCCGGTGGTAGAAATTACAATTTACGTTGAAGGTGCTCTATTAGAGCATAGCAATCATAACGCCCAAATGATGGGGAATAGCCAACGGTTTAGAGAAAGTTTTCGGCGTCTATTTTCATCTGTTTTTTCTAATGATGATTTGCGTATTGTCATTCAAAACGGAAGTGGCATCAATCAAACTGTTATCTTTTTCAAAGATACAGCCATTGTAAATGAACAGACAATACTGCTGGTTGATTTAGATGCTCCCACTTCCAAACGCGACGCTCGTATAAAGGAATATGGCTTGATACCTTTAGCAGATCGTGTTTTCTTTATGGTACAAGCAATGGAGGCTTGGATTTTGTCGCAGCCGGATAAAATCGAGCAGTGTTTTGCACAAATTAAATATGGGGACAAGAAGATTCAAGAAGATGAAAATCTGGGAGGAATCTCCCCAGACAGTATCCGTAACCCTGCTCGGGTACTCAACACAATTTTATCGCGCTATTTTAGGTATCAAAAACAAGGCAAATTTAAGAAGCTGAAATACAATGACGGCAAACTCAAACTTGCTCCTGATTTGATAGAATTACTTGATTTTGAAGGCTTGGTGTTAACCTTTGAGGATGTGCGGCTCCTGCAATCAAGAATCACAGAGTATCTTGTTAAAAAGTAGATGTAGATATAGAGGGAGTTTCTGATGTTGGAGTGTCGCAGCGGCAGAGTCTATAATACGATAAATCGTGCTTCCTAAAACACTGCCGCCGCTATTTTTTTGTTATGCAATACCTACTGCGCTTCGTCCTTCTCCACCACAATTTTACTCTTGCCTTTCAATTCAAAACCGGAAACCTTGCGGTAAATGGCTTTGTATTTTTCCCAAACTTCGTCGGGCTGCCTTTTGCCGTTGACTTTCATCCCTTTTCCTGTGAGTTCCATCGTGTAGTTCTCTGTGTTTTGGATCAGGCCGTCTTTGACTAAGGCTTTTTCAAAGGCAGATTCAATCGTTCTGTCAACCCGTCCGCCGTCTTCAAAATACCCCCAGATGTTCCCGTCTATATGTGGCGGTGCAAAGGCAAAACCCTCGCCCATTTCCGCGAGTTCACGTGCAGCCAGTTCCAACTGCAGGCGGTGTTCACCCCACTTTTCTTTGTGTTGTTTCTCCAGCGCTTTCCATTCTTTTTTGCGCTCCTTCATTGCTTCCCGCTGCGCTTCATTCAAGGCTTTGTATTCTTCTGCTTTGAACAGGGCATCTTCCCGGAATCCTTCTGCCAGCGCTTTTGCAAGTTCCTTTTCTTTCAGCAGGTTCAGGTAATGTCCTTCTGCAACGCTGGGATTGGGAAATAAATGGTCTTTTTCAAAAAGCTCCCCATTCAGCTTGAAGGTTTTATTTTCATCATTCCATTCAAAAACAAAAGGTGCGGCACCATCTGGGCGTTCAATTTTGAAAAAGGTATTGCCGTTGGCATCCAGCTCTTTGATGATGTGGGTAGCACCATCGCCCCAAAAATCTGCCGGGGGCGCAGGAGGAACCGGTGGCATGGGCGGCATTGGGGCCATCGGCGCCATCGGAGCTGTAGGCGGCATCGGAGGCATGGGCGGTAGTGGAGGTAGTGGCGCTTCCCCGAAGGCTTCTTCCACCATGCTTTCGTACTGGGAGTAATCTGAGGGCGGGATTTCTTTACCGTCCACTTTCAGGTAAGTGATGACCCCATCTTTGACCTTCGCTTCTAACGATTTTCCATTTTTTTCCAGATTGACACGGGCATTGCCCTTTGGCAGGGAATCCGTTGGAACGATCGGCGTTTCGGCTGCAACATCGGACATGGATGTTGTTGTGTCAGCAGCGTGCTGGTCGGGATATGCGGCGCTGACGGTGAGCGCCAATACGGCCAGGAGCAACAGACAGGTGGCTGTGAACTTCTCCATAATGTTTGATTTGTTTTGCGGATGATTTAATATGCGCCGCACACGGTTCAGCAATCGGTTTTTGCCACCGGAAAAGGCTAAGGCAAAATTGGAACGGGGGCGTCCCCATTCCTGAACGCTGACCAATGCTTTGGCGTAGTCGAGTGAATTGTTGCAATGCAATATGGCAATATCGTCGCAGCAGTCTTCCCGCTCAGCGCGCACGGCAGCCGACAGCCACCATACAGCCGGGTTGAAATAGAAGAGCGTTTCAATGATTGCCTGAAAAATATTGACCAAGAAGTCGCTTCGGTAAATATGGGCCAGCTCGTGGGCCAGCACGGCCTCCACTTGTTGTGGCGACAGGTTGTTCACCATACCAATAGGTAGCAGGATGACCGGTTTGAGGTAGCCGATGGTCATGGGCGTTTTGATGGCCGCTGACTCCAGCAGGCGCACGGCCTGCCTGATCCCAATGCGCCGGGCAAAATGGAGCAGGGTTTGTTGCCATTTTTCCGATAAAGGGCTGACATGGCGGCGTTTCAATTGGTTGGCATACATCAATGCGCCGAGCATTCTTAATAAAAAGAAGGTCATTCCCAGCATCCATAAAGTTGCGATGAGCGGAGCGTTGCGGCTGAAATAGGCGCTGAATTGTTCGGCTATGCCGCCAGACCAGTCGCCCGTTGAAGATGTCAGCGGCAAAGCCGTCATTTCGCCGGAGACAATCACCACAGCGGGAAGTTCAACTGCTGGTTCGTAGTAGTTGAAAAAAGTGATGATGGCCCAAACGAAAACCCCGGCGAGTGCGCTCCCGGACAATAAATAGCGTTCGCGCGCCGGGCGCTGGTGCATCAGCAACATGCCTACTCCGGCCACAGCAGCCAGCAATGCCGCCTGCCAAAGGGAGTGAATGACGGTCCAGCCTAAGGCATGAACCACTTCTTCCGATAAGATTTGTGCAATTGTCATGATCAAAACGGGTGCTTTGTGCTAAAATATATTGTCACACTACTCCGCCGAATCGGAGTTCGGCGGTACAATAGATGAACTACTGTCATGCTACTCCGCCGAATCGGAGTTCGGCGGTACAATGAACTATTGTCCGTCGCGTTCAATGCGTTCAATCAAGGCTTTGATTTCATCTAATTCTTTTTGGGAGGCCTGGTGCTGGCCCAGCGCCTGCATCACCATTTTCATGGCCGAACCGTTAAAGGCGGCGTCAACAAACTGATCCAACAGCCTTGTTTTGGTTGATTCTTCACTGGCTGCTGCTTCGTAAATGTGGCTGCGCTGGTCGGTATTCCGAATGGCAAGGCCTTTGTCCACCATGATCTGCATCAACTTCAGCGTGGTGGTGTATCCAACCTCGCGCTGCTCGTTGAGTTTCTCGTTGACGAAGCGCACCGGGGAAGGGCCAAATTGCCATAGGACCTGAAGAATTTCCAGTTCTGCTTCGGTAGGCTTGGGAATTTCCATTATTTTCGGTGTTTAGAGATAAAAACTTTGGCTTCATCTGGTTTTGGGGCCATCATCATGTAAAGTCGGGTGATTTTAGCGATGCGTTGCACCAATTTGTATAATAGTGTCTGATTGGTTTCGCACTGCAAGTATATACGAAGACTTTCGTAAGTGCAAATTTATTTACGAATATTTTCGTACTTTAGAAAGAAATTAACGTTTCCCAGGTTTTTAGGGATAAGGATTTACGTATCAACTCAAGTTGATTTTTGGATTAGATTATTAAAATTCAAGTTGTTATGAAAGATTCAGTAAACATCAATTTGAAAAAATCTGTTTTGGAAAAGATATGCGATGCGCTGGCGCTTACCGGGCTTGCTTTACTCCTAATTCTGATCGCAGTTTATTGGTCAAAACTGCCCGATACCATTCCCATCCACTTCAACCTGGCAGGGGAAGCCGACGGCTGGGGCCGAAAGGCCACGATTCTGGTTCTTCCAGGAATAGCTTTGTTTATTTATGTGACCATGACCTTAGTGATACAGTCTTCAAAAAATATCAATTACCCCGTGCGCATCACGCCAGAAAATGCGGAACGGCAATACCGACTGGCGCGGCATTTGATTGCTGTTATGAAAGCCGCTGTGGTTTGGGGGTTGCTGGGACTGACTTGGCTCATCCTGCGGACAGCTTTGTCGGCGGGCGCTCAATTGGGTAGTTGGCCGGCTTTTGTTCTTGTAGGGTCGGTTTTTGCAATTGTTGGAGGGTATTTTGTGATGGCATTAAAAAAATAAAACCCTTCGCGAAACTCAGCGGGCCTCTGCGAAACTCGTGTAAATCAATGTACAGGAGACCGCGGAGGCCCGCATGACTTTGAGTCTACCAGCTAAAGCTGGTGACTACCAGCCCGGAATCAAGTTCAACCCAAAGGCCCCTTTTCCATTCTTTTGCAGCGGGATGGCGTAATATGGCTCCAGAATCATCGCGCCGAACAGGTTGATCCGCAAAGAAGCACCTGCGCTGAACACCGGCTGAACCGGATATACCGTGAATTCCCCGTTGAACTGCGGCTCGTCAATGCCGAACTGGTCGTAATCGAACCAGGTCACGCCACCATCTACAAAGAAGTTAAGGTCGGTCAGCAGGACATTCGATTTGATCAATGCCAGTCTTTTCGGGCCGGTGAACGGAATGCGCACTTCAAAATTAGCCACCAGCAACTTGCTGCCCAGCAACTGATCGAACACATAATCATTTTGCAAAAACAGATCGAGTGCCGTGTTGGAGTTGTATCCGCGGATGAACCAGGGATTTCCTACAAACAAAGGATTCAACTCGGTGCTGCCCGCGCCATAGCGCCCATAGTGCATGGCCCGAAACGCAAAAGCGACCGGTTTGTAAAAGCGATAGATGCGGTAATCAGCAGTCAACGCCGTAAAGTTGAAATCCCCGAAATACTGCTCCACACCTAAACGGTACCGTTGTCCCTGAAGTGGCGCCGTCATGCCAAAAAAGCTGTTGTCGCCTACCAGAGCCGCTTCGGCGGTGACGAGATTCAGCGCGGGCGGCGCATCCAATTTGGTGCGGTCCTGCTTGATCAGGTTGCCGAAATCATCATAGTAGTTGATCAATTTGGTGAGCTGGTTGCTGTAAATGGATCCGGAAGCACCTACTTCAACCCGGGTTGTGGTAGAAAACGGATACTGCGCAAAAAAGCCCAATTGGTCTTCAAAAAGTCGGTAAACGCTGAACTCATAGCGGTCTGTCCTTAAAAAAAGGTCGTCGCCAATGGGCAGCGGATAATCGAACTCAATATTGTCTAAACTCAAGCTCCGGTAAGGCGTGTGGGAAAGATAAGCGCCCCAGTTGATCCGGTTTTTTCGGTTGATGTAGGCCACTGTTCCGCCGATATCGCTGATTTCGCCGTTGAGCGCTAAACTGCTGAAAAACTGGTGGTTCCCCATGATGTCGCTGAACAGCAAATCTATCCCGCCTGCAACCCCCGAAGTAGTTCCGAAAGCATTGCTCGTACCAATGCCAATTCCACCGCCACCGCCGACATAGTCCAACTTGAATTTCGATTTATAGGGCTGCTCTTTGATTTGATCGCTGGCCAGTTCGCCAGGCAGTTGAGGAATGTCGAGGTTGGCATCAACTAAAGAGGTGGCCTGGCGGTTTACGCGGGGTAAGTGCGCCGGGCTCATGTCCACGGCTTTCGGATCAACCTCTTTGTACAGAAACTCGTCCAGCCTTGCCCGGTAAATATTGTACCCGTTTTTGAGGTAATGGGTGTAAGCGATCCGGTTATTGCGCCGCGCCAGACTGATGGCCGGCGAATACGAGGTAATGCCACTGACGCCGGTCAGCAAATCGGTCAACTGGTACACCTTGCCGGTAGTCGGTTCGTACTGGTAGATGTTGCGGAAGCCGTCGCGGTCCGACAGGAAAATGATGTTATTGGCCGTGTCGGGTATTGGATTCAGGTTATCAGCGCCGGGGAAAATGTCAATATGGCTGACGCGGTTGTCGGCCATGTTCAGGGTCGCCAGGTTAAACGTCCATTTGCCATTGGTCTTGCCGCGATTCATGCTTAGTTCATCTGTTGCGAAAGCAAGAAAACTGCCGTCTTCGCTCCAGGCAGGGTGCATTTCCGAATAGTGGTTTTCCGTAAGCTGCGTAACCTTTTTCGATTTGAGGTTGTACGTGAAAATGTCAACCTGTCCGTTGGCCAAGCCCGTGAGCGCTATGGTTTTTCCATCGGGCGACCAAGCTGGGTTGGTAAATGCGGGCACCCCTTCCAGCGGGGTCTCCAGAATTGTTTTCCCGGTCTGGACTTCCTTGATGATGAGGATATTGCCCCCCTGGCTTACGCCGACAAAGGCAAACTGCTTGCTGTCGGGCGACCAGGTTCCTGCCGATTCGATGTAGCTAAAATCATCAATATGACCATCTTTCAACGTACTGGCCACCTGGCGGATAATTTTCCCGGTGCGGGCATCGGCTAAGAAAAGGTCGGTTGTGAACAGGTTTTTCTCAGAAAGAAAAATGGCGAATTGCCCATTGGGACTGAGCACCGGTGAGATATTCATGCGCCCGGCGTTTTTATCATTGATGAGCGCTTTGCCAATGGTGCGTTCTTTTTTGTCGCCCAGCGCGCTCCCAAAATGCCGTTTAATCAGGCTGACCCAAAGTTCCGACAAGTTTTCGCTGCTCATGCCCATCACCTTTTCACAGGCTTCCTCAAAACCGTATTTGGCAGTAGCCATAAACAATGGCTCAATGATTTCGTCACCTTTCAACCCCGTGACGAACACCCAGAAGGTGTGTCCATAGCGGTAAGGGAAGTACTGCGGGTTGTTCAGTTTTTTAAGCGTGGGCACATCGTCGTTCAGGACGGCATCGCGCATCCACATGGCGGTTTGCGCATCCACGCTTCCGATGGACATGTATTCTGCCAAGCCCTCCACCATCCAAAGCGGCAGGTTCGACAGGTTATTGAGCGAGGTGGAGTCGCCGTTTAGTACCATATTGTACTGAAAAGCGTGTACCAATTCGTGCCCCAGCACGTGTTGCGTTTGCTGGTTCGACATGGCCAATGGCAAGACCACACGGTTTTTGAAAGCCTCCGTAACGCCGCCCGTTCCTACGCCGATGTCCCCCGAAATTGTGTTCGTTTGCTGAAAATCGGGGTGATCGTTGTAAAAAATGAGCGGATTCCGTTCGACAATGGTGTCTTTCAATACCGCCTGGTGGATGCGGTACCAGCGTTCGGATTGTTCGGCCAATGCGTACAGCAAGGTATCATTATCTAAGTAGTGGTAGATCTCAAAATGCGGTGTCTGGTGTACCCGATAGTCAATTTGTTCATACCTGGGCTTGTTCCTTCCAAAATACTGTGCCTGAAGCGACACGGCAACAAGCAGTGCCAGCAAAATCAGGCTTGATTTTTTTATGTTCATACGAGATGTTTTTTGGTTATAAAGACACTCTTATTAACAACTTAGGAATGTTATCAGTACTTAAAATCTTGCCCTCATCTCGTTAATTTTGTCTTAAACTAAATTTGTACGTAAGTTTACCGACACTTGAAAAGACTTGACCCATGTCTATACTATTGATTTTTATTGTCCTCTATTTAATTGTTACGCTGCTAATTGGTTGGTGGGCAGCCCGCCGGGTACACAATACGCAGGATTATGTGATTGCAGGAAGGCGGATGCCCATGTTGGTGGCGGCTTGTGCCTTATTTGCCACCTGGTACGGCTCTGAAACGATTATGGGGGCGCCTGCGAAGTATTCCGAGGAAGGGCTTCAGGGCGTCATGGAAGACCCTTTTGGCAGCAGCTTGTGCCTCATTCTTGTCGGATTGTTTTTTGCACGGCCCTTATACCGGCTCAACATCCTGACGTTGGTTGATTTTTTTAAACTCCGTTTCAGCCGGCGTGTGGAAACCATTGCGGCTATATTTATTGTGCCTTCCTATTTTGGCTGGATTGCTGCGCAAATGGTGGCGATGGCGCTTTTGCTGAATGTATTGCTGGGCATTGATTTGCCTTGGGGGATTTTCATTTGCCTGGTGGTGGTCGTTATGTACACCTATGTTGGCGGGATGTGGTCGGTTTCCGTAACGGACTTTGTGCAAACCATCATGATCATTATTGGTATGGTGGCGCTGGCAGTGTTGCTTGCAGATGAAGCAGGTGGCGTTCAAAAGGTATTGGAATCCGCGCCTGAAAACGCATTTCAGTTTTTCCCGGAGCGGGATTTGCAGAGTATGCTGGCCTATTTTGCTGCCTGGGTCACCATCGGCCTGGGGTCTATTCCACAACAGGATGTTTTCCAGCGGGTCATGTCCGCCAAAAGTGAAAAATCAGCTGCTTGGGCTTCCATCGTTTCCGGGTTGATGTACCTCACTATTGGCCTCCTGCCGCTGTTTATTACCTTGTGTGGCAAAGCACTGTATACTGATTTTGGCAATGATGACCCCCAAAAAATAATCCCGGCGATGGTACTCAAACACACGGGCATTGTGATGCAAATCTTATTTTTTGGCGCTTTGCTTTCTGCCATCCTCAGCACAACTGCGGGCGCTATTCTTGCGCCAGCAACCATCATCGGCGAAAACCTGATTCGCCCGATTTATCGCAAAATGACCGATCAAATGTTACTTCGCTCCATGCGTTTTTCCGTGGTAGGCGTCGCCGTTTGTTCGGCAGTCATGGCTACGACCAACACGAATATCTACGAATTGGTCGCAGATTCTTCCATCCTGAGTTTGGTTTCCCTGTTTGTCCCGCTCACAGCGGGTTTGTATTGGAAGCGCGCATCCGATATGGGCGCGTTGTTGTCCATTCTTGGCGGTATGGGGGGATGGATAGTCGGGGAAATTTTTGAAACCACCACGCCTACCCTGCTCATCGGGCTGGGATCCAGCATTGGCTTTATGATCTTGGGCAGCTTGATCGTGCCGGATAAGACGTATGGGGAGTTTAAGGAGAAGACGGGGTGATTTTTGTTGAGCCTCATCAATGATAATCTTGTTGCAAAAAAGGATGTTTTCATGTAGTTTTGTAGTAAGAAGCTTCATTAGTGAAAATTGTGCATCATGACTTCAACACCTGTTTTTGACGAAATTCTGGAATTTGTAACCGGTTCTGATCCTAATAAAATTCTCGGCTTCCATCTTTCTGATCAATCACAGGAAAGAGTAGAATCGTTGATAGAAAAGGAAAAAGAAAGTAGTCTGAATGAAGAAGAAAAGCATGAGTTGGATTATTTTCTCATGTTTGAACATTTAATGCGGATCGCTAAAGCACGAGCGTTGAAACAACTTCCTACTTCTAAATGAGTCGCTACGTTTCACCTGCATGGCGTAATTTTATTGCTAATAGAGCCCATCACCTCTGCGAATATTGCCTTTCTTTTGAAGGGTTTTCTGTCGTGAAGTTTCAGGTAGAGCATATCATTAGTATCAAACATCGTGGTTTAACTATTTTAGACAACCTTGCCTATTCCTGCGTTTTTTGTAACAGAAACAAAGGATCCGATATTGGCACTATATTACGAGATCAACAATTTGTCCGCTTTTTTAACCCAAGGACAGATCAATGGAAAGACCATTTTGCCATCTCAGGAGTATTGTTATTATCCAAAACCGAAATTGGGGAAGCGACACTTATAATGCTCGATCTAAATCACTTTGAGCGGTTAATGGAGCGGCAGGCATTACAAGAAGTCGGATTTTTTCCACATCCTAATGCTTTGCAAATCATTTTGTGAAACACATAGCCATAAATTATATGCATTCTCTCCAACACCCACCTACCCTCCAGGACATCCAGGAAACCCATATCGCCATCGCGCGGATGATTCACCGCACCCCAGTGCTGACCTGCTCCGGCATTGATGCAATCAGCGGAGCAAAGTTGTTTTTTAAGTGCGAAAATTTTCAAAAAGTAGGCGCTTTTAAAATGCGGGGCGCCAGCAGCGCTTCCCTCCGTCTGTCCGAAGAAGCCCGCCGGAACGGCATTGCTACCCATTCTTCCGGCAACCACGCGCAGGCCGTTGCGCTGAGTGCAAAGATGCTGGGGATCCCGGCGTATGTGGTCATGCCCGAAAACGCCCCGGCGATCAAGGTGGCTGGCGTGCGCAGCTATGGCGCGGAAGTCATCTTTTGTGCCTCCAACATCGCAGCACGGGAAAGCACTTTAGAGTCGGTGGTCGAGCGCACCGGTGCTTATTTTATCCATCCTTACAACGACTACAACATCATTGCAGGACAAGCCACTGCGGCGAAAGAGTTGATCGAAGACGTGTCAGATCTGGAGGCCATCATTGCCCCCGTTGGCGGGGGCGGATTAATGAGCGGAACGGCATTAGCGACGCGCTACCTTTCACCAGGAATGAAGGTTTACGGTGCCGAACCCAAAGCCGTGGACGACGCCTGGCGCTCGATGCAATCCGGGAAAATTGAAGTAAACGCCACAACAAATACCATCGCCGACGGCCTGCGCACCCATCTGGGCGAAAAGACCTTCGACATCATCCGAAAAGAGGTAGACGACATTTTTACGGTTTCGGAAGAAGAGATTGTCGCAGCCATGCGCTTAGTGTGGGAACGGATGAAAATCATCATCGAGCCTTCCTGCGCGGTGCCTTTAGCTGCTGTGTTGAAGCACCCGGCAGTTTTCTCCGGGAAGCGGGTGGGGATTATATTGTCGGGAGGGAATGTGGATTTGGGGGAATTGCCGTTTTGAATAGGAGTTACAACACCTTATCCACCTCTTCCAACTCAGCATGTTCATTGTCTCCAAACCACTTTTTGATTCTTTCCCGTGCCTGTCCGCGCACCTTCTCATTAACATATCCGGCAACAGTAACAAGCCCGAAACTCAACACACCAATGTCATCGGTATAGCCAATGATCGGGCTGAGGTCGGGAATGGCGTCAAAAGGAGCAAGCAAATAGCCAAGGGTGCCGAGGATAATGTTTTTGGCCCAGGCTGGCGTTTCTGGCTGGCGATAGGCGTAGAACAACAAAAGGGCGCTGTATACCGCCTTTAGGCCAATTTTTCGGGCATAAAGGCTCAGGGTTTTCCAAAAACCGAATTCTGAAAAACGGTCAGCATATTTTTTGAACGGATTGGTCATTGATTGTGGTTTCGAGCCTTCCGGGTATCAAAATCCGGCAGTCTAAGTTCACTAATGGATACAAAATTGAACGTTTTCTGTTCATCCTGCAAGGAAAAATCTACAAATGAGGCTTCCTGACCTACCAGCTGTTTGCAAGCTATCGTTTTTATTCCAATATTTGTGGATCGGTCGCAATTTGTTGCCGGCAAAGTTCGTAACCCTGTTATGCGCGAAACGAATTTCATAGAGCAGAACAAGACTAAATGGAGGGAATTTGAAGGCGTGCTGGATGCTACCCAACGCGACCCCGATCAACTGAACGACCTTTTCATACAGGTGACGGACGATCTTTCTTATTCTCGTTCTTTTTACCCAAACCGTTCGGTGAGGGTATACCTTAACGGATTGGGGCAGCGCATTTTTGGCGCCATTTACAAAGTCCGGCGCTCGCCATGGCAGCAATTGACAAATTTCTGGCTGGAAGAACTGCCACAAATAATCCATGAATCTAGACAATCTTTCCGGTTATCGTTTTTTGTTTTTGTGATTTCCATGCTCGTTGGCGGACTTTCCTGCGCCATGGATGAGGATTTTGCAAGCGTCATCCTCGGCGAAGACTACGTGGAAATGACCATGGAAAATATCCGTTCCGGCGACCCGATGGCTGTTTATAAAGCAAAAGGGGCTTTCAGCATGTCTTTTGCAATCACGCTAAATAATTTGTACGTAACCCTGCTCATTTTCACCATGGGCGTCTTTTTTTCACTGGGGTCGCTTACGATCCTGGTGTCGAATGGCATTATGGTAGGGGCGTTTCAGTATTTTTTCATCAAAGAAGGCCTTTTCTTCGATTCTTTTCTCACCATTTGGACGCATGGCGCCATCGAGGTTTCTTGTATTGTCATCGCCGGCGCAGCGGGCATTACGATGGGGCAGGGATTGGTTTTTCCGGGCTCCTATTCGCGCATGCAGGCTTTTCAACGGTCAGCACGCCGCGGCATCAAAATTTTGCTGAGCATTGCCCCGCTCATCATCCTGGCCGGTTTCATTGAAGGGTTTCTGACGCGCCTCACCGAAACGCCGGCAGTGATCCGCATTCTATTCATCGCGGTTTGCTTTTTGTTCATGTTCGTCTATTTTGTCTGGTATCCGCGCTATAAAGCTAAGCTTGGGTTTGACACCCCTATACGTGATACCCGCATTCCGCCGGATCAACCACAAAACCTTGGGTTTGGCCGCATACAGTCTTCGGTTGAGCTGTTTTCCGACGCATTTATGCTGTACCGAAAAAACCTGTTGCGGTTTACGTTGCTGGCTTTGGTCTCCGCTGCGGCTTGTTGTGGCATAATCATGACTACATCGGAGGATTTGCTCAACAATCCCTTGCCTGTGACGTATGAATTGCTTTCGTTTCTGAAAACTTTGTTCTCAAGCCATATCTTGTTTACCTCTATATATTCAGATTATGCACCTTATGCCGGCGGATTGGCCTTAGCCATCCTGCTGTTTGAAGTTGCAAAACAGTTGACCCGCGAGGAGCGGCCAGATAAAAAAATCTCAAAGGGACTGCGTCTGGCCGCTTTTTTTCAAGTTATGGTTGTGATTAGTCCGTTTGTTCTGTTGTTTGCATTCTTTGAATGGTACAGTGTGTTGTTGGCGGCTGCCTTATTTCCACTTTTATCTGTCTGGGGCGTGTTGTTGCTTCGTGAACGGCGCAATGTTTTCAGTGCGTTCGGTCGTGCCTGGTCGCTGTTTTTTGCTTCCTTTGGCAGGAGTATGGGGGCATTGATGTTGTTCTTTTTCACCGGGTTGCTCGTTTTAGGCATTTTTGATTCGTTCCTGATGAAAATCTTTTTTGACTTGCTGTCGTGGGTCATCCATTTTGAGCCGGAAACGATGGCGCAGATCAACAACATTGTTTTGCTTTTTCTGTATTTTTTCATCCTGTTTGTCTTTTTCATCCTGTTATTCACAGGCATGGGACTTTTGTATTTTACCTTGATAGAGATCCATGAAGCGGAGGGACTTAGGCAAAAATTGCAAATGCTGGGCCAATCGCGCCAGATTCGCGGCTTGGAACGGGAATAGTTTTTAAAAAGATAAACAAAAGCAGCAATGCTGAAACTACGATTTATTAGAACCGGTCACCTGGTTTATTGCGTTGCAATCATCGCTTTGAGCGTGTTGTTGCCAATGCCGTCCGCCCTGGGGCAGGTTGGAGAGGTCGTGGAGGAGCCGCCTTATGAAGAAATTGAAGCGGTTATAGAAGAAACATTGGAAGAGCCGACAGAAGGCTATGAAGAATCCCCCGAATATAGTTGGATAAACGAATATCAATATTATGAAGAAGCTGTAGAAAAGCGGAATATTGATGAAGCTAACTGGAAAAAAGCCATTGAAGGGTTGGATTACAACAAAACGATAAAACCCAAAAAGAAAAAAGAAACCACTAAAAAGCCGGCAGATGCGCCAGAGTTACCGGACATTTCAGGGGGCGGCAATTTTTTTCAATGGTTGTTCAGAGGGCTGTTACTGCTGGCCGGGATTGCAATTATCGTGCTGATTGTCATGAGCGTCATACAAATGAACCCGGCGCCGAAAGATGTTGTCATCCGGGGGCAAACGGTTGAAGGTATTGATTTGCAGCATATTGAAGAGAACCTGAATACAGCGAACCTCGATCCTTTGATTCAACGCGCCATTGCGGAAGAAAACCATACGATGGCCGTTCGGTTGTATTATTTGGCCATCCTGAAAAAACTGTCGCAGCAACAACTCGTTGTCTGGAAAAGAGACAAAACCAACCGGGATTACTTTCGGGAATTAAATGG
>JBJXFD010000007.1:0-10684 GCA_046153985.1 Saprospiraceae bacterium
TAGCCCCGAGCCAGCAAATAGTGCTCAGTGAACACGTAGAGCCCGTTTTCGATGTAGTAATCAATCCCTTCTACTAGCATGTTCTGCCCATTGGGTATATTGTCTGAGCTTTAGAGTTCGAGAGCAAGGCATGTGAAGTCCCAAAAAATGGAAGTTTACTCGTGGTAAATGACCATTTTTTGGGACTTCACATAACGCAGCTATCGGACTATAAAGACAGACATTTCAGGAAGCGCTTCGGGACAAGGCCGGAATACGGCGTTGCGCCCACTCAAACCCGCCAAAAAGCACGGCACAATAAAAAAGATCGCCAGTAAGGGTATTTCCGAAGAACGGAATACCGGCTTCGTAACAAAGCATCAGGCCGGTGATATTTTGCGGATACACCGTTGATCCCAACCAAACGCTGAAATTGGTGATGAGGAAAAACAGGATGGAAGCCAGCACACTCGTTCCCAAAACAGCGCCAACGCGCACTTTTTGCAACAACGCCAGTCCCATTATAGAGATGAGGAAAAAACTCCCGTACACCCAGAGGCTACCCATCCACTGAAAGCTTCCGGTGTTTTCATATACCATGTTGTTCAACCAGAGATCGCTTAGCCACATGGCTGCGAATGGCAAAACAAAAGCCAATCGCTTGTCGGAAAAATGCGCCGCACCAAAAAGTGCCATCGCCCCAATGGGGGTAAAATTGAACGGATGGGGCAACAACCGGCTCAACGCCGCCCCTACAATGATAAAAATCAGGATACCGGACCGCAGGTTTATTTTTTCAAACATGGCGAATATCAGACTTGAGATGTTAGACGATAGATTTAAGACAACAGACACAAGCATACCGCACAAAGTTAGGAAAACTCCCGCGTTTTATACACTTTTCCCTTTAATTGCCTCGGCAATCGTGATGTCCATAGCGCGATGGGCCAAGGGCGCCGAGTACTTATTCAGCGTTTCCATGGCGGCGTTAATTTTGTCTTTATCCTCGCCGGCCACCGCGGTTTTGAGTTCCGCTGCTAAGGTTTGTATGGTCGAAACTTCTGTTTCGTTCAGGATACTTTCGTTTTGACGCAAAAACTTATCTACAGACAGTAATATAACCTGCGCCTCATTGCGCGCTTCCAACAAGGCGCGGATGGCCATATCGGATTGTGCATGCTGGATCGAATCGAGCAGCATTTTTCCCATCTCCTCTTCGCTGATCCCGTATTGGGATCGTACTTCAATTTCCTGCTCCACGCCGGAGCGCAGCTCCTGGGCTTTCACTTTTAAAATGCCATCCGCATTCAGGACAAAGTGGATTTCAATTTTGGGCAATCCCGCCGGCATGGGGGGTATCCCCCGCATGATGAACTCCCCCAACTTCCGGTTGTGCTCAACGAGGTCGCGTTCTCCCTGGAATACGGCAATTTTGAGGTTCGTTTGTCCGTCCACAGAAGTGGTATAACGGCGTCCGGCTTTGGCGGGCACTTTTGTGTTGCGGGGAATTATGGTATCCATCAGCCCGCCCATCGTTTCAATGCCAAGGCTTAGGGGCGTAATATCGAGCAGCAGGATGTCTTTTTGATTTCCGGCCAAAATATCTGCCTGGATGGCTGCACCCAGCGCAACGACCTCATCAGGATCTAATTTATCAAATACCTCTTTGCCGAAGAAGCCGGCCACAGTTGATTTTACCAAAGGCACGCGGGTAGACCCGCCCACCATAATTACGTGGTCTATCCTTGATACATCGAGTTTAGCATCGAGTAATGCCTGCCTGCAACCCTCTATCGTGCGCTTCACCAAAGGTTCGATGAGTGCTTCAAATGTTGCCCGGTCAATTCGGCAAACCATGCCGTTGGCGGCAACCGATTCATAAACAGGGTGTTGGCTAAGGTGTTTTTTTGCTGCTTCCGCTTGCAAACGCAAAGCCTGGCTGAGAGATTTATCTCCGGTCAGGCTGTTTTTTTCATGGCCATTTTGTTGGGTCCAATAATCTACAATAGCCCGGTCAAAATCGTCGCCCCCCAGAAAAGTATCGCCGTGGGTCGAAAGCACCTCAAAAATGCCCTGGTGGATGTGCAAAATGGAAATATCGAAGGTGCCACCGCCCAGGTCATAAACCGCTACGGTTTGCTCATCGTCCTGGTTCAGGCCAATACCATAAGCCAAACTGGCCGCTGTAGGTTCGTTTACGATGCGTAAAACATCCAACCCAGCGAGTTTACCTGCATCCCGGGTAGCCTGCCGCTGGGCGTCGTTGAAATAAGCGGGAACCGTAATAACTGCTTTGAAAACCGGTTGTTTCAGCACGGATTCTATGCGCAGTTTCAGCGCTTTCAGGATTTCTGCCGATAGCTCGATGGGGGTAAAAAACTTGTCTTTTACCCTGATTTTCACCAGACTGTCGGTGTCTTCATCAATAATCTCGTAACCAAAGTATTGCTCAAAATCGCGAACATCTTTATAAGATTTACCCATCAGGCGTTTCACCGAATAAATGGTGTGTTGCGGGTCGCTGACCAGCTTTTCTTTTGCTGTATCACCGACCATTACCGATTGGTCGGGTGCAAAATGAACAACCGATGGCATGAGCGCGCTTTTGCCGGAATCGTCCCGCACCGCAAGTGCAAGGCCGTCGTTCATATAGGCGACAAGGCTGTTTGTTGTGCCAAGGTCTATCCCAACGATTAGGTCGCGCGGCGCGTCAGTCTCTAATTTGCCGTCTTTTAAATTAATTGCAATCGTAGCCATCTTTCATATTGTATACTTAGCGGAAACACCGGCCTTTGCGGCAAGGTTCAGCAAAAGGAAACACAAAAGTCAGAATCTTCTTGCATAAGCCAATACGGGAAGCGCAAAAGCATCGGATCCAGAAACGGCAGAAAACAAGCCCACTTCAAAACGGTTCAACCTTTTTGCCCATCCTATACAAAAAGAAGGTATTACTTCATCGAGGCCATTCCCTTTCAGGTAAATCACATCTATGAGTAACCGAAATCGTTCAGCAACCGTAATCGATCCGCCGAAAGTAGCCACTAAAGGCACAGTTTCCCTGTTCCCGGGGAAATCAAAGGAAGAACCACCCCAGGTAAATCCATATCCTAGTGTGGTATTCAGGTAAGCTTTGGGCTTACCAACCGTTAAAACACCATAAAAATGGGTAAAAGGACTCCCGGCTAATTCTTCGGAAATTGGGATGAAGTTGTTGACTCCGGCTCCTAAATGAATGATTTCGTTGTAGTCAATTGTAGCCTTTGCCCGGACGATAAAGATAAAAGGGATCATCATTCCACCACCTACGGAAATATGGTCGGACAACCCAACATCAACGATATTAACAAGGATTTCCAGATTTCGGTATTCTCCCGTTCCTTTTTGGAAATTAAATGCGGTGGGGCTTACAAGGACGTTTTCACAACCATTTCGCTCCGGGGCAGCCCTTAGTCTTGGCAATTCATCCTGGTAGCCTTTTGAGGACTTTGAGCCCGCGTTCTTTTCTTTCCGCAAACCCACCCACTCGATTTCATCAAAAGCGTAGGTAATGGTGTTTCCGGTTTTCATGATAAAAACAACCGTCGTGCCTTCAATTTTATGAATCCTGCCGATGATTCTGTCGCCACGTTTGGTAATAATCAGGTGCTGCTGCGTGGTGTCTTCAAGGTTGATTTTGGAACTAAAAACCTGACATACCGAATCGTTAGGGGCCAAAAAAAGCAGACAAAGCAAACTGAAAAATACTCGAATCATGGTTCCGTTTTTAGTATTTTAAAACGCAAAAGTCAGAATCTTCTTGCATAAGCCAATGCCGGAATCGCAAAAGAATCAGTTCCTATAACGGAAGTGACCAAACCCAATTCAAAACGGCTCATCCTGCCAATCCATCCCATACTAAAAGAAGGCATTACTTCATCGAGGCCATCGCCTTTCGTGTAAATCACGTCTATCATGAACCGGAATCGCTCAGCAACCGTAATTGAGCCGCCGAAAGTAGCCACTAAGGGTACCGTTTCACTTTCCCCGACAAAAACCGGAGTATTGTCCCAGGGAATTATGTACCCAAGTGTGGTATTCAGGTAAGCTTTGGGCTTGCCCACCGTCACTACACCATAAAAATGGGTAAAAGGACTCCCGCCTATATCTTCGGAAATTGGAATGAAGTTGTTGACCCCGGCGCCTAAATGCACGATTTCGTTGTAATCAACCGTGCCCTTAAGCCGTACGATAAAGATAAAAGGGATCACCATTCCCCCACCTACGGAAAAATTGTCGGACAACCCAACATCCGCTATATTAACCACGACTTCCAGGTTGCGGTATTCTCCCGTTCCTTTCTTGTAATTGAAGGCCGAAGGACTAACCAACAGGTTTTCACACCCGTTGCGTTCCGGAGCTATTCTCAGTCTAGGCAATTCGGCTTGGTAGCCTTTGGAGGGCTTTGAGGCTGCGTTCTTTTCTTCCCGCAAACCTACCCATTCAATATCCTGAAAAGCGTACGTAATGGCGTTTCCGGTTTTCATGATAAAAGTAACCGTCGTGCCTTCAATTTTTTGGATCCTGCCAACGATTCTGTCACCGCGTTTGGTAATGATAAGATGTTCCTGCGTAGTGTCTTCAAGGTTGATGCTGGAACTAAAAACCTGGCATACTGCATCTTTAGGGGCAAAAAACAGCAGACAGAGCAAACTGAAAAATACTCGAATCATGGTTCCGTTTTTAGTATTTTATTCAATAAATGAAAACAAACAGGCACTGGGGCCCTTCGTATCTATGTCGTTTTTAGAAACTTCTCATATGGGCTTGTTGCTTAAACGCAACTTTGCAGTATTTTGCGGGCAAAAGAATCGGCAAATATGAAAAAAAATAGCGCTACTTCCGAAGAGACGCCAGGATCAGATGATCCGTTGGGTGCCGAATCGCAAAAAACGCCACTCAACGTCCTGTCTTCCCGTCCTTCCAGGCTATTCGTCATTCTGGGGGGGTTTTTTGTAGCCAATGCGTTAGTGGCTGAATTCATCGGGGTTAAAATATTTGCGCTCGAACCAACTTTAGGGATGGAACCGTTCAATTTCAACTTGTTCGGACGAGAGGGCGCCCTTCAATTTTCTGCGGGTGTTTTGTTGTGGCCCATTGTTTTTCTGATGACGGACCTCATCAACGAATACTACGGCAAACGCGGCATCCGGCTTTTGTCTTTTTTGGCGGTGGGATTGATCACCTATGCCTTCTTTATGATTTATGCTGCGATACAATTAGTGCCTGCTGATTGGTGGCAGGGGCAAAACGCAACCAAAGGTGTTCCCGATATGCAAGCTGCTTTCAGTGTTATTTTGGGGCAAGGGCTGCTCATTATCGTGGGCTCCATTACAGCGTTTCTGGTTGCCCAGCTTGTGGATGTGGTTATTTTTCATCAGATCAAAAAAAGAACCGGTGAAAAGCGCATCTGGCTGCGCGCAACAGGTTCCACTGTTGTTTCCCAGTTTTTTGACAGTTTTGTAGTCTTGTTTATCGCCTTCAAACTTGGGCCTCAATTAGTAGGAAACGTAGAGCCCTGGGCCTGGAATCAGTTGATGGCAGTAGCGGTCGTACAGTATGCTTACAAGTTCCTCATGGCCGTCCTGTTGACTCCTTTGCTTTATATTGTCCACAATTGGATTGATCAATACCTGGGGCATGAAACGGCTGCTGCTATGAAAGAAAAGGCGATGACAGAAAGCTGATTAGTAATTGTAAGAAATAATCACGGTCATGCCTTAAACTTCAGAATTCTGTGGAAATTTGCTTCTTGGAATCGTATTTTTTACCATATTAGGTGCATATTTTTTACCACATAGGTGCATAGTTGTTTTCACATAGAGCACATAGCTTTGCTATACTGTGCTATGTGTTCTATGTGAAAACCCCTTATGTGATCTATGTGGTAAAAAACACTCGAAATCGTTAACAATTATGACAAAGATCTTTCAGACTGCAGATACCCTTATGATGGTGAGGCCAGCCAACTTTGGCTTCAATGAGCAAACCGCCTCCAACAATGCCTTCCAAACCAACGATACCAGTCGCCCGGCCTCGGAAATCCAGGAATTGGCCATTGAGGAATTTGACGGATTTGTAGAAAAACTCAGGGAAGCCGGGGTCAACGTGATCGTTTTGGAAGACACCCCCGAGCCTGTAAAAGCTGACGCGGTCTTTCCAAACAACTGGGTCACTTTTCACCAGGATGGACGCCTTATTACCTACCCGATGTATGCGCCGGTCAGGCGTATAGAGCGGCGGGAAGACATACTGGAAAAATTGAGCGCGCAATTCGCCTATTCAGAGCGGATTCACCTCGAAGATTATGAACAGGAAAATCGCTTTCTGGAAGGCACGGGCAGTATGATTCTGGATCGCCCGAACAAAATTGTTTATGCCTGCCTCAGTCCCCGCACCGATAAAGCACTGTTGGAGGAATACTGTTCAATCATAGGCTACGAAATGATGGCGTTCACTGCATTGGATGGCAACAGTCAGGAAATCTACCACACCAATGTGATGATGGCACTTGGGGAGGCTTTTGTAGTGATTTGCTTAGATACCCTGCGCGATACTTCCGAACGGCGCATGTTGATGAACAAATTCGCTGCAACGGGAAAAGAAGTTATTGAAATTACACTGGATCAAATGTTGCACTTTGCCGGCAATATGCTCCAGGTGCGCAACCCTGCAGGCGATACGTTTTTAGTGATGTCTGAACAAGCATTCAAATCGTTGACTCCTGCGCAAATTGTACTCATCGAAAAACATACCAATATTCTATACAGTCCGATCCCGACCATTGAAACTTACGGCGGAGGCAGCGCACGCTGTATGATGGCGGAAGTTTTTTTGCCGGAAAGGTGACCACAAAATGTAGAATATAAATTATTTCACCACCACCCTTTTCTTGAAACGCGAGAGGCGCTGCGATATACTTCGCAGCGCCTCTTTGCATTGATCGCCTGTTCAGGCATAAAACAGATTTATACTGGATCCATTAGAAAATATAACGGACACCAAACTGCATTTGCCATACGTCAATCAGGTTGTTACTAACGTCCAATGCTTTAGTTGGAAAAGTGCCAGCCACTTGCGTAAACTGATATACCGGACGGCCTTCAGCATTCCGCGAATCAAACCGCAGCGGAGAACCGTTCACAATTGTGGTACCTACGCCCCAGCTATCGTCAATCATATTGCCGATGTTGGAAATATCCAAACGAGCCTGCAGGGTATGGCGACGAGCGCCTACTTTCAGGAAGAACTCTTGCTGTAAGGACAAGTCAAGGGTGCTAACCCACGGACGAATTGCGCCGTTGCGCTCCGTGTATTGGCCACGAATGCTGCTTAGGTATTCGTCATTCTGAATGAACGTTTCAAAGGCTTCCGCTTGCTGTGCAGCAGTTGGGCCATTTGTGATGTCCTTAAAAAGGATTTCGTTGGCATCTGTTGCATTGGTTGGAACATACATTAAGTCGTTCGCAAATGCACCGTCGCTGTTCATGTCTCCATTGTAGAAGAAAGAGAAACGATCCAGGTTGTTCGACTGGAAGAAAAGCGATACGGTTGTCGCCAATGCTTTCAGGTACTCAATACGGTAGCTAACTGCGCCGATCACCCGGTGGCGCTGATCCTGATCTGAAAAAGCCAGGCCTGGGAAGTTGTTGCCCAATACAGAACGGTTATCCCTCCAGGAAGAGAATGCAATAGAACCCGCTGTGATCAGGTCTTTCGCCTCGCCGAAGTTATAAGCTGCCATTGCATACCAGCCGTTTTTGAACTGGCGCTCTAATTTAGCTGTAAGACTGTAAGAATAACCTTCATCGGTATTGAACAGCAGGATGGCATCGTTAATTCTTGCATTCAGGCGGCGGGCATTTGTACTCGCTGCGTAATATGGACGGTCATCTGCGCCCGTGAAATTGGCTGCTGCCGGGCGTTGGTTTACGTCGTTGTACATTACGTTGTTCAGCGTCTTGCTGTAGATCCCTTCCAGGGTGCCCACCAGGCCGAATGGTAGTTTAAAGTCAATACCTACATTGGAGCGCCACACTTGCGGCCATTTGAAGTTCGGGTCTGATATTGCGATAGAAAAATTGGTAGGCGTCGTCGCATTATCCGGAATGTGCGTAGTTACGTCCGTTGAGAACGGATAAGCCGTTGTATTGTCCTGGAAGATAGACCCCGTCAGGATACCGTTGTTACCAACCTGGTTGGAAATCCATACGAATGCAGGACGACCGGAGAAAATTCCCGTTCCACCGCGGACTTGCAACGAACGATTGCCTTTCACATCCCAGTTAAAACCAATACGTGGTGAAAACAGGATTTGTGCTTCCGGCAGCTCGTCGGTGCCGTAGTTGGCATTTGCGCCTGTTGGGCTACGGAAGACCATCGTATCCACTACCGGGTTGTTCAATGCAGACTGATCGAAGAACGGCATGTCCAAACGGATACCGGCAGTCACTTTCAGGCGGTTGTCTAACAGATCCACTTCATCCTGAAGGTAAACGCCAGGCTGGTAGGCTTTCGTCGTAGCTGTTGGCAGTGCACCGCCAGGCAACGCAGAATAAGTCTGCTGGAAACGACGCAATTGAACGGTCTGGTCGCCGGCAGCAGCTTTGTAGAAATCTTCGAGCGAATTGAACACGTACTGGCCGTAGTAAGTAGGCGTAAACGTATTTTCGAATTTGAAAGCTTCTAAATTCACCCCTGCTGTGATGGTATGGGCGCCAGCATAAAACGTCAGGTTGTCCTGAATTTGCCAGGTGTCCGTATTCAGGATATTGTTCGGCGTGAACGGCTCGAAGCCGAAAGTAGTCAGGTTACGACCACCTTCCAAAATGTCCACCAACGGGAAAATGCCGCCACCGCTGGAGCGGTAGTCGCGGTTGGCCGTGAATCCAACCTGTAAAGAGTTGGAGACTTTCGATCCAAAGATGCTGTTCAACTCAGCAATCACCGAGTGAATGTCGTTGTTGATGATGTAGTTTGAGTTCGAGAAGTTGAGGGCAAATTTGTTGCCACTGCGGTTCTGGAACGAGCCGGAGTTACTGGCCGGTACATCACGGAACGAGCGCAGGTAGTTGTAGCGCAGGCTCACGCGGTGGTTGTTGTTGATGTTGTAGTCAAATTTTATCAGGGCTTTATCGCTGGAAGTTTCCAGGTCATAGCCTTCGTAGTTACCCGGATCGTAACCGTAGGTATTGATCAGGAACTGTTGTAGGGCATCCAAATCGGAAGCGCGAACCCGGGTAACGGTGGCGTCTGCCGGCGGGGTGCTGACAGAGTCGCGGAAAGCAACAAAAGTCGTAGCCGGGTCAGTCCGGCGTTCGATTTCAGCATTTACAAAAAAGAACAGTTTGTTCTTGATGATCGGACCACCGAGGCGGAAACCGGTTTGCTGGATGTTGAATTTCAGCGAACCGTTGTCAATGCGCTCACTGAACACATCTTTACCTTCAATTTTGGTTCCGATCAGGTTCTGGTTACGCAAGTTATGGAAAACCGAACCTTCAATCTGGTTGGTACCAGAACGCGTTACGGCATTCACACCAGCACCGGTAAACCCACCCTGGCGAACGTCGAAAGGCGCAACGTTGACCTGAATTTCATCCAAAGCGTCTAATGAAATTGGAGTCGAGTTGGTTTGGCCTGCAGGCGATGAAGCCAGACCAAAACTGTTGTTAAAAATCGAACCGTCAATGGTCAGGTTGTTGAAACGGCTGTCCTGGCCCGCAAATGACGTTCCGCCGCCTGTAGTAGAAGCCACCGCAGAGGATTTGGATTGCGGCGTCAAACGGATGAAGTCGTTCAAACCACGCGAAAAAGTTGGCAGCGTGTTGATGACTTCTTTTTTGATGTTGGTCGCAGCGCCGGTGCGCTCGCCATTCAGGATTTCGCTTTGAGTAGCGATTACTTCCACCGCTTGAAGCTCCGTTGCAGTTTCCTGCATAGAAAAGTTGATGCGGAAGCTTTGGCCAAGGCTCAAAGTTACATCCTTCTCTTCTTTGTCTTCATAACCGGTGTAGCTCACCTTGATCGTGTAAGGACCACCAATGCGCACATTGGGCAAGGTAAAACGACCGTCTTCCCGTGTCGAGTTGCCATAAAACGTCCCCGAAGGTCCGTGTATCGCAACAACGTTAGCGCCGATGAGGGGTTCTCCATTCGCATCGGTTACCAAACCGAGAATGGTAGCGGAGGTCACACCCTGTGCGTAGCCGGTGTTCGTGAACACAACAGCGAGCACCAAAGCGCCAAGCACTTTAAGTAAGTTTGCAAATTTCATAAACCAGTGATTTGATGAATAATGGTTTTGATCGCGGCAAAATTAAGATCATCTTGTTAAGCGCATGTTAACTACACATTGATTTTTTGGAATTTATTTTCTTCATATACAAAACATTACTCCCACTATCCGTGCATTGACCCACTTGAAGAATGATTGTTGGTTCATGGAAGTAGTTTTGGAATATGGTGTCGCCAGTCGGCCTGATTACTTAACGCAATTTTTATTTGCATTTCGGGGTCATTCCCTTGGTTTACCCTTACTTTTGCCAGGAAGTATTTTTTCATTCCAAAAACCTTGTCTCATGAGGAAAGTTTTTACATTGGTTTTATGCACCCTCGCAAGTTTAGTCCTTTTGCCATTCTTTGCGGGCGCACAACACCAGGTCTCCGT
>JBJXFD010000008.1:0-3718 GCA_046153985.1 Saprospiraceae bacterium
AAGGCTTTTTCGAGCATTACCGATGTTTCGCAGCTGAAACTCGTTGGCACCGACTTTAGCCTTTATTTTACCGACCCAGAAAAGGCCCGTGAGCTTCAAGCAGCCGTATTTTCAAAAGGCACGGTAATGAATTACCCGATGACAATCATAGACGGGCATCCGACGGCAGTTTTGTTCAATGGCTCCATTTATAAAGATGAAAACAAAAAGGTACTGGGCGCCGTGCTGGTAGCAAGGGACATTACCGAACAGAAAAAGGTGGAAAAAGAATTTACAGAAGCAAGGATATTCGCCGAAATGGCGACTACCATTGCGGAAGATGAAAAAATAAAAGCCGAGAATGCTGCCAAGCTGGCCAATGAGGCGGTACATGCCAAGCAGCAGTTCCTATCAAATATGAGCCATGAGATACGCACGCCCATGAATGCGATTATCGGGTTCACAAAAGTGATTTTAAAAACAGAATTGTCTGGAAAGCAGAAAGAGTATTTAACCGCCATAAAAATGAGCGGCGATGCACTGATAGTGCTTATCAACGACATACTTGACCTGGCCAAAGTGGATGCGGGTAAAATGACCTTTGAGCAGATACCTTTCAAAATGGAGTCGTCCATTACCGCCATGATTCATTTGTTTGAGATAAAAACCCAGGAAAAGAACATAAAATTGGTCAAGGAATATGACCCAAATATCCCAGAAGTGCTGGTTGGCGACTCGGTACGGTTGCACCAGATTATCTTGAACCTATTGAGCAATGCCGTAAAATTTACGACAAAAGGAAAAATCAAGATATCCGTTCGATTGCTGAAAGAAGATGAAACGCAAGCAAGCATTGAATTTGCAGTTTCGGACACGGGCATTGGAATATCTGCAGAGAAATTAGTCGAGATTTTTGACAACTTCCAGCAAGCATCCAGCAGTACGTCAAGGTTGTTTGGCGGCACCGGATTAGGGCTGGCCATTGCCAAACAATTGGTGGAGCAGCAGGGCGGGAGCATCCAGGTTAAAAGCAAGGTTGACGAGGGTTCCACTTTTAGTTTTATACTGAACTTCCAAAAAACAAAAGCGGAAGCAGATACTGCAATCGAAATATTGGAATTGGACTCGAGAATAAAAAACATCAAAGTATTGGTGGTGGAGGATATGGCGCTCAACCAATTATTGATGAAAACGCTATTGGACGATTTCGGCTTCGAGCGTGACATAGCCGCCAACGGAAAAATTGCGATAGAAAAACTACAAAGCAAATCGTATGACATTATCCTGATGGATTTGCAGATGCCGGAGATGAACGGCTTTGAGGCAACCGAGTACATCCGAAACACCTTGCATTCCAAAATCCCAATCATCGCCCTGACTGCCGATGTAACCACCGTTGACGTGGCCAAATGCAAGGCCGTTGGCATGAACGATTATATCTCCAAGCCTGTTGACGAAAGGCTGTTGTACAGCAAGATAATTGCTTTGGTACAGAAACCAATCCAGGTCAAATACCAAGAAGCCAAAACAAAAGAAAGCACCGAACCCATGCAATCAAAATGTATAGACCTCACGTACTTAAGTGGCATTACAGATTCGAACCCAGCATTGATGATGGAAATGTTTACCATTTATTTGGAACAAACACCGCCATTAATCAGCGCCATGCGACAAAGCACCCAAGACAAGGATTGGGATTTATTGTACGCCGCTGTGCACAAATTAATCCCATCTTTTTTAATCGTGGGCATTAACAGCAAATTTGAAGAGATGGCAAGGAAAGTGCAGGAATATGCCAGTACTCAAAAGCATTTGGAGGAAATTCCCGATTTAGTAATGCAACTCGATAATGTTTGCACACAAGCTTGCAAAGAGTTGGTATTGGCGTTAAACAGCATTAAAACATCAAGCGATGAGTAAAAATAAAATAAAGATTTTCTTAGTGGACGACGATGCGTTGTTCCTGAAAACATTGGAAATCGAATTCCTCCAACATGCCGATTTTGCCATTGAGACCTACCCAACTGGCGAGCTTTGCATGGAGCACCTTTCACACAGTCCCGATGTCATCATTTTGGACTACCACCTGGACGGTATCGAGAAGGATGCCATGAACGGAATAGAGACCTTGGATAAAATAAAGGCTTATAATCCTGATATTCCCATTGTGATGCTCTCTTCCCAAGACAAAATCGAAGTGGCCATCGAGTGCATGCACCACCGGGCTTTTGACTATGTGGTGAAAAGCGAAACCGCCTTCCTGCGGCTGCAAAAAATCATTACCACTATTTTCAAATACCGAAAAATGGAGAAGGAATTGAGTTGGTACATGGAGCGGGTGTGAACGCTAAAGTTAGGAGGTAAATGTCGTCAACTTAAGACCCCGAAGGGGGTCGAACATGAATAGCCCCGCATGAAATGCGGGGATTGAAATAAGGCGTGTTTGGCAACCCCGAAGGGGTTGAATGTTTGTTAACGCATTGACATTCAACCCCTTCAGGGTTGTCGTGACTCCTCATTACTTCCCCCGGATTGCATCCGGGGCTATTCAAATTTGACCACTTCGTGGTCTATCAATCCTTAAGTTGACGAAATTAACTTGCAGTTGACCCTGATTTGGATTCTCCATAATGTCTAATTTTTAATTGCCCTTGCACAATGTTCACTATATGACTGTAAAACCCGTTCCAAACAATAACCCACTCAACATACTGTTCGCCGACGACGACGTTGACGACCGTTTTTTCTTTGATAAAGCATTGAGGGAAATACCCATTGAGAACATCCTTAAAATGGTGAATGACGGCGAACAGCTCATGGATTACCTTTCAGGAGATTTAGAGCAGCTCCCCAACGTGCTTTTCCTTGACCTGAGCATGCCCGGCAAGAGTGGGTTTGAATGCTTGGCGGAAATCAGGGAAAATGCAAAGCTAAAGGACATGCCCGTGGTCATGTTTTCGACCTCCTACACGAGCGACAAGAATTACGAGCAAAGCATGATTGAAGTGCTTTACAAAATGGGGGCACAGGATTTCATCCGAAAACCTGGTGAATTCGCAAAGCTGAAGCAGGAGATTCATGATGCGCTGGTGAAGGTGATGGGAAAGGTTCCCGCTATTGAGAAATAAAATCCGAACACAGTCTTAGTGATAATAATTTTAAAATTTTCGTTTAAACAAATACTATAACAATGAAAATCACACAACTGAACATCCTACTTGCTGACGACGATTTTGATGATTGCGATTTTTTCAAACAAGCATTGGAGGCGTTGCCGCTGTCCACGGAACTAAGTATCGTAAACGATGGCGAGCAGCTAATGGCTTATCTGGATGAAAATGCGGAAAACCTGCCAGATGTCCTTTTCCTCGACCTGAACATGCCCCGCAAAAATGGCTTGGAATGTTTAGCTGATATAAAACGAAATCCAAAGCTAAAAGACATGCCGGTCGTCATTTTTTCAACATTAAACGACAAGCAAAAGATAGACATGGTCTTCAAATCAGGCGGGCTTGTTTATGTTCACAAACCGGGTGATTTTTCCCAACTAAAGCAGGTCATTCTTCATGCCCTTCCCCTTGCCGTAGAAAATACCTTTTCGAAAGGTGCCTTAAAATACATCCTCAACGCATGAACATAAATCCGTTGAATATCCTGCTTGCCGACGACGACAAAGATGACCGCTTCTTTTTCAAGATGGCATTGGATTCGCTGACCATTCCTACCTTGCTTACTGCGG
>JBJXFD010000015.1:0-4319 GCA_046153985.1 Saprospiraceae bacterium
ACAGGATGCCCAAAGCGGTCAAAATCAAGGCACGACATTAACCCCCAGCCAGGATAGCGCCGTAGCATCAGGCGCCGTTGTGCCAAATACGAAATCTGAAGATGGAAAAGAACCGCCGGTCAAACAACTGAAAGTAGAAGAAATGCGAACAGTTTCGATGGACGGTCGGGACTTAGAAGTAACGAACATGTATGCCGGTGAAACGGTGAAGCAAGTGCATTGCAAAACTGTTGGCCGGGAAGACGAAGCCCGATACTATTTCAACTCTGAAGGCAAAGTGAGCATGCTGGATGAAATCACCAAAAATATGGCCGGTGAATACGTGCAGGAGATCTTCATCTACGTTGCGGATTCTTTGCAGGTGGCCGTTAAACGCACCGCAGCTACAAAAGCCGATCTGGAAAAAGCCAACGCGGTAAATTTCAAACCCTTAGCCAATGACATCCGCGCTAATGCGGACAAAGTCTCAAAAAAAGGCTTTACGTTGAAGGTCAGCCAGGAGTAATTGTATTGTCCTATAGCTTCGAAGTGCTAGTGAGAGCGCCACTTCAAGTGTAATGTTGTCAACATTGCGGGTGATACCAACCACGAAGTGGTTGAAGGTGGATAGCCCCCGATGCAATCGGGGGTAGGTCATAAACGGATTCTAACGCCCAACCCCGAATGGGGTTGAATGTTCATAGGCCGCACTCCCTTGTCAATATTCAACCCCATTCGGGGTTGGGTGTAACCTCGCCACCTCCATTTTTCCCCGATTGTATCGGGGGCTATTCATATTTGACCCTTGCAGGGTCGTTCACGTCGAGAAGTTGACGACATTACAGTTCAGTCTCATGTTATTTTTTTGTGACTTTCCTGCGTCATGAAGTCGTAAATATTGACTTTCGCCAGTCCTGTATCACAGATTAATCCTTATTTTTGAGGGTTATACTTCGCGCTGCCTGGTCTTGTACATGGCCTTCAGGCTAACTAACTGATTAGCAGCGCTCAGTATGACAAAAATGGCTTCGCACCCCGACTGTGGACGGGATGCTTGGTGCAAAATTGTGACGTTTATCCTCATTCAAAAAAATGCTTTCATGAAAAACATGTTTTTGACGGCAGCTTTTCTGGTTGCCTGTTTCCATACTACGATCGCGCAATTTTCTGACCCTGCACTCCACCAAATGCGGGTGGATGTGGTTTATTTAGCTTCGGATTATCTGGAAGGCCGCGAAGCTGGAACCAAAGGAGAAATGCTGGCTGCCGAATACATAGCCCGCCGCTTCGAAGCAATCGGTTTGGCTCCTAAAGGCGATAACAAGGGCTGGATCCAGGTTTTTGATTTCAAATACAACCCAAACCCGCATGCAGCAGCGGGCGGCGAATCCCGACAAGGCCGTAATGTAGTCGGGTACCTCGACAACCGCGCAAAAACAACGGTGGTGATCGGCGCGCATTACGACCACTTGGGCAAAGGCGAATTCGGCTCCCGCCACGCCGGAGAAGCGGCAATTCACAACGGCGCTGACGACAATGCCAGCGGGATTGCTGCATTGATTTACCTTGCGGAGCGCCTTAAAAATGGCAAAGCGAAAAAAAATAACTACCTTTTCGTCGCTTTTTCTGCGGAAGAACTGGGCTTGATTGGTTCCAAGGCTTATGTAAATTCGGCCACGTTTGATGCGACAAGCATCAATTACATGCTCAATTTAGACATGGTTGGTCGCCTGAACGAAGAAAATGTCCTGGCCATCAATGGCGCCGGAACCTCGCCGGTTTGGAAAGAAACGCTTCCCAAAATAACTGCCGGAAACCTGAAAGTAAAAACCACCGACTCCGGTATAGGACCATCCGATCACACCTCATTTTACCTCAAAGACATTCCATCGCTGCACTTTTTCAGCGGGCAGCACACCGACTACCACAAACCAGGCGACGACGCTGAACTGATTAATTTCGACGGCATTAAGCGCATTGGCGACTTCATGGTCGCGTTGGTGGAATCACTCGATAAATCGGGTAAGCTGGCGTTTACCAAAACGAAAGACGAAGAAGAAGGCAAACAAGCTGCCCGGTACAAAGTTTCGCTTGGCGTCATGCCGGATTATGTCTACGACGGGGAAGGCATGCGGATAGACGACGTGCTTTCGGGCCGGGCCGCAGAAAAGGCAGGACTGAAAAAAGGGGACGTTATTATCGAAATCGGGGAAACGAAAGTGAAGGATATTTACGGATACATGGAAGGTTTGGGGAAGTACAACGCCGGAGACAAAACGACCGTTACCGTCAAGCGTGGCGAAGAAGTGGTGAAGGTTGACGTAACGTTTTAACAAGTTGGCGAAAAACAAATTTGCTCTGGCAAATCAGAAACAAATATAAAACCGGTTGATTATGAAATCGTCGTTTCTTTTCCTGTTCGCATTCCTGCTGACCGGCGCCGTTTGCCACAGCCAGGTTAGCGAAGGGGGGCTGCCAATTGGCCTCGACCCCCGGCAACAAGGCATTCTTTCAGGAACAATGCCGGAAATTCAGCTACCTGCCTTTAATTTGCGCAAAGCAAGAAAAGAAGACGAATCATCTCCGGGTACCCGGTTTGCGGCGCCTGTAAAAACGAACATCGCACTTCGTGAATTGGAAGAAGCCTGGACCCTGTTGCCAAATGGCGATCGTGTCTGGCGCCTGCAAATCCAATCCGAAAATGCGTTGGCTGTTGCCTTCTTTTACGATCATTTTTACCTGCCCCGCGGAGCGCGCCTGTTTATGTACAGCCCAGACGGAAACCAGGTTGCGGGCGCTTATTCCTTTCGCAACAATACCCAATCAGGCCGCTTCTGGACAGGACTGATTCACGGAGAAACAGCGATTGTCGAATATTACGAACCTGCTGCCGTTAAAGGGCAGGGAAATTTTGTCATTTCCAGGGTTGATCATGCCTATGATGCTGCCCGCTTGTCGGGTGGCGCCAGGCTCTCCGGTTTTGGTACTTCCTGGGATTGCCACCAAAACATCAATTGCCCGGCGGGCGACAATTGGCAGGATGAACAAAGGGGGATTTGCCGGATTATAGTCGTCGTAGAGGAAGGCATGGGGTTTTGTACCGGAAACATACTCAACAACACGGCTAAAGACGGAAAACCCTATGTATTGACAGCTTTTCATTGTATGGATGGTTATACGCCGCAGTACGACTTGTGGCGATTCGATTTTAAATTCCAGTCATCGGATTGCAGCAACCCCCTGTCTGCGCCGCCTTTCCAGTCGCTTTTAGGCAGTACAATGGATGCCGGAAGGCAGGAAAACGACTTTTTGTTACTGGAACTGACTTCCGCTATTCCGGCATCTTATAATGTTCGGTTCAATGGCTGGAACAAATCCAGCAATACCACCCCGCAAAATTCTACGATCATTCACCACCCGGTCGGCGACATTAAAAAAATTGCATCGTCTTCCGCCCCGGCAGCCATTCACAACTTTCAGATCGTTTGGAACAACAACGTGACGACGCCCCCAAGTCACCATTTTCGCGTTATCTACACGTCAGGCACTTATGAGCCTGGTTCATCCGGAGCGGGGCTGTTCAACCAACAGCACCTCATTACAGGCCAGCTCCATGGTGGAAACTCCTCTTGTACAGGCGCTACAACCGGCTTCTTTGGCCGCCTGGCCCTCTCGTGGAATGGTGGCAATACGGCGCCCACGCGCCTCAAAGACTGGTTGGATCCTTCCGGCGCGATGGTTGGCGATACGCTGCACGGTATGGAAAACCCGGCAGTTGGTGGTCTGGGTGAGATATCCGGTTTTGTAGGAACTGAGCAAAGTACAGCGATTGGCGGGGTGGTAGTCACGCTGACAACGCCGGATACGACGCTGACCGATACGACCGGCACCGACGGGTTTTACGCATTTGAAAATTTGCCTTCCGGTGCAACGTACAGCGTCAGTCTGAGCAAAAAATCGGGGTCGTTATCCAACGGGGTTTCCACTTCCGACATCCTCCGGATTCGAAAAAATATACTCAGTATTGAAAGTCTGGAAGGGCCTTATAAATTTTTTGCAGCGGATGTCAACGGCTCGGGCGACATTACAACCACCGATATTATTCATATTTCCAGGGCTGTGCTGGCTTTGATTACAAATTTTCCGGGCCCTGAATCCTGGCAGTTTTTTCCGGAAGATTTTGTATTTGCAAACCCGCAGGATCCGCTTTCAGAGATCATTCCAACGCCTTACGTGATTGAAAATTTAACATCTGATCACATCACGGATATCACTTTTATCGGGATCAAATCCGGCGATGTCAACGACAGTGCCGATACACAGAACTAAACTTTTTCATG
>JBJXFD010000025.1:0-12972 GCA_046153985.1 Saprospiraceae bacterium
GGGACTGCTACCATCAGCGGGTTGGTCGCCGGCAGTTACAACGTGACGGTGACGGACGCCAACAATTGTACGACCACCTGTAGTTTCGTCATCAGCGACCCATCCTGCAATATTTCGGTATCGGCAATTTTTGAAAATCCGACTTGCGAAGGCAGTACCAATGGCACGATTGACGTCACTGCGACGGGGGCTTTCCCCTTCGATTACGACTGGAGCGATAATGCTTTGGACGGCACAGAAGACCCAATGTCCGTGGGCGCCGGAACATATTCTGTAACGGTGACGGATGATGACGGTTGTCAGGCGATTACTTCCGTTACGTTAGCAGACCCACCGGGACTTGTGCTTTCCTGTGCGCAGGCAAATCCGGTGTCTGCTCCCGGGGGTAGCGACGGCGCAGCGACCATCAGCATCAGCGGGGGCGCCGCGCCCTATACCCTCTTATGGGCAGGCCCGGCGAGCGGCACGCAGCAGGCGTTAGTTGCGGGCGACGCTACGATTTCAAATTTGCCGGCAGGCGTCTATACCATGACCGTGACGGATGATAATGGCTGCTCGGAGGCGTGTAGTTTTACGATCAGTTCTTCCGGGTGCGCATTGGATGTAATTTTGAACAGTAGTGCAATTTCACCCTGTTTTGGTGCTTTAAATGGGGTTATTGTTTTAGAAGAATTCAATGCAACGGGTGTTGTTCAGTACGACTGGAATGTGGATGCACTTGATGGCGAGCCAGATCCTTCAGGCCTTAGCGCCGGATTTTATGCCGTTACAGTGACCGACGAGGCAGGTTGTAGCGATACGATTTCCGTGACGCTCTCGACACCGGCTGCTATTGTTGAAACCTGCGAGGCAATAAGTCCCGCTTCAGGACCCTCTGCGAGTGATGGATCGGCCCAAATCAGTTATGCGAACGGTCTTGCTCCATATACGATCGCCATTGACGAGGTGGGCGGAGGATACAACGATACGATCATCAGCGGTATGGATAGTACGATCCTACTCAACGACCTGCCTCCGGGGTTCTACGTCGTTACTGTAATTGATGCGAATAATTGCCCCAGCCCTTGCGGTTTCGTTATTTGTGGCGGATTAGAAGTCGCTTTGAGTAGTGAAAACGAAAGTTGCCCCGGTGCGAATGATGGCAGCGCTATCGCAACCGTCACCGGCGGATTATTTTCTTATAACATTTTATGGAGTACGACCGAGGTAAGTGATACCATTGTTAATTTATCGCCCGGAATCTATACCATTTCCATCAGGGATCCCCAAGGGTGTACGCTTACCGACTCCCTGGAAATATTCGCGGCAGTTCCGCTCGAACTCCAGTGCAGCCAGCAAACGCCCGTCTCTACTCCAGTAGCTACTGACGGGGAAGCGGCAATCATTGTTGATGGCGGCACAGCGCCATACATCCTGGACTGGACTGGCGCCGGCAGCGGTAGTCAAATTGTAAATATGGCCGACACGGTCGTGATTGGCGGACTGGCTGCCGGGGTGTATTCCCTGACGCTGACCGACGCAAACGGGTGTACGGAAACCTGTACTTTTACGATTGCTGTGCCAGGTTGTAACATCAGCGCCAGCGCAACGGCGCAAAACGAAACCTGTCCGGGCAGCCTGAACGGAAGTATCGAACTGACGGTCACCGGCGGCCTTCCCACCTTGACTTTTGACTGGAGCGACAATGCCTTAGATGGCACGGAAGACCCAATGGGGCTTTCGCCCGGAACATACAGCGTCACCGTCACCGACGGGGCCGGGTGCATTGCTACGGCAACTGCTACCATCGTCACTCAAAATACGTTGCCAAACGCCACCCTTGGCGCAGGCACGGCGATTTGCGAAGACGATTGCTTCGACTTTTCGCTTACGCTGACGGGCGCCCCGCCATTTACAGTCAACTATACATTAGATACCGGCTCGGGCCCGCAAGCGCTGAGCGCAACTTTTGCAGGAACGACGGGCGTCATCCCGGTTTGTCCGGCAGATTTTAACCTGACAAGCGGAACCATTTCACTGGCCCTCACAGGCATTTCGGATGCGAATTGCGCCAATGTGCTGAGCGCATCTTCCAGCATCACGGTATCGGCGCATTCAACAGCTACGGTATCGCCAACGTTGTGTCCGGGCGAAACCATCGTGGTGAATGGCAGTGTTTACGATGAAAGCCGCCTTAATGGCATAGAAGTCATTGAGGGGGTAAATCCTTCCGGTTGCGACAGCATCATTACGGTTAGCATCAGCTTTTTCCAACCAGCAACGGGGTCCTTTACGGAAACCCTTTGTGCAGGAGAGACAGTCACTATCGGAGGAACTACGTTCAGTGAAGCGAATCCTTCCGGTACCGCCATTTTGCCAAATGCCAGTATAAATGGGTGCGACTCCAGCATTTTGGTTAGTCTGACCTTCATTCAGCCGGTGACGACCAGCCTGTCACCGACGCTTTGTCCGGGGGAAACGGTAGTGGTGAATGGCACTACTTACGATGAAAATACGCCGGTTGGCCAGGAGACTTTAGTTTCTGCATTGGGCTGCGATTCCATTGTAAACATCTCGTTGAATTTCCATCCGGCATCCACAAACAACATCACCCAAACCCTTTGCGAAGGCGAGCAATTGGTCGTCAATGGAACGGTTTACGATCAAAATAATCCGGCAGGCACAGAAATCGTCGCCGCCGGCAGCGCCAACGGTTGCGATTCGACGATTGTGGTCGCCCTTCAGTTTGCACCGCCCGTGACAGAAAACCTGACCCTCAGTTTGTGCAGCAGCGAACAAATCGTCGTCAATGGAACCATATACGACCAGAACAACCCCGGCGGTACGGAACTCATCCCGGGTGGCAGCGCAAATGGTTGCGACAGCACGGTTATCGTTGCCCTAAGCTTTTTCCCGGAACCGACCACAACCCTCAACCCAACCTTATGCAATGGAGAACAAGTGGTCGTTAATGGTACGGTTTACAACCAAAACAATCCATCCGGAACAGAAAGTCTGCAAACCGTGAACGGTTGCGACAGCACGGTGGTCGTTAACCTCAGCTTCCATCCTGCCGTTTCCACCCAAATCATCCCGACGCTGTGTTTTGGCGAAAGCCTCACGGTCAACGGAACGGTATACAACGGCAATAACCCTTCCGGGACGGAAGTCATCATTGGCGGCGCTGCGAACGGCTGCGACAGCACCATTTTGGTTGATTTGTCTTTTAGCTTGCCGATAACGGCAGCTATTCAAGGCAATTCCTCAATATGCACAGGGGGTTCAACTACGCTGACATTCAGCTTGCTGGGCGAAACAACCTTCAATGTCACTTACACCAATGGGATTTCGCCCCCGATCACGCTGAACAACATCATCAACGGCGAAACGATCACGGTTAGTCCGGGCGCGACGGCCACTTATACCATTCTTTCGGCCACCGCGATCGGGAATGCTTGTCCGGTAACCATTTCCGGCAGCGCGACCGTCAGCGTCAGCAATTTAGCTGTTCAGGGGCAGGTAACGTCCGATTTTCAGGGTTTTGGCGTCAGTTGCCCAGGCAGCGAAGATGGCAGTGCCACGGTGCTTCCACAGGGCGGTTTGCCACCGTATACCTATCTTTGGAGCGATGGCCAAACCGGCGCTGAAGCGGAAGGTTTAGCCGCATCAACGTACACAGTGACCATGACGGATGCCGGGGGGTGTACCGGTACGGCAAGTGTAACGCTGACCGCTCCTCCGGGAATAACCGCTACGGTTTCAGCCATTTCACCCTTGTGTTTTGGGGATCGCGACGGCAGCATCCTCATCGAGGCAGTGAATGGTGGCAGCGGCCCCTATTCGTTTTCAATGGACGGCACAGTATTCCAATCCATTCCTGCCGGCTTGCCATTCACAGTTGCCAATCTCGCTGCGGGCGTTTATGACCTCGTTATCCGCGATGTCAACGGCTGCACCACTTCGGTGACCGCAAATGTTGAAGCGCAGGAAGAATTGATGCTCGACCTCGGGGAAGACCGCACCATTAAATTAGGAGACAGCACGCTCATTCGTACACAAGTGAATTTTGATATTGCACAATTGCAATGGACGCCAACGCTGAATCTCAGCACACCGGACGCCTCCGATTCGTATGCCAATCCGATAGAAAGCACGGCCTACCGACTGACTGCCGAAGACGCCAACGGTTGCAGTGCCAGCGATGTCGTGATGATTTTTGTGAACAAAACCCGCAGCGTTTACATTCCAAATGTTTTTAGTCCCAACGGCGATGGCTTTAACGACCTGTTTACCATTTTTGCGGGAAGCGATGTGGTGGAAGTCAAAGGTTTTGTTATTTTTGACCGGTGGGGCAATATGTTGCATCAAAAAGGGCCTTTCCTGCCGAATGATTCTCAGTACGGCTGGGACGGCACGTTCGAAGGCCGGGAGATGAATGCGGCCGTGTATGTTTATTATGCAGAAATCGTTTTTGCGGATGGACTGACGGAAGTGTTTAAAGGGGATGTGATTTTAATGAGGTAAGGGGCAAGGGGCAAGTTGGCAAAAGGCAAGTGGGCAAGGAAGCAAAGTGTGATTGTGTAAAAATTTAGAGCTTGTTCGGGTTTTCCCGAAATCCCGAACAAGCTCTTATAACCAAAGTCTATGGATCAGCGCATCATCAACCTGTACGACGAGTACACCCACAAGCCGCTTACACGCGCGGAATTTTTGACAAAATTGGCCCGTTTGACCGGCGGAATGGCGGCCGCGGCGGCGGTTTTGCCCTTGTTGGAATCGGATTATGTGCGCTCTATGATGACGGAGGAAGACGGCAAAAAGCTGTTCACGGAATACATTACCTATCCGGGCGTACCTGCCGAAATGGGCGCGTACGTGGCCCGGCCTAAAAAGAAGAAAAAATACGCGGCGGTGGTGGTGATCCACGAAAACCGCGGGTTAAACGCGCATATTGAAGATGTGACGCGCCGGGCAGCCATGGCCGGATATTTAGCCATCGCACCCAATGCCCTGGCGCCGTTGGGGGGCACTCCTGCCAACGAAGACGAAGCGAGAACGCTTTTCGGTACCCTGAAAGCGGAAGACAGCCTCAAAAATTTCATCGGCGTTTTTGACTACCTGACGACGCGGAAAGACTACAACGGGAATGCCGGCTGTGTGGGATTTTGCTGGGGTGGCGCGATGTCGGGCAGTTTAGCAGTCAACGTACCAACCCTGAAAGCGGCGGTAGGTTTCTACGGTCGCCAACCAACGGATGCCGACGTGCCGAAGATCAACGCCGCCATTCAACTGCACTACGCCAGCCTGGACGAGCGCGTCAATGCCGGGATCCCAGCCTATGAAGCGGCGCTGAAAGCGAACAACAAACCTTACGAATTGCACATGTATGAAGGCGTTAACCACGCGTTTCACAACGATACTTCGTCGAGCCGGTATAATGAAGCGGCAGCGAAATTGGCGTGGGAACGGACGATTGCGTTTTTTGATAAGCATTTGAAGAGGTAGGGACGTATTTCTATAGAGATAAGCGCTGGAAGCGCTGGTGGAGTAGTTTTGCATATTCCACTTTTTGCTTGTCCGAAAGGAATGAAATGGCAATGAGGTTTCCCCAGGATGGGTATGCCTGCTTGAAAGTATTCAAAACATTTGCGATTACAGCCTCCGTCAAATTAAGGCGTTCCCGTCCGAAATAATCCACTAATTCCTTCCTGCGAAATTCTTTACGCCGGCCAGCCAGCATCATGGCCATTTCTTCTTCTGCATTGCCCAAGACAAGTGTTGTGTTGAGCAGGTCATAAGCAGGCGAAAATTCTGTTTTCTGTTTTCGGGTAATGAGCGAAAAATTTTTCAGATGCATATCTTCATTTCCGGTCAAAAAACAGAAGAGCACGAGGCGGAAAAACTTTGCTTTCTCTACGACAGGAAAAGAACAATACTTATCAATTAACTTGATCATTTGTTCGATTGTGAAGTCGTATTTTGTCTCTCGCGTCATGCCAGCCAATTGTGAAAAATCTTCAACTGCGTATTTTTCCCGGCGACCAATCCGGTCGAATCGCCGGATGAAATAGCTAAAACTGCCGTCTTTGCAGTAAAGCAAACCATGTAGTGGGACTTCGATCCCTATTATGGCAGCCAAACGCATCGTAAGGTCTTCGTTTTCCGGCATGAACGGGTAAGCTTCGTGTTGGGGTTTGATGATAAAATGCCCGCCAGATTCAACAATTTTAAAACCCTGCGCTTTCAAATCAACCACTGCACTTAACTTGGGTTGAACGCCTTGTATGGACATCCGCGTCATCCTGCCAGCTGCTTCAAGGCGTTGCTCTGGCGCGGTGTATGGAAACTCGTGCAGCCCGGCTAAGTTCCGGTTCAGCAATTTTAAGCCTTCTGCCGAATAGCGCGCACTGCCGCAAAGTTGATAGGTAATCGGACATCTATTTTCCATCTTCCCGGATTTCAACGGTGACCGCACCCACAAGGTCTGCACCGGTGGCCACCAGTTGCGAAAAGTAATCGTCCCGGTCTATTTTCAACCTTCTCAGCAAGCCGTCCAACATAATACCTTCCGGCAACAGCCCTTCAAAAAATGGCGGAAAAGCCCCGAAATGGTAACTGCGCGCTATCGTTGGCATGGTCAGTGAGACTGGAGGGCCATCATAGTCGGGCAGGTAGTCGAAGCGCCAGGATTTGTGGTCTTCCCCCTCTTTGAGGACTCCGGCGGGCAAGCCGTGCATCAAAATATCAGCTGTTCTCATCTTCTAACTGTTTCATGAACGGACTTTGTAATGTAATCTGGATGTTCATGACCATCAGGATCTTAAGCAACGTTTCTAATTGCACCGTTGCTTTACCATGCTCGACATCGTAAATTGCTGTTTTTCCTACTCCTGCCAGGCGGGCGCAGGCTTCACGCGACAAACCGCTGATTTTTCTGTGAAACCGCACAATTTCGCCAATACGAATGCTATTCATTTTTACTGTTTTAACGGTAAAAATAAAAAGAATTGGTAAATGGTTGCAATAAAAACCTATAAATTTGTTGTTCTTTACTGCTTTAGCGGCAAATGGAAGCCTGTTATTGCCGGCTTGGCAACAGACTTACTCCCCAAAAGCCTCAAGCTTGGACAACTTCCGATACGGTATTGTATCCAGCAATCGAAAATACCCCGTTTTTTCAACGCTGGTATCGGGTTGAATACCCCAGGGACCGAAAAATAGGTCGGTGCGAGCCGCGTGTTCGGTCACATAGGGCTGTTCGCCTTGCATACAAAGTACCGTAATGGACGAATCAGGGTGTTCCAATGCAGAAAGGTAGAGCGTTTCGTAAGGCAGTGCCCAGGGCATGAGCAAGTCTTTAACGGGCAGGTCGTCAATGGAAACCATAAACTTTTGGCCGTCAAATGTTTTGGCGTGGTCTAACAAATTCTGCTCGATGACGATGCGCTTTTTGTACACATTGTGCTGCCAGCCGATATGTGCCACCCGGATGGCCACCACTGCGGGTATCAGGAACAGCAAAACCCGGCGCCAGCGCGGCGCGCGGAGCATATCCAATACCAGAGGAAAGGCCAGCATCACCGACAGCACCTGGTAGTGGCTTTCGATGTAAAACTGCTCCACATCCCAGTGGAAGGTGCAATTCACTAAAACCAAATAAGCCAGCACCGAACCGACGACAAAAAACAGTTTGAGGAAATTGCGTTGCTTAGCATAAAAAACGATGATGGCCAGCAGCAGCAGCGGGAAACAATAATAATCGGTGACGCAGTCTTGGTAAAAATTCTGCGTGCTTTTCAATGAAAAAAAGTGAATGGCGCGTTCCAGCACACTGTCGGCTAAGCCCGTCGTTGCTGTATCGTAGGCATTGGCCGGAAGGCCAAACCGTTTGAACAGCATTACTGCAAGGCCCAAAACCGGCAACAAATAAAAAGCTTTCCGCTTTTCCCGTCCCTTGCTCATGGCCATGAACAGCCAAATGTAAAAAAACGGAATGAAGGTGACCGGGTGGAAAAAGATGATGACAACGCTCAGCCCGGTCATCAGGAGGTAAATGGCGCCTGCCCGCAAAGGGTGGTCAAGCGCAGGGTGGTCTTTGTAAAAAAGGGCGTCTGCAATCCCATAGAAAAAAATCACCAACGCGCAGCCTTGCAGCAACTCCGACTGGATCCAATAAAAGGTATGGCTCACCAACAGGGTATAAAACAAAGCCAGCACCAGGCCCATCCGCCCGTTGCGGAACACGCCAACCAGCAACAAAAACAGCACGAACGGGTAGATCACAAACGACATCGAATACGCGCGCAGCACCCCTTCCAGCGACCAGCCGAGGCGAACGGCCACCAAAGGAAAAATCTGCGTCACCGCCGCGCCGAAACGACCAACCTGGATGGCCAATTCGTTTGTGGTGATGACCGTAAACGACTGGAAAGCCGCGTCTAAAAAAACGGTGCGTTCTAAATAAAAGACCCAGGCCATCACACACAAAGCAGAGAATACAAACCAACCGACATAGTGCAGTGGGTTGGAGCGGTCGAAAGTGAGGGTGGTCGGAAGTAATTTTGGCATTATTCCAGGTTTCAATAAAAAGTATGTTGCTCTTTGGCCATGCGGCGCAACAACGGGCTGCACCGGTAGCGGTCTTCGCGGTAGGTATCGTATAAAGCATCCAGCACTCCCACACAGCGCGCAGCGCCCCACTCATCGGCCCAGCGCAACAAGCCCTTTGGGTAGTTGACGCCGCTGGTCATGGCCAGGTCAATGTCGTCGCGGGAAGCCACATTCAGCATGAGCGCATCGGCGGCTTCGTTGATGAGCATGGCCACGATGCGCTCCACGATTTTCCGGCCAGGCGCTTCGGCTGTATTGGCCGAAGCAAGCAGGTTGTCATCTCCTTTGCTGTAATCGTAAAACCCGCGCCCTGTTTTCCGACCTAAGTAGCCCGCTTCAGCGAGGCGTTTTTGGGTAAAAGCCGGTTTGTAACGAGGGTCGTAAAAAAACGACCGGAACACCGTTTCCGTGACCGTATAATTGACGTCGTTGCCAATATAATCCATCAGGGTGAACGGCCCCATGCGGAAGCCGCCGAGGGCAGTCATGGCCCAGTCTATGGTCGGCACATCGGCGATGCCCTCTTCCAGGAGGCGCAGCGCTTCGCCGTAAAAAGGCCGGGCGATCCGGTTGACAATAAACCCGGGAGTATCTTTTGCAACTACTGGGAGTTTGCCCCAGGCTTTCATGAGCGCGCATGCCTGTTCGATGACCGCAGGCGCTGTTTGGATGGCGGGCACCACTTCGACCAATTTCATCACCGGCGCCGGGTTGAAAAAGTGGAGGCCGAGTACGCGCTCCGGCGAGGTACAGGCTGCTGCAATGGCGGTCACCGACAACGAAGAGGTGTTTGTTGCCAGCAAACAGGTGTGCGGGGTCACGTCTTCCAACTGGTCAAAAACCGCTTTTTTGACCTCCATATCTTCCACAATGGCTTCGATGACCAAGCCGGCATCCTGGCAGGCGTAGATGTTTTGGATACAATGGATGCGGGCCAGGATTTCCTTCGCCGTAGCCCCGCCCAATTTGCCTTTTTCGGCCAAGCGTTGCAGGGTTTGTTCCAATTGTTGCTGGGCGCGCTCCAGCGCATCCGGGTTGTTGTCGTAGAGGTAGACTTCGTGGCCGGCCAGCGCAGCAACCTGAGCAATGCCGGATCCCATAGAGCCGCTTCCGATGACGCCAATTTTGAGCATAAAGCGTTTTTTTATTTCTGACTGCGAAAATAGGGAGGGTTTTTGGGATATGCGATTTTTGATTTGATCATTACCTTGGCAAGTTGTCTGGTTTTTGTATTTTTATGATAAATATCAAAAATGACTACCGTTGCAGTTGGCAAATTTAAAGCCACATTTTCAGACATTCTTAAAAGGGTTCACCTCAGGTTCATCCCGCACGGCATATGTACTACACCATCCAGCAAATCGCCCAAATTACCGACGGAAATTTCCTGCGCCGAGCCGGCGGCAAGGCCATTGTCAAGCACCTGCTCACCGATAGCCGCCAATTAATTTTCCCGGAAACGACCCTGTTTTTTGCCTTGCCGGGCATTAGTCAGGACGGCCACGCCTTTCTGGAAAAATTGTACGAAGCGGGCGTCCGGAGTTTTATTGTAGAAAAAAAAGAAGGGTATGAAGCTTTATCAGAGGCCAATATCATAAAGGTAGCGGATGTTCTGGCGGCCTTGCAGCAATTGGCTGCGCACCACCGGCAGCAGTTTGATATCCCGGTCATCGGCATCACCGGCAGCAACGGAAAAACCATCGTCAAAGAATGGCTGTTCCAGTTGTTGCGCGACGACCACCGCATTACCCGCAGTCCGCGCAGCTACAATTCTCAGGTTGGCGTGCCCTTATCCGTCTGGCAATTGCAGCCCCGGCACACCATCGGCATTTTTGAAGCGGGCATTTCCCAAACGGGCGAAATGGCACGAACCGCGCAGATCATCCGCTGCACGGCGGGCATTTTTACCAATATCGGCGAAGCCCACGCGGAGGGATTTTCTGACCTTATTGAGAAATTGCAGGAAAAGTTGCTGCTGTTTGAGTTTGCTGAGGTCATTGTGTATTGCAAGGACAATCCAAGCGTAGATGCGGCCATCCGCGCACTGAACAAGCCCGTTTTTTCCTGGTCAAGAACAGACGACGCAAACCTTCGGGTCATTGACATCCGTCAAAACGCCGCAGGACAAGCCCACATCGAAGCCCTTTTTCAGGGAGAAAAAATCGCCGTAACCATCCCGTTCAGCGATGCAGCGTCCATCGAAAATGCCATCCATTGCTGGGCGATGCTGTTGTTTTTGGAAGTGCCGCAAGAGATCATCGAACAACGCATGGCCACCCTGGAACCGGTAGCCATGCGTTTGGAACTGCGGGAGGGCATCAACGGTTGCACCCTGATCAACGACAGCTACAATTCAGATTTTACCTCGCTGTCCATCGCACTCAATTTTATGGAGCAGCAGCGCGGGGGCGCTCGCCGCACGTTGATCCTGTCCGATATTTTGCAAAGCGGTCGGGAAGAAGCCGACCTCTATGCCGATGTGGCGCTGCTCATCCGCGAAAAAGGGGTCAACCGCCTCGTCGGCATCGGGCAGGCCGTACACGCTTTAAAAAACCTGCTCCCGCCTTCGGTCAGCCTGCATTTTTACGAAACCACTGCCGAATTTCTGCGCGTGTGCCACCAGTTCGATTTTCAGAACGAAGTCATCTTATTAAAAGGGGCGCGGCCTTATGCGTTTGAAAAAATAGCGCGGCGCTTGTCGCAAAAAATGCACCGCACCGTGCTGGAAGTCAACCTCAGCGCGCTGGCCTACAATCTTCGCCTTTACCGAGAGAAATTGCGCCCCGAAACCAAAGTCATGGCGATGGTGAAAGCGGCGGCTTACGGCAGCGGCAGCTTAGAAACCGCGCGGCTGCTGGAGTTTCACAAAGTGGATTACTTAGCGGTGGCTTACGCCGACGAAGGCGCGGAATTGCGGCGCGGCGGGATCCTGTTGCCAATCCTGGTACTGAATCCGGAGGAAGCGGCCTTTGACAACCTGCTGCGCTATAACCTCGAACCGGAAATATACAGCTTAACCCAACTCCGGCAGTTTGCCCAGTTCAGCGCCGATGCTGGCCGGGCAGTGGCCATCCACCTGAAATTAGATACGGGCATGCGGCGGCTGGGTTTTGAAGCGGAAGATTTGGAAGCGCTGCTGGAATTGCTGGCTGCCTATCCGCATTTAAGCGTCCGGAGCCTATTTTCCCACCTTGCAGCGAGCGAAGCGCCGGATCATGACGACTTCACGCGTTCGCAAATCGAGCAGTTCGAGGCGCAATATGAACTCATTTCGGAAGGCATCGGCTATCGGCCGCTCCGCCACATCCTCAATTCCGGGGGCATCGAACGCTTCCCCCAGGCACAAATGGACATGGTGCGATTGGGCATCGGGTTGTACGGGATAGGCGCGACTGGCGCTTTCAGCAAGCGGCTGAAACCTGTACTTTCCCTGAAGGCAACCATTTCTCAAATTAAACAGGCAGTCACCGGCACAACAATCGGATACGGAAGGCGAGGCAGAGCCGATCAGGATAAACGCATTGCCACCATCAGCATCGGCTACGCCGACGGTTTATTGCGCGCCGCCGGCAACGGACATTTCAGCGTCCTTGCCGGCGGCAAACGCGCGCCCATCATTGGCAGCGTGTGTATGGACATGTGCATGATTGACGTCACGCAGATTCCGGATGCCAAAGAAGGGGATGAAATCGAAATTTTTGGTGATAACCTGCCGGTGGCAGAATTGGCCGCTGCACTGCAAACTATTCCTTATGAGGTGTTTACGTGCATTTCGCCCCGGGTGAAGCGGGTTTATGTGCAGGAATAGGGAAACCTCCACCTTCCCCAATTTGGAGGGGGAAAATCTTTAAATAAGAACGAAGATGAAAGCAAATATTTATTTTTTATTTATCTTCTTTGTTGCTCTCGGTTGCAAAGACCTGCACCCTGTAAAAGTACAAGAGCAAAGGCAAATAAAATGTGAGATAGGAACGCAGCATCACGACTGGTATGGGCTTTCTAATTATATAGCGTGGGATTTAATGACGAAGATATATATAGAAATAGAAGAATATCGAGATGAAAACCAGACCATTCCAAAGACGAATCAAAGAAACAATCTCATATTTTTATTAAATATGGGGTTAAAAAAAGATTCAATAGTTTTTAATGATTCTATTAGCCGTTATTTTTATATATATAAAAATGGAGAAAGGTTTAATATTCAAGATATTAAATATGATAGTTTGATTTGTGCACCAGGTAGTCCATTTTATCGTATCCCTCTGACCATCCCCATCTTGCAAGCGGTTTTAGCGCCCGTTAAATTTGTCCACAAAAAGAAATGGAAGGAAAAGAAAAACGTCTGCGGCGGAGCGCAGGGGAGATGTATGGTGTAATCGA
>JBJXFD010000041.1:0-3477 GCA_046153985.1 Saprospiraceae bacterium
TATCTTTACAGCCTTTTTTCAACGAACATCAGGCGCTGACGAAACTGATTGCCACCGGACTTGTTTTCTTCTATAACTTTTATCTCAAACGCTATGTATTTGAAGGACGTTTTGCTGGCTAAAATCGCACTTAGCGCCGTTGTTTTTGGCTCTTTTTTTCAGGTTGCATCCGCGCAGGAAGCACTCAGCTTGTCGCAATCTATTGACCTGGCTATGCAACAGAATTATGCGGTGCAAATTGCGCAGCGCAACGCCGACATTGCTCAAAACAACAACGAGTGGGGCACTGCGGGACGTTATCCGAACATCAACCTGACCTTAGGGTTGAACAACGGTTTCAACGATGCCAACAACCCGGCCTCTTTCACCCGTGAAATCACAACCCTCAACACCGGGGTTACTCCGGGTGTCGAAGTCATCTGGACGCTCTACAACGGCAATCGTGTCAACCTCACCAAGCAACAATTGGAACAATTGGAGCGCGTCGGGCAGGGCAACGTGCGCATTGCAGTAGAAAACACCATCCGGTCGGTTATCCTCGCGTATTACGCCACCCTCATCGAGCAGGAACGCTTAGAAATCCGGCGCCAATCGCTGGTCTTGTCACGCGACCGGGTCAACTACGCGAGCGTCCGCCAGGAATTTGGCCGTGCCAGTACATTCGATGTACTGCAAAACCAGGATGCCTACCTCAACGACTCTACCCTTTTTCTGCAACAAGGCATTGCTTATGAAAACGCCCTGCGCAACCTCAACCTTGCCCTGGGCGTAGATGACCTGAACAAACGCTACGAATTGACGGATCGCCTGGATTTTGTGGCCATAAATTACAATACAGAAGTCTTGCAAACGGCCATGCTCGCCAACAATCAACTTTTGCAAAACCTCTACCTTAACCGCGACCTGAGCAGCATCGCTACCCGCATTCAGGAGTCTGCGAAGTTTCCGTCCGTGAGCCTGCGCACAGGCGGCGCTTACAACAGCAGCATTTCAAACGGGAGCGCGACCTTAGCTTCCCGCGATTCTTTAGGCCAACCCAATATTCTTGACTTAGATGCAGTTCGAAACAACAGCCTCAATTTTTTCCTGAACTTTTCGGTGGCATACAACCTTTTTGATGGAGGCGTCCGCAAACGCAACATCGAAAATGCCAAGACCGGCGAGCTGATTGCCCAGTTGGAGGTGGAAAACCTGAAGCGCACCCTGAATACGCAATTGGCCAATACCATTGCATCCTACAACAACCAAAAACAGTTGCTGGAACTGACCAACCAATTGGTAGACAACGCCCAGCGCAACCTCGATATCGCCGGCGAACGCTTCCGGGGCGGATTGATCAGCTCTTTTGACTACCGAACGGTGCAATTGGGCTACATCAACGCCACGCAAGGACGCCTCAATGCGTTGTTTAATTTGAAGAATATTGAAACCGAACTGCTGCAATTGGCGGGAGGGTTGCTGAAGTAGAATAAAAAATGGAAGCATCGAAAAAAGTCAATCTCAGTCTTCTCGGAAGATTATTCCAACTCGTAGCACCCTACCGCTTCGTTTTTATAGTTGCCGCCATCCTCACGGTAACCCTGGCGCCCTTGTCCATTCTGCGCCCCTACCTGATTCAGCAGATGGTGGACGACTACGTTTTTAAAGGGGACCCTACCGGACTGACGAGGATTGCCATTATTGTATTTGCCCTGCTGCTCGTGGAAACGGTCTTCCGCTATGGCTTCAGTTATGTGACCAGTTGGTTGGGGCAGTCGGTGATCCGAGATTTGCGGGTCCGCATTTTCAGGCACATCACCAGCCTGCGCCTGTCTTATTTCGACCGCACCCCCGTTGGTACTTCCACGACGCGCACGATCAACGACATTGAAACAATCAACTCTGTTTTTTCGGAAGGCGTGATGACCATCATTGCCGATTTGCTGACCTTGTTTGCCGTGTTGGGCATTATGTTCTACACCAGCTGGAAACTGACGCTCGTGTGCATGACCGTGTTGCCCATTTTGGTCCTCGCCAGCTATATTTTTAAAGAAAAAGTAAAAGCGTCTTTTCAGATCGTTCGCACCCAAATTGCCCGCATGAATGCTTTTTTGCAGGAGCGGATCACCGGTATGCGCACGGTCCAAATTTTTAACGCAGAAAAACAAGAAGCAGAAAAATACAAAACCATCAACCGCGAATACACCAAAGCCAACTTAGATTCCATTCTGTATTACGCGATTTTTTACCCAGTGGTAGACATCGTGGCGGCAGCCGCATTGGGGCTCATGGTATGGTGGGGCGCGCGCAATACGCTGGAAGTGAATGGCGTCACCCTCGGGGTGCTTGTCGCTTTTCCCATCTACCTGAACATGCTTTTCAGGCCAATCCGTACCCTGGCAGATAATTTCAATACCCTGCAGATGGCATTGGTCGCCGCCGAACGTGTGTTTCAACTCCTCGACCGGACCGACAAAATTGAAAATACCGGTTCGCTGAAACCAGATCGCCTGAAAGGAGACGTCGTTTTCGACAAAGTCTGGTTTTCCTACAACGACAAAGATTTTGTCCTAAAAGACGTCAGCTTCCAGATACGCCCCGGCCAAACGATGGCCATTGTGGGCAGCACCGGCTCCGGGAAAACAACCATTACCAATATCCTGAACCGCTTTTACGACCTCCAGGAGGGCGAAGTGCGCATAGACGGCGTCAACTTGCGAGAATACGAACTCCAGGGTCTGCGCCGCCGTATTGCAGTGGTTTTGCAGGATGTGTTTTTGTTTTCCGGCACCATTCTGGAAAACATCACCCTGCGCGACAGCGGCATCACGCGCGAACAGGTGGTGCAAGCGGCTCAAATGATTGGCGCACATGAATTCATCATGCGCCTGCCGGGCGGCTACGATTACCAGGTGATGGAGCGCGGCGCTACCCTTTCCATGGGGCAGCGGCAATTGGTTTCTTTCGTTCGGGCCTTAGTCTTCGATCCGGACATCCTGATCTTGGACGAAGCCACTTCCTCCATTGACCCCGAAACAGAATCGGTGATCCAGTTTGCCATAGAAACCCTGATCGAACAGCGAACTTCCATCATCATCGCGCACCGGCTTTCCACCATCCGCCACGCCGATCATATCCTCGTGCTGGAAAAAGGGCAAGTGCTGGAATACGGCGACCACGACACGCTGCTGCGCAACGAAAATGGCCGTTACCGCGAACTCTACGAGATGCAGTTTTTGCAATTGGTGGAAGAAAATTAAGCCTGTATTGAAAGGACGCTAACGAATGCGATCCTTCATTAACAAAAAAATAAAGCGCTCCCTATTGCTTGTAATCAAATTTATCCATAGGTTTGCGCATACAATATTAGAATCAATGGCAGCTTTGTCGAACAATTTTTGGTTTAGCTTTTACTTTTACGGTAAACCGTAGGGGCTGCTAATGCATTCGACAAGTGTTCGAGATAAATTAGGAAGTCCCGCAAAACGGGGCTTTTTT
>JBJXFD010000046.1:0-43074 GCA_046153985.1 Saprospiraceae bacterium
CTGTATTTGGTGCTTCCGGATACGACCATCCTCCAGGAAATCGAATTTCCGGAACAGGAAACCGATATGGGCTATGCGCGCATTCCGAATGGCACTGGGGATTTCGTGATTCAGGCGCCGACTTTCAACGGGAACAACGAAGGCGTGGTGGGAACAGACAATCCGGAATTTGCACCAATCACATTGACCATTTTCCCGAACCCACAGACGGGTTTGTTACGGTAGAAACGAACCTAACCGAGGTGCTGGATCTGGAGGTTATCCATACTACCGGTCAGCGGTTGTTACGCCAAACGATACAGGGGACTGCGAATTTGGATTTGCGGGCGTTTCCGGTAGGTGTGTATTATGTCCGGGTTGGGAAGGTGGTGGAGAAGGTGGTGGTGGAGTGAAAGGACAAGTTGGCAAATTGACATCCGCGAAATTAGATGACAGTAGAGTAGAGAGAAGCGGTAGTGCCGCTTCTCTCTACTGCCTAACTCCGCGAAACTCCGCGCCATATTTATTTGAAGGGGCGGTCAATCGTGTCTCCAAAATCCAAAACTTTGGTAATGACTCTTCGTCCACCACTTTCGGTCATTGAAATACATGCGGTTGGATCTCCCAGCCTGGCTTTGCAGGGGAATTCGGACTTTATTAGTCTGGGGGGTTCTAAGAGCAGTATGGTCATCTTTTTCAGGCAATACAACAGTAATGTGGCCAGACTCATTCAGATTCACCCGCCGAGCGCAAATCACACAAACGTCGCCTTTATTGGCTGCAAGTTGTATTTCGTCTACATCAAAAACCCGCTCCCAACCAAAATCAGGCCCATATTCTTCCAACCAATGATACAAAGAATTGGCATTCATTTCGTTGATGGTTTGCCCGTATGACGCCTGTACAGGAATTCCGGTTGCCAGCTTTATCAAGGCTTTTGATGCCCACCAAACACGCGGGAGAAAGGCCCTGCCAAGGTAGCAATAATCGTACGCGTAGATATTGCAAAAAGTTTTCGTCGTCTCCGGACCATACCGGGCCTTATGTTCGACGTCGAGCCATTTAACTGCTTTGTGGATCGAATTTACCTTTGAAGCAACATCTGCAGTGTCGCGAAATGGTTTATCCGCTTCACCTAAAGGATGAGCACGACCTGTTTTTAAATTGCGCTGGCTTTGCGGATTTTGGATCACCATGTGGATTTCCTCAACAGCCCGAAAAGTACGCGTATCATAATGATCGCTTTCCGTTAAAAACCTTGCAGCTACAAAGCCTACGATATTTTTGGATTGAACTTCTGTTGCTATCCGCCACCAGGCATCACCGGCTCTTCCTTCAAGGAGTTCCACGCCCTGACCTTCAGGCAGGGTAACGATGATGTTGGTATTAGATTGACTATTGGGCGTACGCCGCAAATTAAGCGATAACGCATTGACAAAATGGGTGCTCATGTTTCGATTTGTTTTTTGAAGATGATTTATTTATTAATATCGGAGAGGGCAGTATGTTACTTGAGGTTTACAAAATAAAACTACTCTTTGTCTTTTGCCCTTTACACCTTGATTAAACAACCCCGCTTACTGAATAATTTTACCATCCTTACCGAATTCCTTGATGATGCCCTCGCGTAAATCCTGATCCTTCAAATGATCGTCGCCGCGTTCCAGGGTGCGCAGGCAGGCATATTGAACCACGTTCAGAATAGATGCGCCAGAGAGTTCGTACTTCTGAGCCAGCGTTTCGAGGCTGACGCCGTTTCTTTTTATTTTTTCAGGAAAAGCTTTCTGCCACAGCGCCAGGCGTTCGCTTGCCTTGGGCATTGGAAAATGGATAATGCTCTGAAAACGACGTGTGAAAGCATCGTCAATATTGCTTTTGAAATTGGTGGCCAAAATAGCTAACCCGTTATAATTTTCTACCCGTTGCAATAGGTAGGATACTTCCTGATTTGCATATTTATCGTGTGCATCACGGACGTTTGTACGCTTACCAAACAGGGCATCTGCTTCATCGAAAAAAAGAATCCAATCTTTGTTTTCAGCCCGGTCGAACAGACTGGCTAAGTTTTTCTCTGTTTCTCCAATGAATTTAGAAATCACCATCGAAAGGTCAATTTTATAGACATCCCGTCCGCTGTGTTTACCCAACAAGCCGGCCGTCAGGGTTTTACCCGTACCCGGCGGCCCGTGAAACAATGCGCGAAAGCCAGGTTTTAGCTGCTTGGCCATCCCGTATTCATGCAGCAGGGTTTGGCCGTGTTGCAGCCAAACCAAGAGTTCTTTCACCTCAGCAAGCGTTTGATGGTTGAGCACAAGGTCGTTCCAGTCCATCCGGGTTTCAACCCGATCAGCCGGAAAGAAAGCGCTGAACCGCGGGCGTTTTATTTTGCCGAATAAGATGCGTTCTACCCACTCCGGATCGAGGATCAGGCGTCCGGCAGTTTCAGGTTCGCCAGGGCGCATTTCTTCCAGAATGAGGATGTTTTTTTTCGCAAAAAAATGATCGGGGTCGAACAATCGCTGTAACCGCAGGCGGTGTTCCAGGTCATTGCCGGCCAAAAGGAACAAAGCGGTTTCTCCGGTTGGCATGAACGTGCGTACCGCTCCGGTTTTGATGCCCCCAATCGGCAAAAAATCGGGGCCTTTTTCTAAAAATTCACCAACAAGGTCGTCGAAAAATGCAGGTCTCAGGTGTGTCACTAAGGCCACGGAACACACCACATATTCATCTACCGACATTTTGGCGTCCAGTACTAAGCGGGTAAAAGGATGCTCATCGTCTTCCAATACGGGTACATCGGGCAACGGTGCTTCTTTCCCGAAATGCGGCGCCAGCCGGTAGCGGGCGAGATCGGCGAGGAAGTTGAGGGTGAGGTGGAGGTTGGGCGTCATTATTTTGGGTATACAATAACTTGAATTAAACTATGGGTACCAAAACTGAAGAACAAAAAATGGAAAAGTCTTAAAATTGCTTTGAACTCATTCTGTTCTGCGTCGGCTCCTCGGTTGTGTAGCCTGGTATTCAGATGGGGGAATCCAAAGGAGCGGATTAAAAGCACCTCCAGTTGCAGTTTCGACTTCACGAATAGCTGATCTGACTTGTCTTATTTCCAGTGTCTCCTGATGTACGTATCCTGGATTGTAAGTTCCATGGCCCATTGCTTGATATTCTAATACTCTGCGCCTCGCCCAGTATTCAGTCCAAGCCCTCCAGCGTAGGTAATTAAACCTTTCTTCTCCTCTTAACCCCCTTCTGCTTCCTCTTGAATAAAGCCTATCAATTCCAGGGTACTGCTCTGCGTGTAGAGCATGGGTTGCTTCATGCAGCAAGGTGTAGGAATTAGTTGCTTCACGATGATCAATGTGCAATCTAATATGATGTTGAGGTTCACGTCTAAACGCTGCTGCAGCTTCCGTAGAGGCACTTGTGTGCCAAAAAGAAATTAAATTCCGATCATAGAAACGACGTAGAAGTTGAATAGCTGCTCTATTTCCATCATTCATGGAAAATCCGGGATCGGCAGCATTTCTTTCTAAACTTTCTATTGAACGCAATACTCGAGTGTTATGCACTGCCGCTTCCTCATCCGATGCTGGTCTAATGTATCTTGTAGCATGGCCTTCATCTACTTGCTGCCGTTGTATTTTTCTTAACCCTCCCCCCTGCTGCACCACATGCGTCAATTCATGCGCCAGCAAGCGCTGCCCTTCTTTGCTTTCCGGACTGTATTTTCCGTTGTTGAAATACACATCCTGCCCATGCGTAAAAGCCTGAGCGTGGATATCGTCATTCATGCGTTCTGCTTCCGAATCGGTATGGATGCGCACCCCACTGAAATCTGCGCCGATGCCCTGCTCCATTTGAGTACGGGAGGCATCTGGCAAAGGTGCTCCTCCACCTTTGCGTGCTGAAAGCCGGGCGCTGAAATCGGGCGATGCCTGGTTGGAATTTGATTTTGTCTCGCTATTGGCCTGTGTCGTAGCGGCCGACTTCTGCACAGGTTGCTCTTCTTCCTTCGGCGCTTCCATTTTTTGGACAGGTTGCTCTTCTTCCTTCGGCGCTTCCATCTTCTGCACAGGTTGCTCTTCTTCCTTCGGCGCTTCCATCTTCTGCACAGGTTGCTCTTCTTCCTTCGGCGCTTCCATTTTTTGCACAGGTTGCTCTTCTTCTTTTGGCGCCTCCATTTTTTGCACAGGTCTCTCTTCTTCCTTTGGCGCTTCCATCTTCTGAACGGGTTTTTCCTCTTCTTTCGGCGCTTCTGCCCGTTGCACCAGCGGCTTTTCCTGGATCATTTTATCTTCCCGCATTCTTCCATCGTTGGTCGCCGGCATTTTTTCCTCATCTGGCGTTGCAAGGCGCTGCACAGAAGATATTTCTTTGGCTTGCACCGAAGCAGCGCCCTGATGCCCCCCATTCACCACTTTGTCGGCTACCGTGTCTGCTTCGCGTTCGTAAGCATCATCCGGCTGGCCAATGGTCAGTTTCGCCTGAAAAAAGGGCTGTGGTTTACTTTGAACATCGCTCAAGCCACTGGATTTGTTAAAAAACGGCGCTTGCTGTTCCTGTTCAGGCTCCGGTGTTGGGGCCTGGCGATGCCGCCGGGAGCGGTTTGTGCTTTGAAAGATGGATTTCATAGCGACTGTGGTTGATTGGTTTATGTTCCAAAGTTAATTAAAATTTGCGAAGTTCCTAAAGCCGGGTCAGTATCTCTTTTGCCAGCGCTTCGTAATCCCGCGCGCCATTGGATTTGTGGTCGTAATTAAAGATGTCTACCCCGCTTTGCTGCGCTTCTGCCAGGGCGATGCTCCGGCGGATTCGGGCAGCAAAAAGTTTGCCGGGATAAGCCGCCTCCAAAGCATCCAATACCCGCCGACTCATGTTTTTCCGGGGGTCGTATTGGGTGAGCACAAAACCCAGCAGCGCCAGATTTGGATTGATGCGGGTGCGCACCTGATCCATGTGGCGCATAAAACTTTGTACGCCTTTCAGGGGCAAAAATTCAGCCTGTAGGGGCATCAGCACAAAATCGCTGGCCGCAAGCGCGTTCACCGTCAGCATACCAACCGCCGGCGGACAATCAATTACAATGTAGTCATACCGGGCACGCAGGGGTTCCAATATACCCGCCAGCAGCTTCTCGCGGCCATAAACGCCCACAAGTTCCAGTTCGGCGCTGGCCAATTCGAGGGAAGACGGAATAAAAGCCAGTTCGCGGATGTTTAAAATTACTTCCGTCACCTCCGCAGGCTGCCCAGAAGCTTCTGCGCGCAACAATTGGTAAATACTGGGCTCCACATCGTCGGGCAACCCAAACGATTGGGTGCAATTGGCCTGCGGGTCCAAGTCAATCAACAGCACCTTATGGCCCGATTGCCGCCAGGCAGCAGCCAGACTGATGGCGGTGGTGGTTTTGCCGGAACCGCCTTTTTGGATGGCGATGGAGAGGATGGGCATGGTTGTGGGTTTTGGGTGAACTTGAAATATAAAACAAAAATAGAGGAATTGGGATGATGGGGCAAGGGCGATGGGATCATTTGCTTAATTCCCATTTCCTTAGTCCGTCAGCAATCAAATTATTAATTTTTTTCCAAATATGTCGCTTGATATAGAGGTATGCTGCCAAGAGCAAAAACGGACTAAATGGCAAGGTCAGCAAAACGCCCAGAAAAAACATAATTTTTTGCAGCAACGTTGGCCGGATGGTCAATAAGATAATTTTTCGTACCCTTATGAGTGCCAAATTTTTATAGCGCTTCAGCTTATCCAATTGATAGACCGGAAAAGGCGGCGGGTTTTCCAAAGGAACACGAAACCCATCGTTGCTCAGGTCTGGCAATATTGGTATTTTACCCGTAGCGAATTCTTCATTATTCTCTTCTGTATAGATTTCAAAATTATCGGAAGCCTGAACCGGATAATATTCGGGATGAAAAAAATCGTTTTTGGGCACAGAAAAATAACGCTGTAAAAATCGCTGGCAGTTTTTGCGGCCCAAAAAGAAATCGTGCTCACGGAAAGCCTCATCCACAAAGCCTGAAAAACCGCCCAGCGCGCCACAAGCGATGGCCCGGCTCCCTTCGATATCTGGTTTACCCGGTACAGCACGAGAGGGGGCAATGATAAACCGGTTAAGATCGCTGCTGCAGGCTGTCTGGATATCGTGGGGTTTGGCTCTTCCCTGATTCAGGATGGCATTGAACAGGCTGGGAATGACCTGAAACAAGTTCCGTTTCATCTTCGTCACCATGTCGTCATCACCGGAATCATTGTCGGGAAAAGGGTCAATCATGAGCAGGATATTGTGGGTATCTTTTGAATTAAAGCCGTTTTTTGCCGATGGAAATCGTTGATCCATAACCGCCTGGACAAGGTCGAATGGCTCATTATTGAGCGTACCTCCGTCGGCGTTCAGGGTACGAACGTCTTCCTGCCGTTCCGGGTTATCCGGATCAATAATTTTGGGCAGTTGCCCCCACATGGCTTTCAGAAAGCGGTTTTTTCCAAGAATTTCGGTTGGTCGCTCCACTATCCGCGCTTCGAAACCTACCGGGAATGCGCCGGTTGCCATTGCTGCTTGGGCCAGAATTTTTGTATTGAGGTTTTTGAAATCCACTGGGATCCGACCAGGCAGGGCTGTTTCTTCACCCACCGAAAAATGAGCAAAGTCCCGATGCAGCCGGATGCTAAAAAACGTATCTTTTTCACCACCTGCAGAGTGAAAAGGGTATTTTACCGTCACCCCGCTAAAATTACACAGCGTCAGGAGCAAGTCGAGTTGTTTGTGTATATAGGGACGGGTAACCGGCTTATCCAGAAGGTTCTTTTCAAGAATTTTTTCGGCTAAATCTTCTTTAAACTTGGAATTGAGCAAGGAACGAACGTTCTTGAATTTATCCAAATCCTTGATGCAGAGCAGTTCATTAAGCATGTCCGGCTTGGTGAGTTTCACCCAGGCCTGGTACAGCAGGTTGTTCAAACCTTTAGCGCCAGGCTTTGCCGTTTTATATTTTTCACGCAATTCTTCTGTCGAAATGTGTTCTATCGTTTCAGCCAGAGCCCTCGCAGCAATAGCCGCAGTCATGCCTCCCGCAGAAGCGCCGCCCAGCATTACGATCTCCACGTCGTGCATGGGGATGCGATATTGATAGCCGGGGTTGTCAACAGCACGCTGCCGTTCTTTGGCTTTGAGGCGTTCCCAGCGCTCAAGGGCTTCAATGAGGTAGTCCATCACGCCGGCGGTATAAGCCCCGGCAGAAACGGCGCCGGCCATGCAGATGCCGAGGCGGATTTTTTTGATTTTGGTTGGAGTTGACATGGTGTATTAGGATTTTTGTTTTATTAAGTCGCGTTCCTGTTCTAGCTAATAACTGCCGTAGTTAATTCGGTACAATCTTGACAGTCGCTTCTCGAAGTCAGGCTTGACGCAGCTGGTGGCAAAATGCTACACAAATCGGCGCTTGTTAATGGCAGTGGCAAAGAGAAACCTACTTTAATTGCGGACGTGTCCTGAGGAGGATCCCAAGCGCCGGTACCAGTCAATTGAGCAAGTTGTGACCCTAACTGCAAAGTTAATTCACTGAATCCAGCATATTTCCCGAGCAATGCATAGAATAAATTTCCCGGCAAATCTGTGAGATAACAATTAATCATACCAGAACCAGGGCAAAGTGTAACTGTATCAAGGCATTCTTCCTCCGGGCAATTCGCAGTAGATGGCCTCCTCATGGTATGCGCTTTAAAATCATATCTGGCTCCATGGTTTACAAGTGATTTCCATTTCAGGGAAGCACTTGCCAAATGAGCTGTAATCCGGGCAGAGTCTCTGGTGGCTCTAAATGCATCCAAGGGATTTGCCAACCCCGCAGCAATAAAATTCCCGGCAGCAGATGCCCCACTTGCAGCACCGGTTGCAATTTGGCTGTTAGCCGTAGTCGTCCGAGCCGGTGCAGGGCTTCCTCTCAAGCTCATTCTGAGTTCTTGAGCCTCGATAGCTGCTACTGCGCCGCCTTCCGCAAATTGATTTACAGTAGTTCCATACCTTCTTGCAATGGCATCTGCTGCAATCATATCCCTTTGAATATCTAAAATATCAGTATCGGACATAGCCGTACTAACTTGTCGGATGAACCAATCACTTGCATCGGGTCCACAATTTGGCAATGGTGGTGGTGGCGCTATTCTATCCACAATAACACTTCTTTGCATCGTACTTGCTCCGGGAGTTGCTCCGTGCATGAACAGATTGATCGTTGCAGTAATTCCTTTTGTCGAAAGCACCGAGTTTATTACATGCTCTGCGGCGTGAGTGCGTGCACAAGAGAGATTTTCATTAAATGTCAAATCTCCGTCCATACTTGCCTGGCCGTGTATATCAATTGTTTCACCATTCGTAATCGTATCTGCCAAAAGCCTCAAGCGCCGTTCTTCGCCGGGTCGGAAAGTATCGCAATTTACCCTAAAAAGGAATCGGTCTCCTGAAACGCTTTGAGAGACTGGGTTACAGCCAGATTGTGTACCAATTGAGGCAGGTCCACATGCTCTTTGTATGCTTTGCTGCACATAATTACCTCCCCCCTGCTGCACCGTATGCACCAATTCATGCGCCAGCAACCTTTTCCCTTCCGTGCTGTCCGGCGAATACTTCCCCTCATTAAAATACACATCATTTCCGTGGGTGAATGCCTGGGCATTGATGGACTGGCTCATTCCTGCCGCTTCGCTGCCTGTGTGGATGCGCACCCCGGAAAAATCGGAGGCCATTGCACTCCCCATTGTGGTTTGAGTGGATTTGGGCAGTGGCGAGCCACCGCCTTTGGAGGATTGGAGCCGTGCACTGAAATCGGGCGATGCGCCGGTTGCGCCATCGTTATTGCTTTTGCGCTGAAGATGATTACCATCGCTTTCCTTTTCATTTGTATTGCTGTCAAAAACAGACTTGCGTTGTATTTTTTGCTGAACCGGTTGCTCTTCTTCCTCTTTTTTTTGCAATTTTTCTTCCTGTTCGCAATTGGCGCATTTGGCCTGGATTACAGATGGTGGAAGTGCGGGGGTGGCAAGGCGTTGAACGACCTGGTCTGCCACCTGGTCGGCTTCCTGTTCGTGGACGTCGCCGGGTTGGTTGATGGTTAGTTTGGGTTGGATAGTGGGCGCAAAGAAGGGGCTGGCGGCGGGGTGAGCCGGTGTTTTACAGTTGTTTTGTATTGCTGAAAATGCGTTCATTTTTCCAAGAAGTTGGTGCTTTGGAAGATATCCGACGGATTAACTATACTATGTCACATCCATAATTTAATCTGGTTCGTAATAACGAAGAATAATTTTCACAATTTTATTATTGCCACCCGATAAATCATCATAATACACAAATTTTATTATTTCTAAAGGCGGTATTGCGCTATTGTTAACCCAATAAGTAGTTGGTTCGATATTAACATCCCCTTTATGCTTTTCTTTTTTAGGTTTTCCCAGTTCGCTATCCAACCGATATGATAATTCTTTTGAAAAGGCATCAAAGGTTTCAATGGCTTCTTGATTCGCCAAATCAGCCGATAAAAAAAGTGTAATCTTATCAATAACATTTGGGTTATAGCATTGATAATTGACCTCAATAGAGCCGAATGAAACAATAGGTATAAAATAGTTGATAAAGTAAACATCTTTTTCGCCTTTTCGCTTTTCTATTTGTTCTATTTCACTTGGGTTAACACCTAATTGAACACCGCGAATATTATCAAATCGAGCATTGGCAAAAACTTGCCCCATTAAGTCGTCCATTGAAACCATATCTAAGTATATTTTAAAAGTGAAAAAAAAGAAAATTCATCAATTTGCAAACTAAAGATCAAATCATCTCATTTTTAACATGCCGTCCTAAATTTGTTGCCATATTACCAAGATTCAAATCAGGATAAATAATCTGCAAATCATCTATCGAAATATTAAATGGTTCACCTTCACGATAGTGAATAGGAAACCTAACGCCAAATCGTATATTTGGCCCCCATCTAAAGGAAACAAGATTATGTCGCCATGTTTCTGAAAATTCATCAACGTACAGATCTAAAGAAGCACGAAGAAATGCGTTGATATCAAATGTAAACTTGGGATTTACAGTAATACTACCTTCTGCATTAAGTTCCAGTCCAGTTGTCGGGTTCCAATTTAAAACAATACTTGCTGATGCTTCACCCTGTAAACCCAAAGAGCCTCTGATTTCGATACCGCCTGTTGCACTGGCAATAGCAATACTTACGCCTAAACCCAAATCTGCATGTAAGGTCAATCCTGCATTAGCAGGTATAATAAAACGCCCGCCACCGCGCAAATTGGTATTCTCAGGATGAGCTGGGTTATAGGTAATTTCCCCAAATAAATCTCTTATTTGTACCGGTCCTATACCTGCTTCCGCATCAAGCCCGCCCGTAATGCGCGCAACAATACCAATACTACGCGGTCCTAAAGGGATAGCAAAAATAGGTATTTCAAGATTCGGCATGTGGAACAACTCCCGATTGAATTGCCTTCGTGCAAGGATATCAACAGTGCTTGGTAATTCTATCCGCCCTGTCACTTCAATTTCGCCATTTGGTAAAAAACGAACAACTGCTATCGCTTGCAACCAAGGTGTAAGGCGAAGTGTTAAACGCCCAGTTCCCCAGACTGTAAATGTATCTACGGGCGGACCAATTGGCTGACCTACTGCATTTACCCTTCTATTGGTTACGCCAACCGTTACCTCCCCTCTTAAACGGTCTCTTTGATAAGTAACGGTTCCTTGAATTAAAACCGCTCCATTGTCATATTCCACTGTCAGAGTGCTGTTTATACCTGGTATTGCTGGCGTTGCAGAGCCTCTTGCACTAACTTGATAGCTGCCATCTTCCAATCGTGTCACTTGTGCTTCGATAAAACCAGAACTAATACCAGGCAATCGGTCTAAGTCAAACCGACCACCAATTGTAAATTGTTCCTGTGAATAAGCCACTGTCAATGTGCCTTGCCTGACACCTGGCACATCTAACTCAGCTGTACCTATTGCACTAAAATTACCTTCACTGTAATTCACCTCAATGGTTGCTGTCTTTATACCTCTGACTTTTCCTCTCGGTATTCCCAATGTACCACCCAAACTAAATACATAAATTTCGCCTACTTTTCTATACGATACTCGGATGGTAGCAGGGTCAAAAAGGCGTGTATCAAAATTGAAGCCTCCTGTTAAAGCGAAGCCTGCCCCTGTACTCGCTTCACCTTCTAAGTAGCCTTGCCCCAGTCTGGCGACTTCAAAATCCAACCTGCCCCCTACACCTAAGCCTCTTTCTGTACTAGCAAACACTTCTAAGCTTGAACTTAGCGCAGTCAATGGTGGTGGCAAATGAAACTCACCCGTATCGAAAACCTTACGAATACCAATATCGTTACCATTAATGAATATTTCTATATTCGCTCCATTAATAAAAGGCACGTCAGGTAAAATAGCACCATTGGCAATTATTCCTTTTTCATCATCAAAATACACTTCATCAAATTGAATAGGGCTTAATCCTCTAAATCTAAAAAAGCGAGAAATTGAACTGTTATTTAGTTCAACTTGCCCAGTATAAGGTAACGCCGCCATTTTGTTGAAGTTAACAGGTATTGCATCAGATTGTACTAAGCTACCACTTGCTCTCAAGGCTTCTCCTGTTAAGCTACCGTAAGTACTTCCGTCAGATGCCGTCGGATTAGAGATTGTCAAAGAAGTCAATGTGAAATTTCTAAACAGACTCAGCCGACCTGTATAAGCATTATTTGTCAAAGGTATGCGTTTAGGGATACCGATGCCATTCCCGAAAAAAAGCATCAACTCATTTGGATTGGGAGAAACCTGTGCAAATTCCGCATCCGTCATATCTCTTATCAACAACAAATGAGATTTATTATCTCTAATCTCTTCAAGACTCCAATAACTATCACCATCACCACTCACCTCCAAATTCCAATTTATTCTTTCGATAGCTATTTCATAATTATTTTTAACTATTGTATCTGTTGCAGGTAAACCTGTCACACTATGTGTTTGTAAAAATAATCCAAAAGCTCGCCCCACCTTACCCGCAAATTCTGCGCGAATAGAAGAGCCCGAACTTCTATTCGCACTAGCATCCAATAGTTCAAGATTGTCTATTGCCTGATCTTGCCCCCCCATCTGTAACTCTTTAATGTGATCGACATCGTGATTATGAGGTCTCTGCCGCCTATTCCATTTTGGAATGAGTGCTTCTTCTCTTATTTTCGCTTCATCCCCAATAATCATAAATTGGGAAGCATCTGCTTTAAGAAAGTATACTTGATCACCATTTATATTCCGGGGTACAAACTTAGTCGGGTCTCCATTTGGTTTGGCAATACGGTTTGTTATTTCAGCATTCACATTTTGTCTAACTGCATTTTTCCAAATATCTGCTTGCTGACCTGATCGTGTTTCCCTTGTGGTAATAATAAAATTTTGACCATTATTGTACTTTGCTGCATTCCTCTGCTTAAAGTTTGGTAATTTTAGAGTAGGTAGCCAAAGTTTTCTGTTTATAGTATCAATAGCAAAATGGTTAGCTGGCGGTGTGGCAAAACTCGTAATGGGATTGCTCAAAGAGCCATTAGCTGGAATTGCCATTTTTGGACTTGCAGGCGCTGTAGGGGTTGAACTTGTTGAAGCAGGGGCTGGTCCCGTTCGCTGTATTAAAAGCCCTGCGGTATTTACAGGATTCCGCTTTACTCCCCCCCCCTGCTGCACCGTATGCACCAACTCATGCGCCAGCAACCGTTGCCCATCCGAACTCCCCGGGCTATACTTCCCCTCATTAAAATACACATCATTCCCATGCGTGAACGCCTGTGCCTGAATGCTATCGCTCATCCCTGCTGCTTCACTTCCGGTATGCACCCTTACATTGGAAAAATCAGCCCCCATCGCGTCGCCCATGGAGGACGAAACATCGGCGGGCAGCGACGAGCCGCCGCCTTTCGAGGATTGCAGGCGCGCGCTGAAATCAGGGGTGGCGCTGGTTTCGCCGCTGCCGTCGGGTTTGCGTTGCAGTTTACCCGGGTCTTCCTGTTCGCAGGCAGCGCATTTCATTTGCACCATGCCCCAGGCGCCGGATTCGGGTTTGCGCTGCACGCTGTCGCCGTCGTCAGGTGGGGTGGCGGCGCTGTCGAAAATGGGTTTCATTTGCACCTGCTCGCCTGCGGATTCCAATTCTTCGGGTTTTTCCTGAATTTTTTCGTCTTCCGTTGGGGCAGCCTGGCGCTGGAGGGGAGCAGCGCCCGAAACAGCAACGGGTGTTGGGTTGGCCAAACGCTGCACGACCTGATCGGCGACGGCGTCGGCTTGTTTTTCGTAGGCGTCGTCCGGAGCGCCGATTTTTAGCTTGGCCTGGACTTCGGGGGGCGTCTGTTCTTCCTGTTCTTCTTTTCGCTGGAGTTTGTCTTCCTGTTCGCACTCGGCGCATTTGGCCTGTATGCCTGCTTCTCCGCCGAAAGGGGCTGCCTCGGAATGCGGTTGGGACTTGCCGCCGAAAAATGCCTCTCCGCGCGCTTCCGGCTGGAAGAGCGGCGCGCTGTTGCTGTGTTGCAACGCGCTGGAGGTGCTGGATTTTGGTTCGGCTACTTTCATCTCTTATTTTATCGTCAAGTCCCCCACTCTACCCGCAGCATTTCGCGCATCCAGGGCAATTTGATCATGCCAATGCCCCAGGGCAGACGGCTGAGCAGGATGTCGGGGGTGCGTTGTTCCACTTGCAGCAGCGGTCCATTTTGGGTATGGGTCAGTTTGCCGGTTCGGTCAATAAAGCCTTCGCGCAAGCCTGCAATCGAAGTATTGCCCAACACGCTCCAGTGCCCGATGATGGCTTTCAGCAAGGCATCTGCTTCTGTTTTTTCTGCTTCGGTCAGCACAATATCCCGTTCGATAGGAATGTCGAATGGCAGGCCGCACAACAATTTGGGCAGCAAAAGGCGGTATTCGGGCAGGTTTTCTTCTCCTGTTGCCAGGAATTGCACCAAATGGATGCCCCGCTGTTGGGCATCGTGATCCAGGAACTGGTTTTTGGCATCCAGCAAGCCGGCTTCGCGAAAAAACGCAGGCAGAAACGCATGGACGAGGACAATTCCGGCGTGTTGCAGGTAGATGGCGTCCGCTCCGTCCGGTACAATTGGCGATTTTCGATCAAAGTCCGGCGCCTGCACTATTGCTTCCACCCTTTGTTCCAACGGACGTGGGTCAGGTTGATTTCCGGTTATGGGCCTATCCGGATCTGTATGGAATACTTCCGTTGTATTTGCAGGTGTATCTGCTTTTGCATCAATGCCAGCGCCAATTGTCCCTGCTATTCCGGCCTGCAACGCTTTGTTGTTTTGAAAGACAGAGCTGTTTTTTCGATGTTTCAGTAGTTGCAGCATCTGGAGGCGCAACTTGTCTGCAAGGGCCGTTTGTTTCCGCTGTAAAGCCATCCACCAGGTTTCAAAAGGCAGCAAGGCAGCACGTTCCGCCTGCAAATTCGTGTACGCTTCCACGGCAATCACCTGAAAATATACCGCCCAAAAAACGGGTTTTGCATAAAATGCTGCTATTTGTTTCCAGGCTTCGATCTGTTCGGGATCCTGCTTTTTGGCGGGCTTTGCTTCCGTCCAAAAGGTTGCTAATAAGATTCTGAATTCAGACAATTTTGCTATCGGAGCAAGGTTCAACACCGCAGCTAACCGGTTCAGAAATGCTTCATCAAATTGCTGGGCCAGCCGGAGCGCATTGGCAGGGCTGCGTTTCAAAACTTCCAGAAATTGCCGAACAGCATAGGCATCAGAAGCAATGGTGGCCAATACTGCCTGTAACCATTGTTTTTCCGTTTCCGGCAGTACAGCGTCGGGTGGTAAAGTGCCGGTTCTGATAAAATAAAGCCACAGTTCAAAAAGGCGTCGCTGGCTTGGGAGCAAGCGCTCGTTGGGCGCATCCTCCGAATCGGAAAATGGATCCCCAGAAGGAGAGTCGTGGCGCAAAGGAATCATCGGCAAGATGCCGGTTTTCAGATACCCGAGCCAGGTATCCGATATTTCCGGGACGGACATTCCCGGAGTAAATGACGCTGGACTGCTATCTCCGGTGGTTCCCGATCCAGATTGCCCGCCTCCTTTTGGGTGTTTGGCTTTCCCTGCGGCGTGCTTTGCATCAACTATCGCTTGTTCGAGGGCCGCTAACATTTTATCTATAAAAGCAGATTCCCAGTTGTGCGCATCCAAATAACCCAGGTCAATATCTATGCGGTGGATGCTTAAGGTCTCGCCCTCAGTAGTATAGCGATCAAAAAGGACATCCATGGCATCGCGTAGTTCGCGCCAGAACAAGCTGCTCAGGCTGTTCTGGAGGTCAATTCCGCTGAGCTTTTGCGCGTTGGCGGAAATGGCGACTTTGGCAATGGTATGGCGCATCCTATGACGACATTAGCAGGCTTTTGCCTGAGCAGTTACGGAAAAAGTTTCAGTATTTCGATCACAGCCGGATCGCCTTCGGGCATTGCGTTTTCTTTTTTGCCTCCGGCTTTCCAGGCATTGGCAAATGCGGTGGGGGCGACCTCTTTTTCAGCCAAAAGCAAGCCTGCGCTTTCCAGCGCTTTCGTTGCAGCGCTGGCCAGAGGGGCAGCTTCCAATACCATTTTGTCCATGACCAATCCAGTTGAGACTTCCAGCAATTCCCTGTAATATCCTGTGACTTTTTTATTGCCCGGTTCTGCCGTGCGCAAGGCTTCCAATAAGTTGGCATAATTTTCTATCAGGGTCGCTTCATTGGTAAAAAAGACCAGCAATTTAGCCTGGTTGAATGCCGCATTGTCATTCATGGCCTTGTCTTTTTCAATCCGGCTGATGCTGGCTTTGTAGGTTTCCTGGCGGCGGCGCAACGTGGCGATCAGGTTTTTCTGGTCACCCACAGATCTGGCTTCGCGGGCAGGCTGAGCAACTGCTGGGCGAGTAGCTTCAGGACGGGCTACAAGCCCAATGTTTGGATTATCTCCTGGTCTGAAACCATCCGAAATATTTTCTATTGTAAACTCTTCCGAATAAATATCTTGCCGACCACATTTTCCGGTTACGGTAAGGGTGGCGCGGTAGGTTTGTAAAAGCAATGCTTGTTCTACGACAACAAATACACGAGACAAATTATTACAATTTTCGGAAAGGGTCCAGTCCACGGTTACAACGTTCCAACTAACAACATCGTTCTCAACAATTCGCTCTTCTACTAACCATTCAACTGTTTCCGCATTCAAAGACAAATTGCGCAAGCTCGCCACAACAATAGGCGTAGCACCACCTTCTGCTACGTAAGCAAACCGCGATCTGATATTCACCGAAAAAACAGCCACCGGAACTTTTGTCCAGTCTATCGCGCAACAGGGAAAAGTAAAATCACCAATGACGATGGGTAAAAGGGTTTCCTGGTTGCCTTCTGCAACAGCGTCAGCGTAAAGCAAAACCAGCGTCCCTCCTTTTGATGTACCGCACTGGGGTTTAAGGCCAGGGTGACAAGCTGCAAAATTGTGCAATAAAAACTGCCGGGTTCGTGCCAACTTGGCACGCCAAATGATTTTGAGACCGTTTAAAAAATTGGCGTATCTCCTGAGCTGAGCAGAAAAGGCTGTATCGGTATCTATGATGACTTGAAATTGGCGGACAACTTCAGAATAATCGAAATGACCGTAGCAATTTGATTCCAATAGCGCTATTACGCTGTTGAGTTGTGTCTCTTCTTCATTGGTATACCCATAATTAATTTCTGGAGCATCAAACAGGGCCAAAAAATAACTCCACCGCCCCTGGAACGCCATTTCCAGATCACAAAAATGCGGCTGCCAGGAAAGGGATGGATATTCAGGCATTTGACCTGCATCCACTTTCAAAGCAATGACCTCAAAAGGCAAATTCAAATGCTGCCGGCAAGAATTGATCCGATTCAGCACGATAGAAAGCGGCATACCGACATGGCCTTCCAGGCGAACGAAGTCGCAGCCGGGGGTATAGCAAAGCGAACGCCCAGACCCGCATAAATCATCGGAATAATGCGGAATGCCCGACGTAGTTCCTTCTTTCCAGCGGCGATAATTCCATTGGGAGCGGATATTGCTTATATTGAAATAGAATGGGATAGCCCGTTCACTCAGCGGCGCCGCGTCGGAAAGCGATGGGGTGAGTTGAATTGGGTTTGAACTTGAGATTGCACCAAAATCAACGTTGGCTGCATTGGTCAAAGCCAGTATTCGCCGGGCGTAAAAAGCGGCTTCCTCGCGTTGTTCAGCATTATTTTTTAAAGCGGGTTTCCAGTAGTCGCGGCAGGCATCCGGTTCTTCGCAGTGATTTCCGCCATTCCCCAGCCCCAGAATATTCGGGCAATAGTGGCGGGCTTCATCCTTAGATGCATGGATGACATAATCTGTGCGAATAAATTCTTCGTAGGCGGCAAAGAGGACTTTGAGGTAATCATAAACGTAAGTGGGATGTGGCGTAGTGATATGCTCGTTCAGCCATTCAAGAGAATCTCCTGCAAAGGGATTGCCGCAAAACAACTCCGGGAAACATGCAGCAATTTGAGTGTACGCTGCCGTAATGTTTGAGATACTGACCTTGATTTTTTCTCCAAGAACTTGATTAAAAGCTGTCTGGGTATTCATCCGTGCGATGTCAGCACCGGATAACTTCGGCAGACAAGGGGTGGAAAAGCATTCCAGAATCACACCTGGCTCCGGCTCCACGGCAGCCACCTTTGTGCCCAGGAAAAACCGGATATTAATTTTCCCAATCTCATTGACATCATCCTGGCGGATGCAGGAGGCTTGTTTCACGCCTGAAGTCTGCAATTCTTCTGCGTAAAGAAATACGCAACGCCCTTCACCCTGATTGGAAAACGGGATTGTCCCTTCCCCCGCCACGTCAACCAATTCAACGACAGAATCCACCTCATAACAGCCCCCAATTTCATTCCTCATTTCTTCCCGGAGTGCCGTTGGAACGGTGTAGCCAAAAACACAAGGCACCTTCAGTTCTATCCACTGCCCACCCGGCAATACAGCGGCGCCGGGATTAATTGTGATTTCAGTTGCCGAATATTCCACTTCCAGCCCCCGGATGATGCCTGTTCCGTTCAGGTTTCGGCGGGTGATCCGATCCTGTTCTTCTAAATAATCAACGATGCCGTTCAGGTCGCTGTGGCTTAGGACTGCGCCCGGTTTAAATATGGTGTGCGATTGCAAGATAGTGCTCATCTTTTCAGTTTCTGCATGATTAAATAAGTTTTCACGACAGCGTTACAGTGTTTAAGAAGGATTTAGGGTCGTCGAGAATGAGTCTGTAATGGCTTTTTATTTCGTTCAGTATTTCTGTCAGCGGCGGCTTAGCTGCTTCCGCGTCGCCGGATGCCATTCCGGTAAGCCAGTTGCGGTAAATGGTTTCAAACCGACACATGTCGCGCGGGGTTACCCAGAACGTGCGAAGGCGACAATGCGCCGGCAGTTCCCGGCGAAGGGTATTTTCAAAAAAGTCCCGGAAACGCGCATTTTGAAACCGTCGAACCCAGTATGGCAACACAATGGTCACCTGGGCTGTATAAGGGTCGCCACCGGGCAACAAGCTGTTAAAACAAGGCGTATAGACAGGGTCAATGCCCGCCGAATCCCGGAAAAGCTGCGACCAGAGTTCGGTCAGTTTTTTTGGCAAATTCAGCAACAATTCATCATCCGGCAAGCCGGTATTTGCTGCAATTTCGGGATTGATGGGGCGCAGCAGGATGTGCTCCACTAAGTGAAATCCTTCCACATCAAGCAGTTTCAGCATTTGGGCGGCGCCAGCTTCTGCTTCGGCGCGGCTGCAATACAGGGCAGGATACCAGGCGATGACCGCATCCTCGTTCACCAACCCGAAGCCATAGTCGCCACAATCCGGTTCCTGAGTATTTTGGTATCCGCCGCCTTTTCCTGTCCCCGCCAAAGCAATATTGCCTTTAAAAGATTCATCATAGCAAAAACGGGCATCACCAGCTTCCGTAAACCACGCAATGCTTTCCCAGATGTAGGCCCCGACGATCCCGTAGGGCTCGGTATGGGCAGTAGGCTGCCAGCGCCTGCTGTATATTTTGAACCGATAAATGGGGGGGTCTGCAGGTCGGGTGGGTCGCTCAATTTTTATGGGTTGTTCGCGAGCCTGAAGCACGGTGGTCCGAATTGCGCGTTCCGCATCCTCGGCTGTCATGGTATACTGGCCTTGTATTTTGGCAAAAGCCAGTTCGAGTCCGTCCTCATCCAGCAAATACAGAGAGACCAAATTGCTGTTCATTACCGGCCGGATCTCATAGAATTCCGGATATTCAGCCCAAACCGAAAGCAGGAACCAGGCATCAGACGCCGTTATTTCACTTTGTTCAGGCAGGGGCATTGTCCACAAAACTTCAATATCTTCTTCGTCTATGGCCAGAAATTTGAACTCCATAAACGAAGTCTCCTGATCGCCATTAACCACCGTCGTTTTTGTGCCTGTAATCATTTCTGTGCGGGGCGCTTCGCCGCAAGCATAAAGTCGTTGAACTGCAAGGCGCTGACGGGTACGTTCTTCTGCATCGAAATATTGATGCGGATGGACGGCAACCCGATAGGCGCTGTTTACGACCTGAAAATGGTAGCCACAATCGGGATCGTTAGGGACAATAACAACGCCGTGCGGTTTGAAAACATGATTAAGCAGTTCAGTTTCCACGCCCGTTTCCCAAACTTTCAGTTCGTAGCGCATGTCATCCGTACAACCTTCCCCGGCAGGATATTCTGTATTGTTTGGTTGATAAGGCCGGGATTCCAGCATGATTTCGCCAAGCTCCAGACCGTATGGGTTTTGGGTGCGCCGAATATTGGCAGGATACTCCAGCAATCGCAAGAATTCATGAAACCTTCGACCTGCTTCGGCGACTGTCTGGAAAGAATCGCTGCTAATCCAGTCGTAAGTTCTGGCGCCGGGATTCCACAACCGGAACCGAATTTTTCCTTTTTCATCCAAAAAGAACGGATAAGCAGCCGCGCAATCATTGAGTCGTTTTCTCGCTTCCCGGGCGGCTTGTTCTGTTTCAAACTCATTGATAACAAATAACTTAGGACTCAACGAGGTTTTTTTGTAATCAAAAGCCTGCAATTCAAAGGAAGTCCCGTTTCCATTGACATCTGCAACAACGAACGCATGTTCGTCGGCCAGTAAACCAACACAGGCTACGAGTCCCTCTGCCTCCAACTGCTGCCGTGCAGTCTCTTCATCTTCAAATAATTCGATGCTGCGAATGGAAAAACATTCATCGCCACAATCAAGGACAAAACAAAAGAAATAAAGCTTGGGAGGTGCGTCGTCTTTACACCGGCAATTTTCAGCATCCAGGCCAGCCGAAGTTGATTTTCCGATTGTAATCTGGCGAATAACCGGAAAGTGCCGGTCTGCTTTTCGCCACCAGGCCCAAAATGCTTCGGCTGCTTCATCCCGCTCTAATGCCGTTGTGAAAGTTGTGGCATAACGGGCGATAACGTAGGCATCATCGCGCAGGCGGAACCGTTCGTAATATTTTCCTTCAAGTTTTTCATTCAATGAATAATCTGCCTGTATCGGGATGCTCATTGAGAAGGGCTCCTGCCAAGCCAGACCGTTTGTTAAAAAATCATAGGCAAATAACCTGGCCCTTGCTGCTTCATTCGCAGAAAGGAAAGCTGTTGAAGTTGCTAAAACAGTGCCGTCACTACAGGACTTCAGGACAAGGTAATTTCCAACTACTTCAAGCACTGTTTCAACAACAATACTTCTTTCCGCTTTTTTAGATTTTTTGCCGCCGCCCCTTTCTGCTAATTCTTGTGTACAAGATGCGACCAGGGTCTCCAATGCAGCATTTGCAGCGGCTGTAGCGGCCTCGGGACTGTCATAAGGGTTGGATTCATCGCTTGATAAGTATTGAATCTGGCAGTTGCAATCCAAAAAACCAATCTGGTAGGTATACGTATCGGCCAGACTTTGGGGCTGCGTTTTGACCAAGACTGGTAACGTCCAATGTGGCACATGGATAAATTCTTCGTTTGCCTCAGCAACGATTTGATCGCCATTTTTCAAAACTAACCGCCAACCTTCCGACCATCCTGTTGCTTCAACAGAAAGCCCGTTCGAGTTGAACAACTCCAGCACGCCGGGTAATGCAATATATGCGGTCAGTTGGTCAGCGAATCGCGCGTTGCTGAGCAGTTCAAAATTGCCATCGGCATCTGCATTGGGAATCAGAAAGCGCTGATAAAATTCTCCAGGTTTTTCGATGATTCCAGATAGTGGCGAACCTGCCACTTTTTGGGCGATTTGCTGAATGTATGCGTCTGCGGTATCTACTGGAAAAGGGTTGGTCGAAATCGCCGTTTCCCCTTCTCCGAAGTGTATCACTAAATAGCCATTTTCATTTTTTTCAAAAGCGGCGGGGTCTTTTGCCTTTTCCAGAAAGTCTCTGAACGCAATGGCAGCTTTTGTTTTCGACAGATAAAAACCTACGCTGCGCATTACCGGCACGCCTTCGCCAGGAAGGGTCAATTGAAAGCGGTAGGTGGTATTATCGGATTCCAGCGGCAATGCGTTTTCCAGTAGAACAGGCTGTTCAAGCATGGTTTTAAGGCGACGAAGGGCTGTTTCGGCTTCTGCGGCAGACCGATAAGTGAGCGGCGACCGCGCAAGTTCAATCCGGTTTTGAGGTTTTTCAGCGGGCAAAAACAAACGCGCTTTAGCGTCCGTTTTCACCAGCGATAAGTAACACTTCCCGTCTTCGGTTGAAGCGATCCGCCAGCCGTTGGATTGCCGGGCCCATTTCAACGCTTGCCAAATGGTCTCGAACGCGCCTTCTTCATCGTCGGACTGGAGCCGGATGGCGCTGATGAAAAGGATTTCTCCTGTTTGCGCAGCGACTTGCCATTCCAAAAAATCGTTCGTTTGCTCAATTGCAAATTGCAGCCAGCATTCATTCAAGGCTTCAATAAAATTAACCTTAGCCGTATTTCTGGCATCGCTGTCTTCAAACCGGCCCTGGTATGCTGCGACCGTTTGATGATCGGGGTTTAAAAGCACAAAATACAGGCCTTCAGCGTCTTCAGCGTCAGCATAGTTAGTTGGATCCATTGCCCATTGTACGGCCTGAAAAAAAGCAATGGAGAGTGAGGCCTGATTATCGAAGCGTTCAATACTCACCAAACCCGGAGTCTGATCTGCATTTTGGATCAGAAACCTCAGGGAGTTGGTTTGCAGGACAGGGGTAACCAGGTTTCCCGAAAAATAACGAAGCCAGAATGCAATGGCAGCATCGCGTTCAGCAGCAGTCGGATACGGAATGAGGCTGAACGTGATGCAGCCGTTATTGGGATCCCGCAACTTGAATCCGTAAGTGCCTTCGGCGTAGCAGTTTGTTTTGATAATATTTGCTTCAACAAAAAGGTTTTGCAAATAATTTTCATCTTCAATGAATTCGAAGATTCTAAAAACCGGCGATCCTCCGAACAGCCAGTTTGTTTGCGTGGCCGTTTCGCTGTAGGTCAGTTTCAGGTAATTAATGGTGCGTCTTTTCCAATCATCCAAGCCCATAAAACCTGCTACCCGCTGTTCGAACCCGGAAACATTCTCCGTATCCCAGATCTTTTTAAGGGTATAATCAAAAGCTTTACCCCGATTCCGGCTTGTGTCGGCATAATGGCTTAAAAACCGCGCTTTATCTGCTACCACTTCATCCCCGGTTTTGGCCTGACCTTCCAAAGCGTACATCAACAGCGTATACTCATTAAATTGCTCTGCAAAACGAGCCAGTAAATGATTCAAAAATTGCTCCCTTCGTTTTAAAAAGCGGTCCCTGTTTTCGGTAATGCGGTTCAGAAAATCTGAATATTGCAATGGGGCGTAAATAATCCGGCAACCGAAAACGCCGTCTGCCTGTTCATGCTGGTAGCTCTCCGGCAAAATGCCCAGATAACGCACCAATTCGGCAGCATCCTGGGCGGCTGCCTGCGTTCCAAAATACCCTTCGCTTCTCAACAGCAGATTTCCACCCGAAAGCCGGAAATTGAATGTAAACCGATCACAAGGGGAAATATCGGGACTTTCAAGTTCCCACCTGTCCATGATTTCCAGAACAACAACACCTTCTTCAAAGGCTTGTCGAAAAAAATAGACGGCATTGTCCCGTAAATCCCGCGTTGTAAAGGCATTCGTAAAGGGTTCAGCTATGCTTGTATTTTCAGCAGCAGGTTGTGACAAAACAGCCAATGGTCTGCGGAGAAACATTGAGTAGTTTTCTTCATTACGGACTTCAGGGTTCAGCAAAACCAAATCCGCGTCTGGCATAGAGGCCAGTGCTGAATTAAAATAGGTTCGATCCGGCGCTGTTTGAGGCCGCAAGGCTAACAATTTGCGGGCGCCCGATAATTGCATCAGGTAATTGGCCAGCATTTGGTCAAAAAAAGCAAGATATCCTTTGAGCTGAAGTGCCTGCTGCAGTTTCAGCTCCCTAACCTGCCGCTCCTGCTGCGTGATCCGATCACTAAGGACGGGGAGTTGATTTTCGCCAATGCCGTATACGAGCGGAAATTCGCGATGTATGGAGGTATAGTCTGCAAAATCATAATATTTCCCTTGTGGGATATCAAAGCCTAATTCATAAGGTTTGCGGCGTATTTTATGGTAATTGGCTAAGCGTTGGTTCAGTTTTCGTTTGGTTGTTTCGGCATTGAACTCAACGGGCAACTGCCCCTTGGAGTATAAAATTTTACAGGCCGCTATATCCAGTCTGGGGCTTTTTTCAGGATCTAAATTCAGAATCCACTCTTGCCCATCCGGGTCGCTTTCGCTAAAAAAACGCAGAGACCGAATGGCGCGAACGCCATTGCCGGGCAGTTTACTCAGAATGAGTTTGTAAATATCCGAAATGTGTACTTCTTCTTTTGGCTCCAGCGCGGTCAATTCTTCGCGATCAATGAAACCATGACTAATCGGTTTTCCATTTGTATCGGTGAGTAGCGGGCGCCCTTCGAAGACTTCATCAATCGTTCGGCCTTTTTCGAACATTTCAAGCAGGGTATAAAACCGAACACTCGGCGTAAGGAAGTTTTGTATGGCCTCAAAAACCTCTACAAATACCTCATCCGGAACAGCTTCGGTTGTGAGGTCCAGTTCAGCACAAAACCAAACTTTTTCGTGTTCAATGACCCGGATGCTTCTAAAATCTTCGCATAAATTGCGGTGTGCGTGCAAACGCCTGCGCACTTCAGCAACGACCGATTCCCCGGCCGCCGTTGGATCGGCAATACCGCCAGCTTGGGGAGAAAAGGGTTCTAAGTCAAGAAAAACCTCGTATAAACCCTGGATTTTTAAAGGATTTATTGTCGTTGAAAAACGCAGCCTTCTTTCCGTTTGGTCAATATAGATGGCCCTTTCCTGGTACTTTGCTTTAGCCAACCAGGCGTTGCGCACTCCGGGAATATCAAGCAAAAAGCGCTTGTAATCAGAAAAAGAAAGCGGATTAACAGATAGAATTTCAGCCGGCGCGAAAAAATTATCATCAATTTGTCCAAGTTCGCCGGGTCGTCGGGCGATAATATCGGCGATGTCAAATTGATTGCGGTAACCCAGATCAGTCAGGGCATAGCACAAAACCTCGAGGATGGTGATACCCGGGTCATGGGTATTGTGGTCCGTCCAGATATTCCCGGAAAGTTGCCCGATATGCGCCAGCCCTTTTTCCCGCAAATACTCAAAATTGAGCCATTCGGGAAACGCTGTACTGCGAATATTTATGGTTTGGGCTTGAGGCATGGACGTACCAGATTAAAGGTTGTGAAAAATCATTTTTCAAGAGGTTCTAACTGAATAAATTATTCAGCGGCACTCCAGCGCTTCAACCCGTTCTTTTAGTTTTTTATATTTATTGGTTAATTTTTCAATCATCTCCTGTTGTTCCTGAATGGCTTTAACCAAGACAGGAACTAAGTTTTGGTAGGCGATCGCGTTTTTTGCAACAACCTCTGCAAATTGCGGCTTCATTTCATCTGCCAGGAACCCAATTTCCCATTTATCGGTATCTTTTTCAAGGGGTGGCGTTTTCCATTTGTAGCGAAGCGGCTTGAGGGCGCAGATGCGTGCCATTACTTCGCCAAGGGGTTCACAGGCACTGAGATCAATGTCTTTGCGATCTGCTTCCAGATACAAACTAACCGCATGAATTGCGCCATCCACATCGAAGCGAAAAATGCCATTGCTCAGGTCGCCCACCGTCATGGTTCCATCCGGATAAATGCGCGCTAAAGCAGCCCCTTCATTGAGGTCGCTGATGTCCAGGTCGCTTGCCGGGTATTTAATCGGTTTTTTGAAAACAAACCCCAGTTTGCTGTCGGTTTTCATCACGGCTTCATCCGTTGCAGCGCCACTGACAAAAGAATTGTGGTAAGCTCCGTTTTTATCTGGTACGCGGTTATTGATCAACTGTACAACAGGATACGTATTGCAAAAACCGAATTTCAGTACGCCATCACGAGCATCGGCGGGGTTTTCAATTTGCAAACTCGCGGTTGGCGATTTCAGGGTGCCAATTCCGACATTACCATTGGCGGCGAGGTAGAGCTGCGTTTTCAGGTCATCTTTATCCGTTTGATTTTTAAAAAGTAAACCTCTTCTGGAGTTAACCACAACTTCAATTTCAGCTTCTTTGGCGCTTACTTTTAATTCGCTCCCTTTGCCATTGCCTTTTTTAGCGTCATTTCCACCCGAATTAGTCAAAATCATAGCAGGCGAACCATCTCTTTCCCCGGCGTCGAGGAGGATACTCCCTACGTTTTCTTGTGTGACATCGAGGTGTGCAACGGGTTCATTGGTGCCAATGCCGATGCGGGGTTGCGCTTCTTCGGTTGCATTTGCTGACAAAATGCTGACGAATTTTGTGCTGGCGGCTTTGTTGTTTTTGATCAGCCTGAAACCATCAGGAGAATCCGTTTCCAATTCTGCCTGCTGCGTGGTTACCCGCAAGGTTAGTTTGTTCTCTTTACACGCCGGATCGAGATTGGTAATAGAAAGTTGAGGATCCCTTAAATTAGGCTGCAATTTGATCTGACCACACGTATTTGCAAACACATCCAGCGTCGCCTGTGGGTTTGGGGTTCCAATGCCCACACTTACCACAGACGGGTTGGCATGAAGACTGCGTAAGTCCTCCGAGAAATACCAGTCGTCGTCGGTGATGTTCTCCTGCACTTTATGCCAGTTGCTGTCGCTGTCGGGCGGCATTGCCGTACAGTAAGCCTTTCCGGGTTCACATTCCAGCACGTAAAATGCTTTCCCGTGAAAAACCAGCGCGCCTGTGTAATAAGGTTCGTTGGTGAGCCATACCCCATAGAATTGATGATCGCGCAAGTTGAGAACGCTGTTGACAAAAGCTGCATAATCCTTTCCTGTTGGCACAGCATTGTTCGTGGGGTTGAGCCTCTCTTTTAAATCTTTGCGTGTCAATGGCATCTTGTTATTTTTTTGATTGTTTTAAACTTAAATGGTCAGTTTCCTATCACTTGGATGGTAGCAACTCCTGCTGCCAAAACCGAACGTGCCGTTTGCGCAGTGATTCGGTTGACGTTGCCGGAAGGTCCGGTGAGCATCTCAAAATCCGTAACGTAGTCTACATATTCGCGCAGTTCGATAAAGCGGATCAGGCTGGAGCGATATACCTCTCCTCCAAACTGAATTTCAGCCGGAGGATCAGAACGCCAGGGCGATAAAAAGTCCTTCAATTCGGTTTCCAAAGTTTGCTGGTAATAGGCGTCGTCTTTTCCGGGAAAAAACCGAACGCTGAATTTTGTATGGATGAATTCGTAGCGTGGATTCAATACTTGAAACTGTGCGAAAGGCGAAACCCGCTCCTGCAAAAATGTCCGGATATCCTGCAACAGGTTTTGGTTGGCTTTGGGAGTTTCGCGTTGCTCTTTGGCCAACTGGCGCACATCGGGAACTACGACCAGGGTGACATGCCCGTTCAGGTATTCAAAATCCTGCGACATACCGCGCAAGCCCAAGGTGTGGTTCAGGCATTTGACTTTATAAATTTGCGGGAACGCTTCCAGCACCAGCATCTCATAGTCCCAGAGGTTGATCGCTCTGCCTTTGTGCCGGAGTCGCTCGCTGATGCGGCGGTAATAGGCATCTTCGGATTCTCTGTTTCTGCCGCCGAAGGACGGATAAGGTTGTCCCAGCTTACTGATACTGGCCGTTTCCTGCACAAATTTCTTCAAACTACCCGCTGCAAGTCCCTGATCTAATCGCGACAGGTCATTTTCTAAGGAAGGTGCAAAAATGGCTTTTACGGCTTGGGCATGCACCCCGAGCAATCGGTCGAAAGCGGCAGCACGATTGGCGATTGTGGCCCGCAGCCAAACCATACCGGCAGGCAAAATGGTGTGCTCAAGCGACGCATTTTCAGGCAATTCAAAACGAATGACCCCGGATTGGACAAACTTTCCGGTATCGTCAGAAAAATCAATATCCCGTTTGAGTACCTTCCACCGATGTCCTGTTGTCAAAACCGACCATTCCATTTCCGGCATCTTCAGATCGGCATCGCCGGTGTATTCCGAAAACTGGAACAACAAAGCCACATTGCCATTCACTGGCGCGTCTTTCAACCCAATATACAAGTGGCCCTCCTTTTGAATTACCGGTACTAAGCGGGACATGGTTTCCGTGGAAGGAATTATTGCTCCGATGGTGACCGCTTCTGAGGCGTCCTCAAAAGGCAGCAATTGTATAAAACCGGCAAGCGTTTCAGAAGCGTGGTATTCCACTACAAAAGATTGTACGACAGGGTTATAGGGTGGTTCTTGGGGAAAGGCGACATCGTATAAAGACTGGAACAATGCTGAAGTTATAGTGTGAGGGGGAGGGATGTTCGAGCCTTTTACCAAATCATAAGAAGCAAACCGCTGGCGGTAGTATGCATCAGGCAATCTTGTTCCTGGGTATACCCGTGCCGAATGACTTTGCATCAGCAATACTGATGGGTATTGGTCGTGTAAAAAAGCGTCACCATTCACCCTCATCGCGATATAACCTCCTGAATCGCCAAATGCAATGCTGGAACCCGCCAAAAGGGGGTCTATTTCAATTTGTGTATCGTTGTTATTCAGGGCAAAAAGCTGAATACTGGGGTTTAAGAATGGCACAGCTTCCGATAAATCCGAATCTGTTTGGCGAGAGGACAACAGCACTCCAGTCCGGTTAAACAAAGTACCGCCATAAAATATATCATAGATACGATTAAGTTCAATGTTTTTTGCTTTATCATCTAACACCATGTGGTATTTCAGCGCATGCAGCGTTTTCCCGGCAAAATCGGGATGACTAACATAAAACCGGTATTTAGCTGCGGTACCAAAAGGCTGGAAAGGTTTTTTTGCGTCCAGATTGCTTTCGTCATTTTTAAGCACAAGTTGATTCCTGACTCCATTGACGATTACGCGGGCCGTGATTTCAATTAAATTTTTTTGGCTTAATTGGATATAAAAGTCCCCAAATGTTGGTTGGGAGACATCAAATAAGACCTTTAGCAAGGGATTTTCACTGCCAAACGGGTTCAGTTTAGGGTCAGGAAGCGGCGCTATGGGTTTGAATTCAGCGGGCAGCTGAAATTTGATTCTAAGAATATGCGGGGTACCGGGGGCGGCGATAAATACCTGTGGACTATCAACATCAAGCCATTTGTCTTTTGTCGTTATTTGCAATCTAAAAAAAGGCGGATAATTAATCCCTGCATCAAGCGGCGCTGAAAAATGCAAATCTACCTCCACATCCCGCGTTCCTTCTGCCATGCGAAAAACCGGCGACGACAGCACAAATCCCAGGCGGCCCGGCATTTCTGTTCGGCTTCCGAAAGGGGCAAAATTACTTTGTGCGCCTGTCAAAACAAGCGGTTTGGCCAATTCACCCGCCGGACTAATAATTTCAGGAGGGCAGGTTGTCAACACGTCTGCTACTGGCAATTGCGCTGTAAAAAGCGTACGTAAATCTGCAACCGCCGCGCGATTGACGATCAGCTCATCGCTGGTTTGAAAAATAATTTCGGCTTTATTGTTGTCTTTCCCGTCTTTGATGGCCGTTTCGCTGGCCATCTTGTATGTTGGAACATGGCGGGCCAGTTCAAAAATCAGGTGAGCCAGATCGGGATTGGCTGCTTTTTCAGCAAGCTGAAGGACGTCCCGATAAAAAAAATCGAGGTGGCGTTGGGTGATCCGGTTCAAATCGTGCTGCACCTCTCTGAAAATACGAAGGAAGGCAAGCATCAGGCCAACTAAGGGTTCGTGTTCGCCATCATTGGCGATCAATTTTTCCATACCAGCATCGTCGTTGGCCGCAGGATAAGCCGCCTTCATCGCTATCTGAGCTTTGTAGAGTATTTCTGCAAAACGATCCAGCCTGGGCAGGATATGCGGCAAAAGGGTAATCCGGTTACCGATTTTGGAGGCCAGGCTTGCATCCGTCCCCGTGATTTCCTCCGCTTGAAGTTGCCAAATCCGGTTTGCTTCTGCATCCGTAAAAATTCCGACGTTTTGGCGAACGGCCACATCGTGCTTGTTTTTCAGGGTATTGAACATACCGATGAATTCAGGCAAGATAACATTGAGGTTTGTAGACGTCAGGCTTTTAATCGTCTGCCCCACTGCACTTACATCGAATTCAAGAACCGAGAGCCAGTTCTGGTGTCGCTCGAAAGCTCCGAACAAATGGCCGAGTACCAGTTCCAGGCCATCAGCAGCATTCACTTTACTTCTGAAAGTTTGGTAAGTTGTCCACCATTGTTCCGGATCGAAATGGTAGATTTCTGCCAGCTTAAATGGCACACTGCGCTCGAAGAAAGGAGACCAGTCGCGTTCGGATTTATTTTCACCGTGGTATATGACTACTTTTGCATAGCGCGACCAAAAATACAGCAATTCCAGTACATTGCGCCCTTCTAAAGGCGCCGTTGCCGGATTCCGGGCCTCAATATTGCGCTGTGCCTGGCTATTGCCGTCGCGTTGCAAAGGATATTCTATACCAAATGATGCCGCCATGTTCTGTTACCGTTCTTTCAAATAAAAATCATAGACAAAATTGTTGCGCGCGTTGGTGGTGCGCACATAGTAATCCACCACAATCAGTAATTTGCCATCAATTTGCTCATCCTGTCTAATCTCAATTGCATCTACCCGAATGCGTGGTTCATGCAGCAGGAGTGTTTTAAAAACCATGTCCCGCATGTAAGCAATGAACCCGCTGTTCATGGGTTCAAACTGAAAAACTTTCAAGTTGCAGCCATAGTCAGGCCGCATAACGCGCTCGCCCAAAGCTGTTGAAATCAGAATATACAGACTCTGTCTGATGTCTTCCTGATCTTCCACCAAGGCGACCGATGCAGTGCGAATATCAAAAACGGGCGGAAATGCCCACCCCCTGCCGAGAAAACTCATCTTTCGCAATTTTTATACTTCACGCTGCTTAGTTTTGTGCATGGCCTTTAGCTTAACCACATGATTCGCAGCGTTCAGTATGACAAAAAAGGATTCGCACCTAACGGCGCGAGGTATTGATAAATTAAACTTTAGTCGGAGCCTGATTTTACTGTCTCAGCATCCTGTTTTTTAACCAATCATGACAGTCGGTATACCCGTTATAATGGTGCCGCCATGCGCAGTGCTATCACCCATTCGGGCAGCGGGTTTGCCTCCAATCAACACCGTAGCAGAGCCTGCAATTATCGTATCTGGCGGGCCGGTACATACGCAAATATCCCCCATTACGGCTGCAGGCTGCCCCCCAATCAGAACGGTGGGCGCTCCTGGCCCCGTAACTGGTCCGCCGACATGAGGCACAGGGCCCGGATTTACGAGCGGACAAACATGCATACTCCCGATTGTGGCTGCTGGTGGCATATAATCGTTTGTTAAATGATGAAAAAATCCTGCAAATACAATTAGCTTTTTTCTTTTAATTTCGGAACATCAGCGGCAGTCCCGTTGTAGTAGCTCTGTATTTTATTCCAGACTAACTGGCCAATGGTTCGCCCAAGTTTCAAGCCCTCGGTATTGCCATTCATATAGTGAATGCCCCCGTAAAGCCGGGACATTCCTGCCTGTGTTGCTGCGTCGGAAAAATAGGACCAGCTCAATGTCAAATCTTGTGCAGGGGTCATCCCGGCTTCGACGATGGAACTGCCAGCTGCGACTCGCACTTTCATCCCAAAATAATCACTGCCTGTAAATGCCTGGAGTATGGCAGCCGAAGCGCCGCTGAAGGTGCTGTGGCCCGACGGGAATTCGGCAAACGGCGGTGTTTGGATATAGGTTTGCCAGTTTTCCGCAGGTTTGCACACTACTTTTTGGTAGGCGCCTCCCCAAAACAAGACTTCTTTACCCTCCAGCAAAGTGTGGATGGCTGTAAGTGGGCGGCAATAATCCTGCTCTACTTTCAGGCGCCAGCAGGCAATACTGGCATCGAACAGTGCATTCCCAAGTGCACAAAACAGTCTAACATCTTCACCCAGGTCGTGGGTATCCCGCAGGGAAACATAACGTGCCAGCAGACACCAGTGTCCGGGCGGCGTTTCTGACCCGGGGCCGTCTGCCCAATATTCTGCAATGGCTTTTTTTTCATCATTTAATGCACTGCTCAGTTGGAGTATTTCCATGCAATGGGCTTCAAAAAGGCGGGCGTTTTCTTTTTCTACCGTGGTCAGTTTTTCTTCATCTTCATCCGGGCTAACCGGAATAGGCCGGGGGTATTGAACCGGGTATTTAACTTGTTTCAAATCACGGTTAGGGTTGAATGCAAACGGAGTAACCCATCCCCAGTGTGGGAATAAAAATTGCTGAGAAACCCCCGTTTTTTTATCTGTAAGTGGCTGCCAGGAGTTTATTTTCGAGACGGCAGCAGGTTGGGGATCATTGCTTGGGCGATAATCCTGAGCAGGGTCTCTGTAATTACTTTTCTGGTTGGAGCCGTCCTGGTCATGGTATTTAATTAAATCCCGTGCACAAGTATTTCCGACTTGTTCAGGCGACAAATTGGCTGCACTGGCAGGAACATCCGCATCGTAATAATGCTGAATTTTGCTGTCGTAATTGAATTCGGCCATCAGCCCTTCAAACAAAGGGATTTGTGCCGGGAATAAATTACTTAAAACCCGGAAGGCGGCAAAGCTAATCGCTTTTTGACGATTTTCGTCGTTGTGCAGCGCAACCGGCGTTTTGCGGTAGCCGAGGGTACGTACTGGCTTTGCAACCGGATGATAATGCGTCCAGGCGTCATACACCGCCGTATGAACCATTGCAATAGCTCTTGCAACTTCAGGAGGCGGTGATTTTTTATCCCGAACAGCCCGAAGTAAAGCTGTATTCCATCGCAGAACAAGGTTATCTTTTACTTTTTTATTGGTCATGGTTATAGATGCTTGTATTGTTCCAATGAACAAATCGTATTAATTTAATTTCAAAACACTGCCTTTCACTTCAGTAACTCCCGAAGAACCAATTGACGCGTTTGCCTGCCCTTCTGCAGTCAAACTAACCGATGCTTTTAAGGATGCATTCAGCCCCTCCATGCTCAAATCCTGAGTAGCTTTGGCTTCTATTTTGCCCTGCGCCGTTATTTTTATGTCTTTTGGGCTGGTGATTTCAATGCCATCTGTACCCATTTTTATTTTATTGCTGTTTTGATCCTGAATGGTAATGCTCTTATCATCCTCATCTATGACTAAGCTGTTTCCTCCCGGCGTCTCGATGGTGATTATTTTTTTTTCATCATCAAATTGCAGTTTCATTTTGCTTCGCGTATAAAAACCCTTGAGGTGATTATCATCGGTTGCCTGCAATGGGGCTGGCTTTGCCGCACTGTTTAAGTGGCCCAGAACAACAGCTTCGCGCGGATCGTCATTGAGAAACCCAACCACCAGTTCATCTCCGATTTCGGGTCTAAAAAAAGAACCGCGCTCGTTCCCTGCGTCTAAACAGATTACCCTCGACCAAATTCCCTGGGCACTGTTATCCAGGGTTGGCAATTTCACAAGAATGCGGTCTTCGCCATTCGGATCATTTTCAAGTTGTACCGCCACACCAATTTGAAGGCCGCGTACGCCTGCAATCAATCCTCCGGCTTCCAGGTCAATTACGTCTGTTTTAGCAGCCATCCACTCAGGTTCGATGCCAAACTGGGCATGGGTAAACCAGGCGCCGTTTGATATTTCATGGCGCACTGCGGAAACAAATGCCACCCCTTCAAACCGCCTGCCCACACCTTGCAATTCCAACCACTTCCCAGGCTTTATTTCACCAAAACCATCAAATTTGGCCCGCCCTCGAATTTTTGCCATGCGGCTTTTCAGCATTGCCGCTTTTGACCATGCTTCAGCTTCAGCAGCAGATAATTGGCCACTGTGCCGGAGTTCAAACTGATCGGGCGCTGTTGCTGCTGCCAGAGTGGCCGGCGAAACATTGCCTTGTAAATCTTCAAAATCAGCGGTCGTTGTTTCTGACTCTTCCAATTCCTGATTCGTATAATTCCAGGCGGTCGTTTTCACTGATTGCCATTGGTGTCTTGAATCCATTTCCGCTTCAAATTCCAGTATGCTTGACCCAAAAATGACACTGAGTACAGCTTCTTCTGTTCTCGGAGATTTGATATTGACCACCCCATCATCCGCAATGACCAATTTGCTGTTCGCTTCAGCCCGCATGACCGTAAAATCCCAGTCCGTGACATGGTGCTGAACCAGTTCAGCGTGGGAAACATCCATTGATTCAAGCTCGCCGGCTAAACTTCCGAGAATTTCTGACAGGACATCGCTATCGGTTGTATCCGAAAAATATTTATTCTTCCGCCCCAGGCTTAGCTTGACGCACTCGTCTTTGCATTCCACCGTCAGGCTCGACGCTCCATTCTCCTTTATTTTAACTGCATGGCGAACAATAATCCCCTTGAACGCTGTAATGTTGCTGCCATCGTGCCCAACCTTAATTTCGATGGCTTTCCCGGGCAGAAAAAGATCGCTGTCCGAATTTTCAAATGTTTCCGCCGCAGCTTCGCCGTCTCTGATGACCAGGATGGCAGAAGGAATCCGGTTAACCTGCTTTGAAATGCTGATCGCAAGCACTTGAATTTCGGGTGGCAGCGCAGTCCCGTCAATGAGCGTATCGAAGGTAACGACGCCGGCAACACTTTGGGCAGGTATGACTCTTGGGTCGGGCATGATGAAGGTTATCCTGGTTTGTCAAAATAAATTCCCTATCCTGTTTGCAGTATTCTGTGCAGCACTCGCCGTATTACGAACTTGTTCTGCCGTCTTTTTGGCTTCTTCAGCAGCAGACGCCACCGCCGGTAAAACCAATTGCGTATCCTGAAGTGCCTTCCTGAAATTGACCAGATCATTTGCCTTTGCCAATTGCAGATAACTGTTCGGATCAGCATACGCTTTCTGGGCCACGCTGGTTATGCGTGCTCCTGTTTCTGCTGCCGACTGAGTTTTTGTCAAGGCGCCTGTAGCTTTGTCTTCTATTGCCACCCGAACGTTAGGGGCCACATGCTGCCTGAAGGTTGCTGAAATTTTTGCGCGCAAAGGCGTACCATCGGCTAAAAAAAGCGTATAATTCACTTGTGCATTCGATAACTGGCAATCAAATACGAAATCGTCCCACCAAATAATTTTCAAAAAATTCGGTTTCCTGATATCGCCATTGAGTTTATAAGTCAGTTTCAAAAAGTCCTCTACCTGTTTGCCTACCGGCGTTCCTTCGAGTAAATTGCCCTCTACGGTGTTGGTATTGTCGAGCGTAAACTCCAGACGTAGTTCTTCCGGACGAGATGCAGCATGGTTGGCATTGTTTGCCTGATTTCCGGGCGCCTGCGTATCTTCCAGATTAATCTGGTGGTTACGTGAAATATTCTCCGGATTAATTGGAAGTGTGAAACGTCCGATCTCGGAATTCACCGTTGCTTCATCACTGAATGCCACAATGGTTACTTTTCGCATGCTTTATCGTTCCGTTTTCGTTCTCAAAATTTCGAGCACCTGTTCAACTGCTTCCTGTACTAATGCAGCCTGGTCGGGCATACCCGATCCAGATTGCGGGGTTGCACTACCGGGCGACGTACTGCCGCCTGAATTACCCCCTGCATTTTCCGAAACATTTACCCGGATGTTTAATTCCCTGATCTCTATAGGCATAGCTATTGATTTGTAGCGCCATTAGCAATTTTTTACCCTTGCTGAGACACAGTAAAAGCATTGTAATTCAGTTCAAGCGTTTCAATCAGCACCTCCCCCTGTTGTGCGTTGAGATCCTTGACTTTCCAGCTTTTGGGCCAAACATGGCGCAGATTCCAGGTAATCAAAGGAGTATGCGATTCGTTCAGCAAAGAAATTGTAACCGTTGTCGGGTTGAATGTAAAATCGAACAACGCTTTCTTACACCAGGTAATAATGGCCGAATCCTGCGGCTTGAAAACGCCTCGTTCAAGTATCAGCGGGTTAAATTTTGCCCGAACCGGCAACACATGTTCGTGGCTGAGGATACCGCCTTCTTTGAGCGTTTCCGTTTCAAGCTGCACTTCCAGCCCCTTCACCGATTGAAAGGAAATTTCGCCTCCGGCGCCCTCGATGCCAAAGACAACCTGAAAATGAAAGCCGGTATAAGGATAATCATAAGCCATAATGACTAATTGAGCTTGCCTGTTCTGCTATCAAGCCTGGAATGTAATTTCGAGTTTTTCATGAACCAGTTCCAGCGTTTCGATGGCCACTTCATTGCCATCAGCTTTCAAATCGCTTGGCTGTACTTTTGTAGGAAATGCATTGGTCAGCTTCCAGGTAACAATGGGCTGGTGCTCTTCATTCAGCATACTGATTGTGACGGTTTTACGGTACAGCGACCCCACACTGTTGCCTTCCTGAAACATCCTGGTTTCTTTCCACCATTCGTAGAAATCATTCTTGTTTTTGAATGTCCCGCGCTTAAGGGTGACATTCCCATATTTCTGCATGCCGGGCATCTTGATTTTATGATATTCAGGACTGTTCCCGTGCCGGTATTCAATCACTTCGGTTTCTGCCGATAACCCGGATACTTCCGAAAAACTTATTTGAGCGCCATTCCAGTCAACCTGGAAATGAAACTTGGGCAATGGATATTCTGCCATTTTGGTATCGTTAATTGGTAAAGAAAAATAGTTCAATTAAGCATTAGCATTTCTGAGCGGCCACAGCTGCTTCATAAGCTGCTTTGCAGGCATTAAATTCAGCTTCCGCCTTGTTTTTAGCTTCGGAAGTGCAATTCAACCATTCGCGGGCGGCTAAAGCTTTTTTTACTGCATTTGCACAATTGTTCTTTGTGACATTGCGGTATCTCGGAAAACTCACATCCAGTTCGCTGTGAATACACGTCAGGTTTTCATCGGGATTGTTGTAATTCTTATACTGTGCATCACACTCCGTATCGCTGATCTGATTAGCATCGGGTATACTACAATCGTATTTGGCAAAAAGGGTTGCCTCCTCCTCAGTAGTCATGCCTTCTTTTAAGCCACAGTGTCTTAGTCGCTTAATCAGGCCCTCAATACGTGCATTCACGCCACAATTACCAGCCAAAGATTCTCTTACCCAGCTAATGGTCTTATGAACCGCGAAAATAGACTCAAGGGCTGCAAAAGAATGGGTAGTTACATCTGGAATCGTTTTTAGGACTTCATCAATACAGCCGAGTGAAGCTGCGTCTTTGCCAAGTTTTCCCTCAACTTTACTGCGGAATTCCTCTAATAATTTCTTCAAAACTTCAGCCTGACAGGCAATATCGCGCACTTCAGAGGACAGGTATTCGACTGCTTGCTGGGCATTTTGAGTGTTCGTAACTACCGCATCTCCCTGTTTTAAAGCCCCGAATAGCACATCGTTGATGTTGCTGGCAGCTCTATCCGTTTGTTGGATCCGGTCGCAATACGCTTTCCACGTCATCTCGACTAATTGCGCTCTTTGATAAGCCGCCAATGCGCGCTCCCACAGTGCTTTCCGTTGCTTGTACCGCCGCTCGGCAGCATCTTTTCCAACTCTGAGGGATTCGATATATCCCTTGATCGTTATTTTATTATGATTATTACTCATGATAATAATGACATTTTTTGGTGAATAAATTTGCCCTTAGCCTATTGCCAATTAAGCTGGGGTAAGGCTGGAATTATTCAATTCCCTGTTTTTCCAGAAGTCTTGCTCCCACTTTTGGTCTTACCGGACATCTTTTTATCCGGGTCAAACAAACCCAATAATTCATCTTGATAAGACTGTAGAGGCCCGGCTTCTTTGTTGAGGAAACAATAGGCAACTTCCCTACCCCGCTTCAGGGTAGCGGCTTTACCAAAATCACCTTTTGATACAGTAATGGCAATGATGGCCTCCTGGTACTTCTTCTGCCATTCCGCCATTTGTTTGGCAGCAGCCTCTACTGCACTATCATTGTCCTTTTTTAATTGTTCCGCCGGAGCTTTCAAGGCTGCAATCAGGGCTTCAAACCCCACAAGGTTAGTTTGAGCGTAAATGGATGCAGCTTGTACGACAGAAGTAACTGCCTGAGCGCCTTGTTTTACGAGGATTTTTACCGCCAGGCCGATTTTCGGAAGATACTCTTCTAATTCTGCCTCAATTTTTTTCTTATCAGTTTCATTACAAACCTTGTCAATGCACTGCTTCAATGCACAATAGGCTTTTTCTACTACACAAATTTGGTCGTAAACCTTTTTGATTTTATCAGCAATTTCGCCAAAGGTCTTGGGAGAATCGGCGGTAAGTTTGCTCAGCTCAGCTACCCATTTTGGCAAATCTGCAGTTGACTGCATCAGCATTAACATCAAACAGTTATTCAGGTTATTGTAGGCTTCCCAGGTATCCGTAGCGCCACACAGCAATAGTTTTATCCCATTGCGTTCTTCAAGTTTGAGGTGATAATGGTTAATGCGAACCTGTTCTTCAGCTATTGCTACCGGGATTTCACCTGTTGCAGGCCATGCCCCGCCAAGGATTTTTGTTTCAGCATCCACCGTAAAATAGTGCAAGGGCATATCGCCTGTTTCGCAGGGAACCCGTTTTGGTTCCCCATCAGGAGGTGGTGCTAAATTCAATAGCGGCTTTTTCAGCTCGCCCACCCAGTCATTGGTTACCTGGCAAGCAGGAACCGTTGAGTCATTTTTTATTTCGCTCATGATATTTCTTCAGGATGGTTAAAAAATTGGATCTTTCCAAAAGTAAAGCGCAGTCGCTCCATTAACTTTCAGGCAGTTTATGCATAAACCGCAGGATGATGAATTCAGCAGGGCGCACAACCGCCATACCAATTTCCACAATGAGCCGGCCTTCGAGGATATCGAGCGCCGTCATGGTTTCACCCAGCCCGACTTTCACGTAGTATGCTTTTTCGGGCGTAGAGCCTTGTAATGCGCCAGCACGCCATTGCAGGACCAGGAAGTTTTCAATCATTCCTTTCACGCGCACCCAGGTATTGGCGTCGTTGGGTTCAAACACAAATTGGTAGGTTGCTTTCTTAACGGATTCTTCCACCATATTAAAGAACCGGCGAACGGGGACATAACGCCACTCATTGTCATTACCTGCTAAGGTGCGAGCGCCCCATATTTTAATCCCCCGCCCGGTAAATTTCCGGATGACATTCACCGATAATCCATTGGTGTCATCAATATTCAAGCTTCCCTGTTGGTCATCATCAAGGTAAACAGTGAGTCCGTCTACAGAAAGTACTCCTTCATTAGCCGGGGCTTTCCAAACCCCGCGCGTATTGTCTACCCGGGCGTAAACGCCAGCAACGGCGGCAGAAGGCGGTAAATAAATAGAAAGACGACGTACGGCAAGGTTTACCTTGGCCTTATCGCGGTTGTCTAAAGTCCCGTATAGTTTTTCCTCCACCAATTGCCCGTCGCTCACAACCCTTACAAGGGTCGTTTCAGCATTATTGACATAATCAGCCGTCGAACGGATATTTGGGAAATAAACGGCGCCATATTTGAATTGATTAACCACAAGCCCACCTATAGCGTCCCGGAATTCCGCTACGGCATCATTGATCTGCTGCGTACGGGTAAATGCCCGCCCGGTTTGGTGCGTATCCATGATCACAAAGCGATCTCCAAGGGATTCTGCGTTCCGCAGCGCCTCTTGTAGCAAAGTGTGATATTCTCCAGCGTCCATGCCCTGTCCCTCCGGAAAAACAATCAGCGTTGGTTCGTCCAAACGCCCGGAGCGTTCCAGCCCTTCCATCAGTAAATCGGATGGAATCGGGGAGCCATACTCCAGGTAAGCGCCAACTGAAATGATCCAGCAAGGGCCACCGCCGTTGGCAAAATAAGTTTGCAAAGCATAGAACATCGTATGCTTTGAAGGCGCGCCGCCATTTTCCCAGTCAAAGTCAGCTGTAACGATTTCGCGTTTAATCCCGCCTCTGCCGTCGCTTTCCCGATCGAAAACAACGATGATATTTTGCTCCGTTTGCGGCAAGCCAAAAATTTCTTCAAATTCCAGGTGAGATGAAATACGCTGCGGTTCCATGAACACATTACGTCCGTCTACCCGGGCCTTTTGAGTGTAGCCGATAAAAACGGGGATAGCCGTTTCGACCTGAGCTACGCTGGGTGGGAATTTTGGAATTTCCTCAATGTAAACTCCTGGTGTTCTATAATTCATATGGATTCAATAGTTTAAAAAGTGGATAAAAAGATTTCAGAGTAATAGTGCTCGCGGTCGAAATCGTACTTCAGTATAGTCGAATCAGGATTTGGCAGTAGCGTGTCGCCAATGGCGGGCAGGTTTATTCTCACGGGTGTCCGGATAAAAGAAAGACGTCGTGGCATGTTCGTACGGATTTGCCTACCATCTGGCGCATAGGTAAAATTGGGATCAGCAGGCAATGGCGACAAAGCTCTTGCAAGTTGGTAGCGTAAATAAGCCAGTCTGCCCATCATGCGTACTTCGAAAACCGGCCCCTGCCAACGAGTTGGATCACTTTCCGAAATGGAATTTTGGTTAAGCGAACCGTCTTCATTGAATAACTGGAAAAGAGGCGTTGTTTCGGCTGTTGAAATTTCTACAAGGCCCAAAACTGCATTTCCGGAGTCAATATCAGATCGCATCAATATCCGGCGGCTTTCAACCAAGGCACCATTAATATTGATATTCAGGGTATACCATCCATCTGGAAGCGGCATGGGGCGTTGCACGCGCTCATCTTCAGGGATATCTTCCGGGGTGGGCACATACCGAAAATCAAGTGGAAATTCTGCCGGAGCCGGAGATGTAGCAGAAAACAAGGCGCTAAATTGTTTAATTTCTGTACCTAAAGCATCCATCAGGATAAAATTTGCACTGGAAACAGGAGCCCCTCCTGTATCAAACCGGTAATTGAACCGCTTTGGAAAAATAAGCCGATCTCCAGTATGCGCATAGTTGTGCCAGGTACCATTTGAAAGGTTGGCTATTTCTAAAAAATCTCCAATTGAACGAGTGGTCATTGTGGCTGCCATTACAGCATTTCCGTCGCGAATAAGTTCACCCATTTCCCAGGTGCGCTGGTTTGAGAACGCTGGTAGTTGAACAGAAAGAGCCGGATATGTTTTGTTGTCTTCGCCGGCAGAGGCGTGCAGGTTTGAGAAATAATAACGACCCGATAAAGTAGGGCGTAAAGCGTGGTTGGTAATATTGAAAAAAGCGGAATTACGCGAACGCAATAAAAAAGACCAGGACTGGTCAATAGCCAGGGAGCGCTTTGGGAAAAATTTTGTGCTGCTGCCCGAACCGGATTTTTCAACTTCAATGCCTACAATTAAACCTGTTGATGTTTTTTGCCAACGCATACCCAATCCATCCATGGATTTTTTTGTTTCAAGGGTAGGCTCTATTAAAATATTTTTTCGAATATCGTATTTGTTTTCCAGAACAAAAGCCTGGTCATTTATCCTGTTCGCAAGGGTAGTTCCGTATTCATGAAATACGCCTTTTCCACCCGCCGCATTTGGAAGCCAGTAATCAAGGTAATATCCGTGTAGGATACGCACTTCGAATAACCGTTTAAAATTGATATCTGGCATTTGGACAGGTTATTTTATTAATATGGACAAGAACAAAACATGCAATTAACTATCTTTGTGGGGGCGTTGCCCTTCCATTTGTGGTAATTTCTTCAATAAGCGGGCCAACCCCAGTTTGCCGACGATGCAGCATTCTAACCATTCTTGCTTTATACATAACAAATGGAATTTGTTTCCCTCCAAGCGAACCCCATAAATGATTAATTTGCTCGAAAGTCATAGTGTAAAGATTTAATATCAACTGCATGTCTGAAACATCTGGTGATTCCAGATTATTCCCGTAGGTTGGTGCATTATTTAAATTAAACACATAACGCCCCTGAAAAAACTCAATAACTAAAGACAACCGTGTTAACGCCTGAACATAATCATCATTTTCAGGCGGAAAATTAGCAGTGAAAAGCAAATACAAATTCAAATAAACTGGCGGATTTTCATACCGAACTTCATTATTTAAAGTTCTTGAATGATTAGGATAATTTTTTAAAGTACTTTCTTCTTCAATATTTACTAGAGAGATTATTACTTTCCTCTCCAATCCTTGATTATTAGAAGCTTCTAATTGCGCCACATTACCTTGTACAACATATTGCTGTGTTGAGGCTCCTAATCTCACCTGCATATAAGCTTCTAATTCTGTAAAAAGCAAATTAAGCGCATGATGTATCATAATTATATACTCTGTATGTGCCTTCAAAAGTACAAGCTATTATCCCATAAAAAAAACCCAATTAGAAATATTACCCCAAAGTGTACCCTCACACAATCCTTTCCCGAATCGCCTTCACAACCGCTTCCTTTCCGCAGCTCACATGCAACTTATTATAAATATTTTTCAGGTTCTTTTTCACCCCGTCTTCAGACAAAAAAACCTTGCCGGCAATGACTTTAATGGGCAAACCTTCCACCAGAAGTTTCAGCACCCCAAGCTCTCTTTCCGTAAGCGGATAGGGCGACTTCCGGGCCGTCTGATGAAAATGATGGATGACTTTCCTGGCAATTCCGGGCGACATAGGCGAGCCGCCATCCATGACTTCCTGAATGGAATCAATGAGTCGCTGCGGAGCTGTTTTTTTGAGCATGTACCCACTGGCGCCAGCGCACAATGCCTCGAACAGGGTATCTTCATCCTCGTACACCGTATACATAATGATGTGGGCCTCGGGTTGCGCTTCTTTGATCAACTTCGTGCTTTCAATGCCGGAAATTCCAGGGAGTTGAATGTCCATGATGACAACATCGGGACAAAGCGTGGCAACAGCTGCGACAGCGGCTTCGCCCCGTTCAAATTCGCCGCATAATTCATACCCTTGCTGCCCCTGCAACAATAACCGCAGGTAATTCCTTTTTTCGGCGTCGTCTTCACAAATCAGGATTTTGATTGGCGACATGGTCATCTTTTTAAGCGCTACAACTTCCGCAATAGAATCAAATCCGCCAACTACACTTTAGCGTAATTTTTATAACCAGAAACCAATTGACCAGGCATTTCTGGCTGTAATGCACGGTCTTTTTTAGGATTTGAGTATAGCTTTGTTTTAAGGGAGTGCCACCAAACGGCCAACTGCGCAGGAGAGCGCAAGGGAAAACTAAGCCGGATGGTCGTGCCCCGACTGATTGTAGATTCAAAAGCCAACTGCCCGCCCATCAATTCTGCCCTCCGCTTCATGTTTTTCAAACCATGTCCCCCTTGTTCTTTTTGCGGATCAAAACCACACCCGTTATCGGTTACCAAGCACATTAGTTTTCGATGATCGAGGTAAAAAGAAACCGTCACCGAGGTGGCATGAGCATGGCGCAATGCATTGTGCAGCGCTTCTTTCAGAGTCAGGTAAAAGTCGTGGCGATGGATCGACGATATTTCAATCAATTTCACCTGATCTGGTATAATTAATTCAAAAT
>JBJXFD010000054.1:0-8796 GCA_046153985.1 Saprospiraceae bacterium
CCTGCTGCTGATCGCAGGCTGCTTTCCTGAATTGGCCCGTCAGTCTTATACCCATCCCATCCCTTTTCAACCCGAACAATACCTTTGCCAACGCGCCGATACGCCATTAAAAATAGATGGCCAACTCAATGAAAGCGCCTGGGAAAACGCGCCCTGGACTGATGATTTCCAGGACATCGAAGGCACCCTCAAACCCGTTCCTGCCCACCGAACCCGCGCCAAAATGCTGTGGGATGACGAATATTTTTACGTTGCAGCCCAGTTGGACGAACCGCACCTGTGGGCAACGTTGACCGAACGCGACGCTATCATGTACCACAACGATGATTTTGAGATTTTTATAGACCCCGATGGCGACGGACTCGATTATTACGAATTTGAAATGAATGCCCACAATGCGATCTGGGACCTTTTCATGCTGCGCCCTTACCGCGCCGACACCATGCCCAATTACCTGATGAATTGGGACATCAAAGGCATCCGAACTGCCGTTGCACTGGACGGTACCCTCAACGATCCAAGTGATATTGACCGCCATTGGACCGTGGAAATTGCCTTGCCGTGGGAGGCACTGAAAGAGATCGCGCCAGGCAGAAGACCGCCTTTGCACGGAGAGGAGTGGCGGGTCAATTTTTCGCGGGTAGACTGGCATATAGAAATTAAGGATGGGCGGTATGCAAAACGCCCGAATCCGAAAATCGGCAAGGTGGATAATTTCCCGCAGGAAAATTGGGTGTGGTCGCCGACGGGTTATGTGGACATGCATATGCCCGAGCACTGGGGGTATGTCCAATTTGTATCGGGAACTACAAATATCCGGGCCACCCGCTTCGAGGAACAAATCAAATGGGCTTTGTGGCAGCTTTTTTACCAGCAACACGCGTTTCGCAAACGATATGGCCGCTTTTGCGGCAAGCTGTCCTGCCTGACAGTTCCCAAAGTGGAGCTTCCTGCCTTTTATTATACGTTCACCCCTCGGGTACAAATCACGGACAGCCAGTTTGAATTGCAAGCTTCCACCGCAGACGGACTTGGGATCTGGCATTTAAACGCCGAAGGCCGGATCTGGCGAACGGAATAATTAGTGTTATTGATGAGAGATGATTGATTAATGATGATTGATGATGTAAAATGCCATCTCATTTGATGTTGTTGGGGGCGTATCGTGTCCATCATCAATCATACGATACATTCGAGGGTTGCAAAAGCTCACATCATCAATTATCAATCATGTAATCATCAATCATCAATAAAAAATTGAAATGCCTGGGGGGACTCCAATTCCCCCTATCCCGCCACTAAAACTACCCATCTGGGTAGGGTTAACCCCTATCGGAAGCCTCTATCTTGCATTCGTTTTTAAAAAGAAAGTCTCGATTCAAGCGCTTTTCAGCAAAACCTGGATCGAGACTGTGAACAACTGAAGCCCGCAAAGCGCGGGAGTCATGGAGACGCGGCTACCTGAATAAGAGTTTTTTTCATACTAGTCCACTTTTGTTGTCGTGCACCAAAAATGCACGACAACTTTTTGGCAGTGTCGCTCCAATATTAAGCAAATGTAAAGAAGCGGCACAAAACCGCCAAATTTTTTTCTCGCCTGATCATCGCTGCCTCAATAAAGGCAATTCAAGGCGGCGCCATCATCAAACAAAATTACCGGGTTATTCCGCTTCGGAAGAAGCGTGTAATAAAGCTATCGTCCTGCTTGACGGGATCGATGGTAAGGGATCATCCATTTATTCATTTAAAACCGTTTCTTATGAAGCAACTCTTGCTAACGGCGCAAATCGTCCTGCTGATGGTTTGCACGGCAATGGCGCAACGAACGGTGAGCGGCAAAGTTACTGACGCCGCCCGCGAGCCATTAATTGGCGCCAATGTTTTGGTACAAGGTACGGATGTGGGTACCGTTACGGACTACGACGGTAACTACACGCTTGCTGTACCTGCTGACGCTAAAGTTTTGATTGTCAGCTACACGGGCTATTCTTCCCAGGATGTTACGCTGGGCGCCTCCAATGTTGTGGATGTGGTGCTCACCGAAGGGATTATCCTGGAGACTGCAGTGGTCACCGCCCTGGGATTGGGCCGCGACCGGCAAAAAATTGGTTACGCCGTTGACAATGTCGGCGGTGAAAAACTGCAACAGGTTTCAGAACCGGATCCGTTGCGGGCCTTGTCGGCAAAAGTGCCCGGCGTTAACATCATCGGTTCCAGCAGCGTGCCTGGTAGTGCCACCCGCATCACCATTCGCGGCAACACCTCCTTCTTAGGCGAAAACCAGCCCTTGTTTGTTGTGGACGGGATTCCGTATGACAACAGTTCTAACGGCGCTTCTTTCCAGCTTACCGGCGGTGGCGCTTTCGGCAGCCGTATTTCAGATCTTGACCCGAACAACATCGAGTCCATTTCTGTGTTGAAAGGTTCGGCAGCAGCGGCGCTTTATGGCTCCCGTGCTTCCCGTGGTGTCATTGTTGTAACGACCAAAACCGGCAAAGGCAGGCAGGTCAATAAAGGCCTCGAAGTCACGTTAAGCAGCTCTTATTCTTTAGAAGAAATTGCCAGTTTGCCCGATTATCAGAATAAATACGGCGCCGGCACTGACTTCAACTACCAGCAAGCTAATGGCTCCTGGGGTGCAGCCTTTAATGGCGCAGCCGGATATCCGACCCGGGATTCCATTCCGCACTGGTTGACCAACAACCCGCGTTTTCCGCAATATTTTGGTACAAACACCCCCTACCGTGCCTACCCGGATAACGTAAAAGACGTGTTCCAGACAGGCGTTGTTTGGGATAATTCGCTCACCGTACGTGGCGGCGATCAGAATACCAATTTTGCGGCAACCCTTTCCAGCCTTAATCAGGAAGGGATTTTTCCGGAAGGCGCTTCTGTATTCGACCGGAATTCGCTCAGCATTGGCGGGCAAACCAAATTGCTGAATGGCATCCGTCTCGGCGGCACTTTTTCCTACAGCGCTTCCTTACAAACAGGTCCGCAAGGTGGCGCCAACAACGCCATCGGCAATGCCAGCTTTATGTCGCGTACCATGTTTCCGGGCCGCAACTGGGATCAGGAAAACTTCCCGTTTGAAGATCCGGTTGACCGGGGTAGTGTGTATTTCCTTGATCGCGCTCAGTCTACCAATCCGTTCTGGTCGGCTCGTTACGACGGATTTTCCAGCAAGGTGGACCGTTTTGTTACGGCCCTTAGCATTGGCATAGACCTTACCGACTGGATCAGTGTAGATTACAACATCGGTGTAAATGCCTACACGCAGCGCGACCAGGAGTGGTTCCGACCGGGCTCCCGCGGCGCCAACGGCGTTGGGCAAATCATTGACAACGACGTGACGTGGCAGGAACTCGAATCCAACCTGATCGTAAACTTCCAGCCCAAATTGAACAACAATGACTTTACCCTCAGAGCTTTCGTCGGTCACAACCTGAACCAGCGCACGATTGACCAGCAGTCGTTCCTCGGCACCCCGATGATTGATTTTAACATCATTGACCTTGACAATACGCAGAGCGTAGTGCCCAATGGCGGTATTTACACCAGAAGGCGCATCATTGGCGCGTTTGCAGAAGCGGAATTGGGCTACCGCGATTACCTGTATCTGACGGTAACCGGCAGAAACGACTGGTCTTCCACCCTGCCGAAAGGCAACAACAGCTATTTCTATCCGGCAGTGAGTTCTTCCTTTATATTCACGGAAGCGTTGGGTATCAAATCGAACCTGTTGAGCTATGGCAAATTGCGCGCCAGTTACGCCCGCGTGGGCAACGACGCCAACCCATATAGTTTGGCCGCCACCTATCGGATCAATATAGGCGAAGCCTCCGGCGTAACATCCGGGGTTCGCGACATTGATTTTCCGCTCAACGGCGTTTCCGGCTCTACCTTGGTGAACACAGAATTTGACCCCAACCTGACCCCGGAATTCACTTCGGAATTTGAAGTAGGTACGGAGTTGCAGTTTTTTAATCGTCGGGTTAAATTGGACGTGACGTACTACCAAAACTCAACTACGAACCAAATTGCCTTACTGTCTTTGCCATCGGTTTCTGGTTTCGATGTACTTTTTACCAATTTCGGAGAGCTGAGCAACAAAGGGATCGAAGTAGGTTTGAATTTGAACCCGATCAGCACGCGTGGCGGTTTTGACTGGAACATCTATGCGACGTTTACAAAAAACAAAAACATCGTAGAATCGCTCCGCGAAGGGGTAGATGAAATCGTCATCCGCAACCTCTTTGGGGGCAGTGTGGTTTCTGTGCTCCGTCCGGGCGAACCTTACGGCGTGATCCGCGGCTCTGTTTCTGCCCGCGATGAAGACGGCAACCTGCTGATTGATCCGTCAAACGGCCAACTCATCAACGCGCCGGATCCGGAAATCGTTGGCGACCCGAACCCGGATTTCCAGATAGGCCTGACCAACACCTTTACTTACAAAGGCTTCTCGCTGAATGCCGTACTCGATTATCGCCACGGCGGCGACATCTATTCTTATACGGCCCACTTCCTGCTTGGCCGCGGCGTCACACAATACAATGAAGACCGCGAGCGCAATGCTGTAATTCCAGGTGTATACGGCGATCCAAATACGCTGGAACCCATCCGCGATGAAGCCGGCAATGTGATTCCGAACCAGACAATGATTGAAGTGAACGACCTGTGGTTTGGCAACTCATTTGCCATCAACAGCCAGGATGAATGGAACATCTTTGACGGAACGACTATCCGCATTCGCGAATTGAGTTTAGGTTACGAATTGCCGGCCAAGTGGTTGGACAAAACGCCGCTTGGGTCGCTGCGCCTTTCGCTCAGCGGTCGCAACCTGTGGTACAAGGCGGTGAATTTTCCGAAATACACGAACATTGACCCTGAAACGAGCACTTTTGGCAGCGCGAACTTCCAGGGGTATGAGTACAACAATGCGCCTTCTATCCGCCGCTATGGCATCAACCTGCGGGCCACATTCTGATCACCAAAATCGAATCATGTAATGAAGCAATATCTGTTTTATATCAAATCCACCATCGTTGCCTTAGCCCTGCTGGTGCTGGCGGGCTGCAGCGACTACCTCGACATCAACGACGATCCGAACAACCCGACTTCGGCGCCGCTGTCACAAATATTGCCCTACACGCAGGCCACTACGACCGGCGCGCTGGGTTTGGGAACGGCAGGTCTTTCTGAAATTTTATCCATCTTTTCGCATCAACTCGTGCAGCGCAGCAACCACGACGATTATGCCACAGATGGCAATGATTTCAACATCACCCAGCCGTGGGATAAACTCTATACCGTAGCATTAACCGACCTCCGTGAAATCATCCGCATCGGAACGGAAGAAGAAAGCTGGCACTATGTCGGCATCGCCCAGGTGCTGAGAGCGTACGCATTCAGCAGTATGGTGGATGTCTGGGGAGAAATTCCCTACTTCCAGTCCAACCAGGGCGCAGCCAATCCGTTCCCGGCGTTCGACAATGGCAAAGCCATTTACGCCGACCTTTTCCTCCTTTTGGATGAGGCTGTTGCCAATCTTAAAAAGGCTTCTTCCCGTCCGGTAGCCAACGACCTGATTTACAACGGGAACATTCCTCGTTGGATCAAAGCAGCCAATACCATCAAGTTGAATATGTACAACAAGGTTCGCGATACGGATCTGTACAATGCAGCCGACGTGACCAAACTCTTAGGGAGCGATGTGATGACTTCCATCACCGACGACTTCGAGTTGTTTTATGGCACGAGCATAGCGCCGGCAAACCGTCACCCGCTTTTCCTTCAGGAATATGCGCAAGGCGACCCGGAATTGTACATCAGTCCATATTTTTACCAATTGCTGCAGGGCAATACCGAATGTCAAAATCCGATTTTCCACAACTTGCCCGACCCACGCCTGCCGTACTATGTCTATAAGCAATTGACCCCCGGGCAGGTACCGGAGCGGCCTTTTGCTTACAAAGACGGGGAGTTCCTGAGTATCTGGTTCGGATCGCTCAACCGCGACCCGAATGAAGGATTTGACCAATCGCTTACCCAAAGCATTGTGGGCCTGTATCCGGCCGGCGGGCAGTACGATTCCAATATAGGCGGAGTTGCTAATGCCAATATGGGCTTGAAAGGCGCTTCCGCACAGCGGTTGCTGACCTATGCGGCCAGCTTGTTTATGAGAGCTGAACTCGCCCTGACAAAAGGTACGGGAGAAAATGCCCGCAGCATGTTTGAAAGCGCGATGACCGCCGCTTTTGCCAAAGTCAACGAGATTGCCTCCGCAGCCGGCGCGCCGCAACTTTCAGCCAGTGCAAGAGACGCCTACATGAATGGCGTGCTGGCGCTTTACGATGCAGGCGACGACGCTAAAAAACTCGAGTTGATCCTGACACAAAAATGGATCGCCGAATTTGGCTATGGCCTGGAAACTTACAACGATATCCGCCGGACCGGGTTCCCGAAAATCTTCCTTCCGGAAGAAGACACCAATCCGTTCACCTCGCAAACCCGTTTGTTTCCGGTCTCGTTGCCTTACAATACAAACGATTTGCAGATCAACCCCAACGCGCCTGAACAACGCAACAGCGGGACGGATCGGATTTTCTGGGACGTGAATTAATTGAGGATCCCGCTAGGGCGGGACAAGTTTTGAATATTTGAGGATTTGAGGATTTGAGGGGAGTATCGAATACTCAAATCCTCAGATCCTCAAATACTCAGTTTCGAGAATTAAGCTGGTACATCTTTCTACTCACTAAAAAAAACGAAGCAATGAATCATAAACATAAATTGCGTTATGTCTTTATCCTGGCAATGACCCTGATGTTGGGGGCTTGCGTTGACGAAGACAAAGACCGGTTCCCGGAATTTTTGGATGGCGTCAACATGCGCGTTCAGGTAGACCCGGACAATTCTTTTCTCAACTTTCAGGATTTGTCCAATTCAAAGTTTGTTTTCGATATTTATTCGAGCAACAAAGACTTGAACAAAGTGGAGTTTTTGCTGACGTACGTTACCATAGATTCTACTTATGCGGAGTTTCCGGCCATTACGCTCGGTCAAAGCGACTTTGCAACCGGTACCATCCACAAGGAGTTCACCGCAGCCGAAATGGCAGGTTTCGTTGGAAAAACCGCAGCACAACTTCAGGGAGGCGATTTGTTCAACTTCCGCACCCGGGTGACCCTCAACGACGGCCGGGTTTACCCCTTTGTTGTGTTGGATGATGTTGAAGTAGGCGGCACCGTGCGCGATTTCAACAATATTGACGGGGGTATCACCAACAACCCGGCTTTTGCCAGCTTCACGTCGCGTTTTGCTACTTTTGTAGGCTGCCCTTCCAACCTGGCAGGCACCTACACAACAGTGACTACGGGCACCTCCACCGACGGGTGTTGCCCGGATCCGGTCACCGTCAATAGCACGGTCACCTTCACCCGTACCGGCCCGACGACCTACCGGGTAAGCAACTTTTCGGCTGGGATGTACGATGCCTGGTATTGCGCGCCTTACGACCTGTGCAACGGCAACACATTCAACGGCTTAGCATCCACCATGCTCGATGTTTGCGGCAACGTGACCTGGACGGCTGGCTATTGGACCAGCCGGGGAACGGGGTCCATTGACGGCAGCGGAAAAATTACCGTGAATTGGGAGAATGAGTTTGGGGATGCGGGGACAACGGTGTTTACGAAGTAGGTAGATTACGTTTTTGAGTGTATATAATCGAAGAGGTAACACCTTTTGGAAAGGTGTTGCTTCTGGATGGGTGCCAGGGGCGCTTCCGGGAGGGGAGCGCCCCTGGTTTTTTATTTTTGTTCTTTATTGGTTGCCCTTGAGGGGAAGTGTACAGTATCTATAAGATGAACCCCATCACCCTGATGAAAAAATGCTTACAAAAGTGTCTGCTTTATGCTATCTCTTTTTTCTCGAACTTGTCAAATGACTGGCTCACTTTTTTCAGGTGGATGCCTAAAAAAAAGTGTACGGCTAAGAATCCTTTTTTAATATTTAACAACATGCGATGTTATCTAATATTAAATTTAACTTAATTTTTTATTGAAAAAAATTTATTCGACGTTTTTTAATTTAAAAAATTGTTTATCAAAGACTTAATTTTTATTTAACAATTACTAATAGGTTAATTTTTTATATAGTTGTAAGATATTTTTGGAAAAAGACTAACTTGATAAATTAATTTTTTCTTTTTAAACAAATTTTATTTATATGTATAAACAAATAAAAATAAGTTATTTAAATACATTTTTAATCTTCTTGCATTAATGATAGGAACTAAAGAACGCTTTTGCGGATTGATTGACTCCAATATTGAGCATAGTACACCTCAATTAATAAATAGAAATAAAACAAATAGAGGACATAAGCAAGCGTTTTCATATTTACCGTACGCAATGATAACATTCAGCTAATCATAAGGCAATTTACCATAAATACTTTGTGGCTTTATTTCACCAAATCTGTTAATAACTATGGTAAATCTTTCCAAAAAATTCCTTTTTGGTTGGATACTGGTTTTATGTTTTGTCTTGGCGGAAAGTCATGCACAAACATCGACTGGTAGTCAATTAAAAGGGCTCTCGCCCTGGTCCACCACTCCGCTGTTCACCATTGGTGAAAGTGTCAGTGGATACACCCCTCCAGGCATTCTGGATGGTGTTGGCGCGCGCAAATTATCGGACGGCACCGTACGGGCATACATCAACAGCGAGTTGGGCGCATCCGCTGGCTACACGTACCAGTTGGCCAACGGCACTTCTTTGAAAGGAGGCCGGG
>JBJXFD010000069.1:0-16904 GCA_046153985.1 Saprospiraceae bacterium
GAACGTAATAGGTGCCCTTTTGTTTCATCAGTTCCATGACTTCGGGTGTCATCATGGTGCCGTGTTCGATGCTGGTGATGCCAGCTTTCACAGCACGCAACATGCCTTCTGTTCCATGCGCATGAGCGGCGGTGTGCATGTTATAATCTTTGGCTGTCTGGATAATTGCTTCCAGTTCTTCGTCAACAAACTGAGGCCCCTGTCCGTCTTTTGCTACGCTTAATACGCCGCCCGTTGCGGTTATTTTAATGCAGTCGGCGCCATTTTTGTAGCGCTGACGCACCGCTTTGCGCGCTTCGTCGGGACCGTTAACGACCCCTTCGTCCGGGCCGGGATCACCCATTAATTCGCGATTCAAACCGTTTGTCGGATCTGCGTGGCCTCCGGTGGTTGCAATTGATTTTTCGCAGGTAATGATGCGCGGGCCAGTTGCAATGCCCTGGTTGATGGCGTTGCGCAGCGAAACGTTGACGCCTGTGCCGCCCAGATCACGTACCGTCGTAAAACCGGCCATCAGCGTGCGGTTGGCATACTGAGCAGCTTTGAATGCCCGATCCGCTTCGTTCAGGCTGGTGCGTTCCATGTAGCTGGAACGGCTCGATTCGCTTTCTATATGTACGTGCATGTCCATCAAACCCGGCATAACCGTCCTGTTTCTCAGGTCAATGACCTTTGCTCCGGCGGGTGCACTTGCATAGCCTTTCCGGACTTCTATGATTTTATCCCCTTCCACGATGATCGTCATGGCTTCCCGAATCGTTTGATCGGTGCAGCTAATCAATTTGCCACAATGCAGGTAGGTCTGTTGTGCCGACAACCAGGCGCTAAAAAACAGGCATAAGCCACTTAATATCAATTTTGCTTTCATCTTGTGATGTTGATTAATCCTGAATCAGGACAAGTGAGTAAAGCGATTTTTCGAATTCATTGGATGTTCTCCTAAACTTATAGCATGCATAGGACATTTTATTGGTCTTTGAACTTACTTTCGCCAAAATTATAAGAAATTCCTAAACCACCCGAGATGCACGTACACCGCATACCTTTTCAACAAATTCCCCAATTTTCTAATAAAGATATTGCTTATGCTGTGGGTAACCCAGCCCTTCGCCCTTTTTATCAATATGAAGTTTCAATTGAAGCGTTCGCGCAGGTTATTGAGGACAAAAAGAAAGACCATACGGACCGGCAACTTTTAGTCAGCGTGCTGAAGGAACAATATGCCCAGTATGACCCAGGAATGCTTACGCTGGCAAATATTGACGCCCTGGGTGAGGACGGGATCTTTACCGTGACAACGGCGCATCAACCCTCCCTGCTGACGGGGCCTTTGTATTTCATCTACAAATGTTTTTCCACCATTAACCTCGCTGAATCGCTGAATCGAGCCTATCCTGCGTACCGGTTTGTGCCGGTTTTTGTATTGGGCAGCGAAGACCATGATTTTGAAGAAATCAACCATATCCAGCTTTTTGGCAAAAAACTGCAATGGGAAAATTCAGAAAGTGGCCCTTGTGGGAAAATGAATACCGATAGCCTGCAACCACTCCTGGAGTCGTTGTCGGCCATACTGGGAACTTCGGAAAATGCGCAGGAAATTCTGGAGTTGATCCGGCAAGCCTACACTGCACACGATACTTTTGGCGCCGCTACGGTGCATTTAGTTGGCAAACTGTTCAGCGAATACGGTTTGATTGTGTTGGATATGAACCACCTCGAGTTCAAACGCAAATTTGAGCCTTTGATGCGCCGGGAATTGCTGGAACAAGCATCGCGCGGGCTTATAGAAGTCGCTACTGCGGGGCTGGAAGCTGCCGGTTTTTCCGGGCAGGCACATGCCAGGGAAATCAACCTTTTTTACATGCGGGATCAATTGCGGGAACGCATTGTCCAGGAAGGTGAGGTCTATAAAGTACTCAACACCGATTATTCCTTTACCCGCGAACAAATTCTGGAAGAACTGGCCCAGCACCCTGACCGCTTTAGCCCAAACGTCATCATGAGGCCCCTGTTTCAGGAATATATTTTGCCTAACCTGGCTTATGTAGGTGGCGGTGGCGAAATTGCTTACTGGCTGGAACGCAAAGCGCAGTTTGCCCATTTCGGCATTAATTTTCCAATGCTGGTTCGGCGCAATTCCGTTTGCTGGATAGACAAAAACACAGGCAAGCGCTTAGATAAGCTTGGCCTGCGCGTTGAAGACCTGCTGGAAGATACGGAAAGCGTCATTCGCCGGTATGTTCAGGAGCATACAGCTGCTGAATTAAGCCTGGGGGAAGAAAAAACTGCCTTGGAAAGTGTTTTTCACAACATTGGTCAAAAAGCTTTAAAAATTGACGCCACGCTGGAAAAAGCCGTGCTGGCGGAAGCAGCCAAACAAATTAAGGGCCTGGAACAATTGGAAGATCGTTTGCTCCGTGCGGAGAAACAACGCCACGAAGTTGAAATCAACCAACTGCGCGCACTCCGGGAGAAACTATTTCCAGGCAATGGCCTCCAGGAGCGGCACGACAACCTCCTACCCTATTTCCTGGCTTATGGCTGGGATTTTTTCAAGACACTAAAAGAAAATTTGCATCCGCTCGAATCCGGGCTTGTTGTGATTTCGGAATAGGGGCAAATAATTATTTGCCCTTACGTCCTTACCGCCCCTCCCGGTGCCTGTGTCCTATTTGACATAGTTGCATGTTTATTGTGTTTTTATTTTTATTTCAAGAAAATTACGACTGAGTAAAAATCATTAGTATTAAAGACACACCTTGTTTTTTTAACCTAAAATTTTTTGTTTTTAATGAATAAGTCTTATTTTTGCAACAGGTTGAAAATCATAATAAGATGAAAAAGCAATCCACACAACGACAACACAATTTCCCGGATGCGGATTTGTACCTTCAATGCCTCGAACGCATCAAGTATGCCCATCGGGATGCTGCTCAGTTTGCGCAATACGGGTATGGTGCAGACCGGATTAAAGCATTCCAGGGGCTGTGCCGGAAATTCCACGCATTGCCCGACGACGACGAAATGGTGGGCGATCAAATGATTGTCACGGACAAAAAATACGACGCTGCCGAAAAGCTGAAAACGGCCATCCGCAGTGTGATGACCCGAGTAGCCATGCGATACAGCAACAGAAGTGGGCGTTACCGCAAATTCGGGACGGCCAAGATGAATGATATGACCGATGCCCAATTGTTGTTTTGCGGGCGGAGGGTGGCCCGGGTGGCGCGTCAACAACTCGACTTTTTGGCGGATACCGGCATCAACGAACAACTCATTCACCGGGTCACGGAAGCTTGCCGGGAGTTTGAAAATGCGTTGAATATTCAGCAGGACAAGGTGGCTGACCGTGACATTGCTGTGGAGACCCGCATAGAACAAGGCAACAAACTGTATCAGGAACTCATTGTGCTGTGTGAAATTGGCAAAGACATCTGGGTGGAAAAAGACCCGGTTAAGTATGAAAATTACACCGTGTATGAAAGCAATAATGATCAGAAGTTAGCCCGAAAAGCGCGGCTGGAGGAAGAATCCGTTGCAGAAGAGAACGCATAAATTGCTTACTCAAAATTGCTTGCTTAATCTTTCTCACTCAAAAAATGTTTAAATTGCAAACATAAAACACAAGATCACTATGCCTTCTCCTACCCTGCTCGATAAATTGCTGGATGCACCGGATCTAAAGCTTTTGGTTGAAAAAGCAAAAAATCGTCTCAACGAGGAAGCATTGCGCCGCAGTGAATTCCGAGAATGGCTGACACCCGCAGTAAAGGCTGAGTTTATCAACGGAGAAGTAGTGCTGCATTCGCCGGTGAAGCGTGGACACCTGCGTTATAGCGGAAATTTATTCAAATTATTAGACACTTACGTCGCCGTTAAAGACCTGGGAGAAACTTCGTATGACAAAGGATTGATCGCGCTTACCCGCAATGATTACGAACCGGACATTTGCTTTTGGGGCAAAGAAAAATCAGAAAGTTTTACCGATGAAACGATGATTCATCCAGTCCCTGATTTTATCGTGGAAGTCCTTTCAAAAAAAACGGCAAAAACGGATCGAACCACCAAATTCCAGGATTATGCCGCTCATGGGGTTCCGGAATACTGGATCATTGACCCGCACAACCAAACAGTTGAACAATACTGGTTGCAATCCATCCCCGCCAATCAGTACGCATTGGTTGCTAAATGGAGCGTTCTCGATCAGATTACCGCTCAGGCAGTTTCAGGGTTTTCCATCCCGGTCGCAGCTATTTTTGATCGCGACGCTTGTTCCGTTGCCTTGAAAACGCTCTTGACAAAATAGTCTATCCAACCAAACGTTCCTTTTCCAGCTCTTTACGGGCAAACACAAACAACAGCATGATTCATTCCCGGATTAAATTTTTCTTCTTTTTTGTTTTCCTAACCACCAGTTCCGGCATGGCATGGTCCCAGGCTTTTTCCTCCTGGATCCCAACCAACAGCTACGACGGCCGTTTTCAGGTCTTGTCGCCTGGCCTGATGCTTGAAAAAACAGACAGTATTGAAACCCCGCTTGGCAAATTGGCTTACCGGGTTCATTTTTACCAACCGGAAGACAAAACCGCTGATAACCTGCTTTATATGATCAGTTGGTGCGACTACCCTGAGGGCAGCATTCACACTGATTCCACGGAAATGCTCGAAGAATTCTTCAATGCTACGATGGAAAGCGCAGCCTTTAGTGTGAAAGGAAGCGTGGTTTATTCTGATGCCTATAAAATGGAAGAATACCCGGGCCGCATCTGGCGCATTGACTATTTAGACGGGAACGCCATCATCAAAACACGGGCTTTTGTAGTGGGCAGCCGGTATTATGCCCTTCAAACGGTATCTCGCAAAGAGCGACACCTCAATGTTTTAGGGGAAAAGTTTTTTGACAGTTTTCGATTGATTGAAAGCGGGAAGCAAAAGAACAGCCTCTCCAAACGCAGGAAATCGGGCTAAGCGCTACTAACTACTCTTCTTTTTCCCGGTCATAATCTGCCTGATGAAACCAAACCGGGTTTTTATCATCCGGCCAACCATTATAATTGATAAAAATTTCTTCGCCTGCTTCAATGGGTTTAAGGCTGTAAATATCAATGGTTTGTTCTTCGTAATCAAATACGTACTCGGCGTTTGGTTCGTAACTGTGGTTGTAAAGCGACCCAAACCCCAGGGCAATGGCGCAATTTTTTTCCTCCTGGCCCCATAGAAAATAATAGTCGTGCAAATTGGTGCGGTGGATCACGGGCAAGTCTGCTTCAGGCAGCACAATGGCCGGACAAACTTCAATCAGCACCCCTTCGTCTATGGGTTCGTAGGTAAATACCCCCCTGCCCCCGATGGGACTGGAAGAAAAGTATACGGAGGGCAGTCGTTGAGCCATGTTTTCTGGAGCAGGAATCAATTGAATTGGTGAATTACCCGGGTGAGAATGTCGCAGCATTCGTGCAGTTGCGCTTCCGTCATCACCAAGGGCGGTGCAAAGCGGATGATATTGCCATGGGTTGGCTTGGCCAACAGACCGTTTTCGGCCAGCTTCAGACAAATATCCCAGCCCATTTCTCCATCTTCTTCGTCATCAATGACGATGGCGTTCAACAAGCCTTTGCCCCTGACTAAAGTAACCAGATCCGTTTTGTCCACCACATCTTCCTGCATCCGGCGACGGAATACCTTGCCGAGGAATTCGGCATTCTCCGCTAATTGCTCGTCTTTGATAACTTCCAGCGCTTCCATTGCGACAGCACAAGCTAAGGGATTGCCACCATAAGTTGAGCCATGCTGCCCTCGTTTGATGGTGAGCATAATTTCATCATTGGCAAGTACCGCCGAAACCGGCATGATGCCCCCCGAAAGCGCTTTGCCAAGCACGAGAATGTCCGGACGGAAACCTTCGTGGTCACAGCACAGCAACTTGCCGGTTCGGGCAAGGCCGGTTTGCACTTCATCTGCAATAAAAAGCACCCGTTTTTTTTTGCACAGTTCGTAAGCTGAACGGAGATAACCCTCGTCGGGCACCACAACCCCAGCTTCTCCCTGGATTGGTTCCACCATAAACCCGGCTACGGTTGGGTCTTGCAGGGCTGTTTCCAGCGCTTCCAGGTCATTGTAAGGGATAACTAAGAAGCCTGGCATGTAGGGGCCAAAATTGCCTGTACTTCCCGGATCGGTAGAGGAAGAAATGGCAGCAAGGGTGCGTCCCCAGAAATTCCCGGAGACAAAAATAATTTTTGCCTGGTTGGCGGGTATGCCTTTGACTTCGTAGCCCCATTTACGGCAAAGTTTTATCGCTGTTTCGCCTGCTTCAACCCCGGTGTTCATCGGCAATACGCGGTCGTAGCCAAAATACTCGGTAATATATTGTTTATAACGTCCCAGCACGTCATTGTAGAATGCACGGGATGTTAGTGTTAATCTTTGTGCTTGTTCAATAAGCGCGTTTACGATACGGGGATGGCAGTGTCCCTGGTTTACCGCAGAATACGCAGATAAAAAATCATAATAGCGCTTGCCTTCAACATCCCAAACATGAACCCCTTCTCCTCTTGACAAAACGACAGGGATCGGATGGTAGTTATGGGCGCCGTAGCGATCTTCCAGGTCTATGAGTTCTTGTGAGGAAAATACCATTTCCTGTACCATAACGTTTGATTTTATTTGGTAAGATATTATAACTCGGTTGAATTCGTCACCTCTACCCCACCCGACCGCATGTCTGCAATGGCTTGTTCAACATCACCAGCGTTGAGGTTAACGCCCCTGCATCCATCTTCAATCAAATGGGTTTTGAACCCCAAAGCAACAGCGTCCAATGCCGTAAATTTAACGCAATAATCGGTGGCTAACCCCATGACGTATAAGGAATCCACGCCTTTTTCTTTCAAAAAATCGCCCATTCCGGTAGCCTTACGGTGGCCATTGTCGTAAAAACCGCTGTAACTGTCAATTTCCGGGTCGGTGCCTTTAACAAAAACTTGCCCTATTTTGTCCGTGTGCAACGACTGGACAAACTCAGCGCCAAAACTTTCCTGCACGCAGTGGATGGGCCACAAGACCTGCGGCAGACCATTGAGGTCAATGACCTGACCTGGCCTGCGCCAGGGGTGATTGGCCGCAAAACTGCCGTGGTTTGCCGGATGCCAGTCCTGTGTGGCTACGACCAGATCAAACCGATCCATCAATGCATTCGCAATGGGAACGACCTGATTTCCTTCCGGAACTTCCAGGTGGCCCCCCGGGCAAAAGTCGTTTTGAATATCTACGAGTATCAGCGCTTTCATCGTTGAATTATTCCTGAAGCAATAAACCATCTTTCATTTCCAAACGGCGATCGCTCATGGTAGCCAATTCTTCGTTGTGGGTTACAATGACGAACGTTTGGTTAAAGTCTTTTCGGAGGTTGAACAACAACTGGTGCAGTTCCTGGGAAGAGGCAGAATCGAGGTTTCCGGAAGGTTCATCGGCAAAAACAACACCCGGACGATTCATTAGCGCGCGCGCTACGGCTACCCTTTGCTGTTCTCCGCCGGAAAGTTGGGTAGGCTTGTGGGTTAACCTTTCGGAAAGCCCCAGGTAATCCAGCAGCTCTTTGGCGCGTTTTTCAGCAACTGTTTCTGATTGGCGCTGGATGTATGCCGGGATGCACACGTTTTCCAAGGCTGTAAATTCCGGAAGCAGGTGATGAAACTGAAATACGAAGCCAATATTTGCATTGCGAAAAGCAGCCAATCGCTTGGCATTCAATTGAAATACCGCTTCTCCGTTAATCTTCAACTCCCCTTTGGTGGCATTGTCCAGCGTTCCCAAAATATGGAGCAGGGTGCTTTTACCAGCCCCGGATTTCCCGACGATGGAAACGATTTCTCCTTTTCCGATTTTCAGATCAACCCCTTTCAGCACATGCAATGAACCGAACGATTTGTAGATGCCCTTTGCCTCAATCACAGTGATTCTTTGTTGTTTGTATGAAGGAACAAAGGTAGAGAATGTAAACCGCAAAACCCAAGAGCTTGTATAGGAACGTCGCAAAAATAACTTCCCAATTTGGGCGGCGGCTTTTTATTACGACGTTCCATAGGAAGGATTCCGTTAAAAAGCGGGGGCTAAAAAAAAAGAGCGCAGGCAAAACTGCCCCGCTCTCGTAAGAAATCACCCGACTGTTATTATGAAGGATAAAAAAGACAATGTTAAGGTTCTCTTAAAAACTGACGCTAAGATAACGTAGTTTTAACAATTAGAACAAATAAAATTGGCAGAAAAAATTTTATTCCTCCCTTATACTACAAAGCAGAGGGGCTTTTGTTCAAGATTTCCCCAAATAAAGACCTGAATTATAGAGAAAAGGGCAAATTAAGCAGAAGGGTTCCAAATAAGGGAATCCTGGCAGGCAAGTGAGGGTGTCACATCAAGTTTAATGTCGTCAACTTAACGAATGATAACCACGAAGTGATTGAAGGTGAATAGCCCCCGCTGCAATCGGGGGTTGGTCGCATAAACGGGGTAACGTCGAACCCCGAATGGGGTTGAATGTTATTAAACCACAAACCATTGTCAATATTCAACCCCATTCGGGGTTGTCCGTTACTCCTTACTCCCACTTTTCCCCCGATTGCATCGGGGGCTATTCATATTTGACCCTTGCAGGGTCTTCCACAGCGCTAAGTTGACGACATTACACTTTAAGTGATGCCCAAACTACTTCCTATCCTTTGACAAAGCTGCCACTGATCCTGCCACCCTGCTTAGTCCGAATGACCACGAAATAATAACCGCCCGGCAAATGCTCCGTTTCGATGAGGTAGCCGCCGGTTCTATCCGATGCACGCGCCGGGCAAGTTTGTCCGTGAAGGTTAAAAACCTGCGCATCTAACAGATTTCCAGCATCTTGTATGAACAGATATTGCCCAACTGGATTCGGGTAAAACGTCAAAGGTTCCTGCTCAACCACCTGGCCGCCCACCGTTAAATCGCAATAGACTTGAAACAGGTACAGCAAGGTATCTCCACCAAAATTGATTTGCACTTTCACATAATCTAGCCCCTCAAAGCCAGGATTCGGCCGATAAAACACGCCCGCGCCGTCTGTGGGTTCAAAGATGATCCTGGATTCACCGTTTTGTGCTTGCTGGATAATTTCCGGCGCCCACCAGCCGCTCAGGTTATCTACATAAACTGAATCATTACAGGCTAACCTGGTTGGGTATACAGGTTCAAGATTTTCAGGACAAGTCATTTCAAAAACGTAGATCCCGGTGTCGCAGGTGATTTGCGTTGCATGGGCGCACGCAATAACCACCGTATCCCTGCCCACCACACAAGGTGGCGAGGTGTATTCCAGCAAGTTGGCGGGAATGAAATCGCCCAGCAAGATGGCGTGGCCCAGCGCGGGAAGCGTTACAATATCCGCAACATTCCAGGTTGGATAGCCTAAGTTGCCAATGTACACCGTATCCCCGCAGGTGATGGGGTGAACTTCTGTAAAAGTCTGAGCAGCGGTGAAATGCCAGAATGATCCGACAATGCTGAGGACGAGTAGTGTTTTTTTCATAAGAGCGGTGTTTTATCAAGGAAGACACCTGTGGAGTGGGTTTCGTTGGCTGGGAATACCAAAAGGTAACCCCTTTTAGAAAGGTCTCACCTCCGGGGTTCGTATTTCCTACTCCACGAAGAGGTAACACCTTTTTGAAAAGGTGTAACCTCCGGGGTTCATACCTTCTACTCCGCGAAGAGGTAACATCTTCTGAAAAGGTGTCACCTCCTTCTATTACTGCTTCACAAACCGCCTCACTAATACCGTTTCTTCTGATCGGCAACTCACCCAATACACGCCCGCAGGCAGCACAGAAACATCAATGCGTTCCTGAAAATCGCCGGTTTGGCCATTCAAGGGGATGCGCCGAACGATGCGCCCCGCAACATCGGTAAGGTTAATTTCCATTAACCCAGTTTCAAAATTCTCGCCATTGACCTGCAACACCTCACTTACCGGGTTGGGATATATCGAGATGGCGGGAAGTTCCTTCACCGGATTTTCTGTATCCACAATCAACTGGCACAAGGTATCCGAACCGCAAGCATTGCTAGCGATCAGGCAAACTTCAAAACTGCCAAGAATGCTGTACGTATAAAGGGGGTTTTGTTCGGTAGAAGTGCCACCATCGCCAAAATCCCAGAGCCAGGAAGTTGGACTATTGACCGACGCGTCCAGAAACAATCGGGTAAATGCAGTTAAATCGGATACAGAAAAAGCAGCTTCCGGCCCAACGCAAGTTATCTCCACGGTGGCGCAATGCTGCAGGCTGCCGCAGTCGTTGGCTGCTTTGAGGCAGACCAGATAGGTTCCCGGAGCATCATAAAGATGCTGTGGATTTTGTTCCATAGACATGTTGCCGTCTCCGAAATCCCAGGTCCAGGCATTGGGATCACCATTGCTCACATCGCTAAAAGCAACAGTCAGACCATCAATAGCAAAAGAAAAACCGGGGGATGGCGCATCGCAAGTCACCGTGATCAATTCGCAACGCTGGGTATTGCCGCAGATGCTGGATACATTCAAACAAACTACATAGCTGTTGGCTTCGGAGTAGGTATGTTGCGGATTTTGTTCTGTCGAGGTGTTTCCATCACCGAAATCCCAGCTCCAGGAACTCGGTTCGTTTAAAGAAACATCAAAAAAGCTGATTTCCAAGCCACTGGGATTAACATCAAAATCGGCTTGCGGGGCAATACAACTAATGGTAACGACTGTGCAGGATTGGTCTGTTCCACAAAGGCTGATTGCAGTCAGGCAAACCTGGTAAGTGCCCGGCGCAACGTAGGTATGCAGCGGGTTTTGGGCAGAAGCCGTGCTTCCGTCTCCAAATGTCCATTGCCAGATAACCGGTTCGTTGGAAGAAACGTCCTGGAATTGCACTTGCAGTTCATCCGATTGAAAAGAGAAACCGGCATCCGGCGCTGCACAGGCGACGGTGATGCTCTGACAGGTTTGGCTGCTGCCGCAGATGCTGGTAGTTGTGAGGCAAACCTGATAGGTTCCCGGTAAGGCATACGTGTGCGCCGGGAATTGCTGGGTTGACGTAGCGCCATCTCCAAAACTCCACTGCCATTGCGCAGGTTGGTTCGTTGTAGCATCCAAAAAATTGACCTGCAACTCGTTAGCGCTGGCTTGAAAAGCTGACTGTGGAGGCGCGCAGGCAACGGTTAGCGACTGGCAACTTTGCGTACTCCCGCAGAAACTGACTGCCGTAAGACAAACCTGGTAGGTACCGGGTAGTCCATAGGTGTGCGCAGGAAATTGTTGCATAGACGTTGCTCCATCTCCAAAAGTCCACAACCACTGCGTCGGTTGGTTTGAGGATTGATCTGAAAAGTTGTACTGAAGGCCATTTTGTACAAAATTAAAATTAGCCTGGGGCGCCGCGCAAGTGACGGTTATTTGCTCGCAATGCTGGGTTGTTCCACAAACATTGGTTACGGTTAGACAAACCTGATACGTTCCGGGTAAGTTATAGGTGAAAAATGGGTTTTGCATACCGGAAGTGAAGCCGTTCCCAAAGGTCCACGACCAATGAACTGGATCATTGGTAGACTGATCTGAAAAATTATAAAGCAACCCGTTTTGTTGAAAACTGAAACCGGCTACCGGCGCCGCGCAGGTTACGGTCACTTGTTCGCAGTGCTGGTCGGTTCCACAAAGGCTGGTTGCTGTCAGACAAACTTGATAGACGCCCGGCGCCGCATAAGTATGCTGGGGGTTTTGTTGCGAAGCGGAACCGCCATCGCCAAAAGTCCATTGCCACTGGGTAGGTTGATTGGTCGTTTGATCCTGAAAAGCGAACTGCAACCCGGTTTGTTGCAATGCAAAATCAGCCGATGGCGCAGCGCAGGTAAGGGTGACCGAACTACAACTTTGCGTAACCCCACAAATGCTGATGGCGTCAATGCAAACCTGATACGTGCCGGGTTGTGCATAAGTATGCTGAGGATTTTGAACGTTTGACGTGTTGCCATCCCCAAAACTCCACGACCATTGGGTTGCGCCGTTGGTAGATGCATCCTGGAAAGTCACGCTCAATTGGTTGGACGTTTGAGTAAAAGCCGCTTGCGGAGCACTGCAACTAACCGTTATCGTCTCGCAAACCTGAGAAGATCCGCAATTGCTTGTGGTGGTCAGGCAAACCTCAAAACTCCCGGGAAATAAAAAAACATGTTGTGGGTTCTGGAGGTTAGAAGTGACGCCGTCGCCAAACGACCATTCCCATTGCGCAGGACTGTTCACAGACTGATCTGCAAACGAAACGCTGAGTTGGCTAAGGGTGAATGCAAAATCAGCCTGCGGCGCCGGACAGGACACTGTCAGGGTTTGGCAGGTTTGGGAGTTGCCGCACACGCCGCTGACCGTCAGGCAAACCTGGAAAACGCCGGGGCCTGTATAGGCATGAATCGGGTTTGCTTGCGAGGAAGTCCCCCCGTCTCCAAACGACCAGCTATAAGTGTCCACGCCGCCGGAAAGCTGGGACGTAAAGTTGTGGGTTAACCCAATCCCCTGCGTTACTGAAGAGAACGTAGCCTGCGGAGGAGCGCAAGTCACCGTAATCACCTGACAATCCGATACCGATCCGCATGGGCCGTCCGCAATCAGGCAAACGTTGTAGGCGCCCGGAAGCGCAAAGGTATGGATTGGATTTTGGGCGGTTGAAGTGCTGTCGTCTCCAAACGACCAGGAATAGGAAGTGATGTTAAAATTGGCACTGCCGCTAAAAACAACTGAAAGATTATTGGGAATATAGGAAAATCCTGCTTCAATGCTGGTGCAGGCCACCAAAATCGTCTCACAAATCTGTGAAGTTCCACAATTGTTGCTGGCTTCGAAACAAATCTGGTATATGCCTGGCGTTGGAAAAGTATGTTGCGGATTTTGCTCTGTCGAGGTAGTACCATCGCCAAAGTCCCAGAGCCATTCGTTAGGTCCGCCAAAAGTCTGGTCGTCAAATGCGACCGTCAATCCATCAGCTTCCTCCGAAAAGCTGGCAATCAAAGGCTGACAGTTTACATTGACCGTTTTGCAAATCTGGCCGCTTCCGCAAAGACCGCTCACCTGGAGGCATACCAAAAACAAGCCGGGTGCTGCGTATTGGTGTATCGGATTTGCCTGGTTGGAAGTGGCTCCATCTCCAAAATTCCAGAGCCATTGATTGGCGCCAATGGTGCTTTCATCGGCAAAAGTTGCCAAATTAGTGGTATTGATCAGCGCCTGGAAGTTGAGCGTTGGCACACAAAAGCTTGCTTCTTCAACTTCAAGCGTTGAATTAATGGTCGGGTTTACCACTCTATCTACGACCCCGGAAGGCCAGCGTACTACCAAACTGTCAATAAATCCGGCCTGACCCAGGCCAAAGTGTTTGGTCATCGAAGTCTGGATTCCATAGCTTTCCCCGCTGCGAACTTCCCGGATTTGTTTACCCCAGGGACCATAAACTTCCAACCGTGCACCAATGCCGTTGATGTTGGATACGACGCCGCGAAGCCGTACTTTGAAGTGGTTATTGCTGGTATTGTTGTTGATAAACAGCTTATCCGGGGTAGCACTGTAGCTGTTATAGCCATTCCCGAAACCGGCAATGACATCAATATGGCCATCGTCGTCCAAGTCGCCGGTTGATGCGGTATGGATGCGCCCAAATGTTGGGAATGCATTGGGCTGATTCGTAAAAGTCTGGTCGCCATTGTTCCGAAAAAGGCAATGATTGCTTCCGAGAGAAGTATAAAGAAGGTCTACAAAACCGTCATTGTCAAAGTCTTCAAACTTAACCTGAAGCCCTGCTCCAGCTGCTGCAAGGGCTGTTGTCATACCGCTTTGGGCGGTGATATCAATAAAAGTCCCAAAATTATTGTTGACGTACAACTTGCTGGTTTGGTCATGTGTAATGAGGAAACAATCGAGGTCGCCATCGTTATCAATATCGGCAAAATCGGCGGCCCAGGACTGTGCGAGCGGTCTAAGCCCTGCCTGCTGGGCGACTTCTGTGAAGTTTCCGAATCCGTCATTTTTAAACAACAAATTCAATCGCCGGCCATCCATTGGATTCGTAACCCCAAGGCGGCATTTAGAAAGATAAAGATCTAAGTTCCCATCATTGTTGTAATCCAACCAGACTGAGCCGTAATTACCGGAATTGTCGGATGGCACGGTTGACTTGGGGTAGATCAGCGAAGTATCTGCTACGTAATTGCCGCTTCCGGTATTGCGATAAGCCTGGCTGATGCCGTCGTCATGGCAAGCAAAAAGGTCAATCAAGCCGTCGTTATTGATGTCGGCAAAATTAGAACCCTGCAAAAAAATCGGAAGCGCACTGATCGTAGTCAGGGTGTAACTGGTGCCGGAAGCGTTGGCTTTCAGAAGTTTGAGACCATTGTATGCCCCTCCGGAAAAAATATCGTTATAGCCATTTCGATCTACATCGGCAATACAAAGGCTCCACTGGTTTCCCAGAAGTTGTCCGTAAGAGAACCCTGTAAAGCCGCCAAAAGCCTGGTAGTCTATACGCAGCGTCTGAGTCTGGTCAAGTCGAATGATGTCGTCGAGTCCGTCCCCGTTCATGTCGGAAACCCCGATTGGGGCGCCACTTGAGGTATTTGGATAAAAAAGCCAGGGAGATTGGTCAGAAAAGCTGAATTGGGCGTAAGCGAACCTGCAACAGAAGGTCGCAAAGAGTAGAAGTTGCCATTTCATAGAGATCATAATTGTTTGAAGAAATCGGTACGGGAAAATGATCTGATAAAGATAGGCAAACTTTGAATTGGATGGCAGAGCTTCGTGATATTATGTGTATGAGCGGATATTGTTGTGTATAAACAGCTATTGCTATACAAAAAAATTTGTTTTCGCGACATCTTTTTTTGACAAAATCTTGACAAAGTGGAAAGAATATTACTACCTTTCGGTCAAGATTGAGGAATCAATCTCCACAAAGCAGACTAAAAAGCATTAAGAATAACATCAGAGAGAGCGCGTTTAGAGGGCCCCATTACCGTAAGGCAGTGGGGCTTACTTTTTGCAAGCCTTTTCCTATGCGAAAGAAACTTATAATCAAACACTTATAAAGCCGCGGTTACATTTGCTATAATACGCGCTTCAATCTCCTCCGCACCGGCTTTTTGGAATGATTTTCCCGTAATGCGTTCATACAGCTCGATGTAGCGTTCCGATATTTCTTCCACAAAAGCATCCGGCATCACGGGCATCAATTGGTTTTCCAGCCCCATGAACCCGTGGGCCATCAACCATTCCCGCACAAATTCTTTAGAAAGCTGCTGCTGGCGTTCGCCATTGGCCTGCCGTTCTTCGTAACCTTCCGCATAAAAATAGCGGGAACTGTCCGGCGTATGGATTTCATCTATGACATAAACCAGCCCGTCTTTTTTCCCAAACTCGTATTTTGTATCCACCAAAAGCAAACCTCTTTCTTCGGCCATTGCCGAACCACGCGCAAACAAGCGGCGCGTGTAATCTTCAAGCACTGTGTAATCTTCGGCGCTCACCAACCCGCGTTCAAGGATTTCTGCTTTGGAAATATCCGCATCGTGGCCTTCATCCGCTTTTGTAGTCGGGGTAATAAGGGGTTCGGGAAAGCGATCATTTTCCTGCATGCCATCCGGCATCAACACGCCGCAAAGGTTGCGTTCGCCAGTTTGATAAACCCGCCAGGCATGCCCGGCTAAGTAACCCCGGATGACCATTTCCACCCTGAAGGGCTTGCAGGCGTATCCGATGGCAACGTTCGGATCGGGGGTATTGAGCAGCCAATTGGGTGCAATGTCGCGGGTGGCTTCCAGAAAATGAGCAGCAACCTGATTGAGTACTTGCCCTTTGAACGGAATCGGGCGCGGCAGGATGTGGTCAAAAGCCGAAATGCGGTCTGTTGCAACCATCACCAGCTTATCGCCTATGGTGTATACGTCCCGTACTTTCCCGTGGTAAACGGCGCTTTGTCCCGGCAACTGAAAATTCGTTTGCAAAATAGCTTTGTTACTGGTGGAATCCATATTGCTCGAATTAGGATAATTGGTCAAAGAATGCCCGAATTTCTGTTGATTGCTCCAGTTTCATTCTGCCGCTGAGAATGAGGCGTACTTCCCGGCGACGTGGCGCGCTATCGTACCGCTGTTGTTCAATTTCAGTGAGCGGAATAACTTCCGGGGCGGTTTGGGGCTTGCCGTTCACATCGTCCAACGCCACAAAAGTATAATAGGCGTGGTTGCAGCGGTGCGGATTCCCACCCTTTACGTCGGCTGCAAAAACTTCAACGTACACCTCTACCGAACTGTTAAAAGAACGGGTTACGCTGGTTTCGATGGTAACGACTTCTCCCAATCGGATTGGGCGCGTAAAGGAAACGTGGTCCACCGATGCCGTTACTACATAGGCTTCGCAGTGCCTTCCGGCGCAAATCGCGCTTGCGATGTCCATCCAACGCAACAGATTGCCTCCCATCAGGTTGTGCATGGCATTGGTGTCGTTGGGCATCACCATTTCCGTCATAACGGTTTTGGAGTCGGAAACTTTTTTGGGTTTGAATGTCTGGCTCATAGTTTGTCTTTATGGTACAAAAGGGGCGCCCGCTTAACGGATCATCACCCCTTTTCGGTTGATGAATGGAATGGAGGTAAAATTCGACTCGGAGATGCTGCCTTCCACAAAAATGTATTTTTTATCGTACATATACCCGTCGAACACGAAACTGATCCAATACTCATTGGTCAGGTTGAAAAGCCGGGATTGGATGGGTTCAACCGGAACAAAACTCAGTGGGCCAATTTCTTCAAAAAAATGGCGCAGCACGGTTGTCCGCACTTTTTCACCTTCAATTTCTCCGTACCCTTTAGAGTTGATCAAT
>JBJXFD010000075.1:0-12842 GCA_046153985.1 Saprospiraceae bacterium
GAACGTAATTATCTCAGATACAGCCTAAAAACACTACAAATATACTTCACACTGCTTAATTTCCCCTCGAAAAACTCGGGACAAGTTGTACCTGGCCTTTAGCTTAGAGTTTGTGTCCCAGCCGTAGAACTTTAGTCCGCATAATAACAATATTCAGGGCGGCCTAAAGGCCGCGAAACGAAGCGCGCCCAACCACTCCGAGCTGCTGCTCCACTACCCAAGCGGAGAACTGTCTGAATCAGAATTCGCAGGATTAAAGAATTTTCATGATAGCGCGCCAGGGGAGCCGAATTCTGGAAATTTTAAAATTCTGAGAATTCTGGTTCAGACAATATCCAACGCTGCAAGCGGGGAGTTAGGGTGTTACTTTAAGTAACGCCCTAACTTGCCAGACGGATGCTTATCAAAAATGCGAAACGGCAGAACCTACACGCACACAGGCGTTACCAATACTGCCGTTCCTTAATTATCTGAATCAGAATTTTCAGGATTCAAGAATTTTCAGAATGCGGCTCCCCTGACACCGGATTCTGAGAACTTTTTAATTCTGAAAATTTGGATGAAGACAATATCCAACGCTGTAAGCGGGGAGTTAGGGTGTTACTTTAAGTAACGCCCTAACTTGCAGGTTTGCTCGAATCGGGCGCCAGGGGAGCCGAATTCTGGAAATTTTAAAATTCTGAGAATTCTGATTCAGACAATATCCAACGCTGCAAGCGGGGAGTTAGGGTGTTACTTTAAGTAACGCCCTAACTTGCCAGACGGATGCTTATCAAAAATGCGAAACGGCAGAACCTTCACGCACACAGGCGTTACCAATACTGCCGCTTCTTAATTATCTGAATCAGAATTTTCAGGATTCAAAAACACCAAGCCGATCCCTGCGCTTCGCTCACCAACTGCTGCTCTACCTGCAATATTTTTTTGGAACGCAGAAAGACATTCAATTCTTCTGCAAGCGCTTCGCCGCCCATAACGGGGATCGTGAAAAATTTTATTTGCATGGCCTTTTTTGCTGGCTGAGAATATTTCAAAAGATAAATCCGCGAAACAGAGGGGGCGGCCTGAAGGCCGCGAAACAAAGCGCCCAACCGCTCCGCACTGCTACTCCACTACGCAGGCGGGGGCTTGGCGCCCCCCGCCAGCTTCGCTCCGTTGCAGTGCTTCGCTCCTCCCCTCTTAGCTCACAGGAAAGCCGGATCGGCAAACCTCCAAACTACAAGGCGAGGCGGAAGCCGACGCTGTAGTCGCGGAGCGCTGGCGTGTTGAGGTCGCGAAAGGCTGCGCGACAGTTCCCGGCGGTGTCGCGCCAACTACCGCCGCGGCCCACGCGGTAAGAGCCCCTCGGACTGTCTACCCAGGCACTGCCATCTACAGGCGCACCAGTATAATTACCATGCCAATCGTCTGCACACCACTCCCACACATTCCCGCTCATATCATATAGCCCCAATTCGTTGGGCTTTTTTCCTCCCACCGGGCGGGTGGTTTTTTGTTCGCCAAAGGTGTTTCCGCTTTTGGAGTTTTCAGTATACCAGGCCACCTCGCCAATTTTATTGCTACCGCTGTACAGATAGCCCTGGCTTTTATTACCGCCGCGGGCTGCATACTCCCACTCGGCCTCCGTAGGCAGCCGGTAGCGCTTACCGGTCAGGGTGTTCAGCTTTTGGATAAACTCCTGGATATCGTCCCAGGATACGCGCTCCACCGGGCATTCGTCGCAGCCTTTGTTATTTAGTTCAGGCGGATCACTGCCCATCACGGCGCGCCACTGCGCCTGGGTCACTTCGTAGCGGCCAATAGAGAATTTGCCCACGCGTACCTCGTGGGGCGGTTTTTCCCACTCATAGCATTCCCCGTCGCGTTTTGCATCCTGGCAGCCCATGGTGAAGGTACCGCCGGTAAGGGCGACCATGTCGGCTTCGAGTTTTTTGACGGCGGGGTCGCCTTCAACAATTGGGTTAAGCGCATCGCGGCGCCGGGCGGCTTCGGCCGCATTGAAGCCATTGGGGTGTTCGCGCAGGTATTCGACATAAGATTCAAAGGAGTTGGCAGCCACAGCGCGCTGCCACGCGGCGGGTTCGCGCAGTACGACTAATCGGGCGCGGGCTTCGGCGGCGTAAGTACTTTGCGGGTAGTCGTTCAAAAATGCATCGTAGGCGGCTATGGTGTTGGCAGCCACGGCGCGCTGGTAAGCGGATGCTGCATTATCACCCTGTGGCTCGTCGGGTGCCGGGTTTAAGGACTTCAGGCTCAGCGCGGGCAATTCGGTGCGCGGCGGGCTGCGCAATTTTTCGGCTTCGTAGCCGGGGGCAGTGGCGTAGAGCAACAGTTGGGCGACGTCGGGCACGTCCACTAAGGTATAGCGCCCCTGAGCGTCGGTTTTGGTCATAAAAATGTCGGCGCCTCCTTTATCTGAGCTCAATCGGTAAAAGGTCGTTTTCCTGGCATCGCCGGCGCTAATGGCAGCGCCGGATATGGGCCTGCCCGTATCTGAGTCAAGCACCAATCCGCGCAGGGTAAAGCGGGGGGTATCCCCTCGCGGGGGGGCAAGCGGGTCGTTCGGGCAGGCGCGCGATATAGCGCTAAAAAATTCAATGCCCTGCGCTCCGCTTATAGCCGTGTAAAGGGCGTCGCCACGCCGGAAGTTCTTGCAGGCTATGGCGCGCAGGCTGTCGGCGGACAGCCCCGACAAGCCTGTCGGCGGGCAGCCGGGTTCCGTTTCGCGGCTGCAATTGAAGGCGCGCGCCCCGTAATTGAAATACCAGGCGGCGGTATTGCGGTAATAAGGCGTCGTGTCGGCTACGGGTTGGGCAGCGCGGGCAAGGAGACCTGCTTCCACGCGCAGACTGTCGGCGCGGGCATGGTCTTGCACGTCTATGGCGTCGCGGGTGAGGTATTCCAAATACAGCAGGCGGGCGTCGGCGTCATCGAGGCAGAGCAGGCGGTTTTGATATTCCACGGTGTCGCCGCTGCACACCGTAGTTTTCACGGGTACTAAGGCGATTCCGGCAGCCATCATCGCCCAGATGGGCAGCAGCAGCGCTATGCGGCGCAGCCCAAAGCGCGAGGAGCCGTGGCGGAACAGGTATTTTTTCCAGTTTTCGGGCGCCAGCAGGTCCAAGCGGGTAGGCTGCCGCTGTAGTTGTTTGAAACTCACAAAATCGGGCTGCTTGCCGGCGGCCAAAAAGCGCTCAAATTCGGCTTCCAATTCCCGGCGTCTCGCAGCGTCGGGTTGCAGCATCAGCTCGTTCAGGATGACGTTCATGCGGTAGTCGTCCCAGGCCACAGAGCCTTGCGCCGGGGCAGGCGCCGAGCGCAACAGTTCGTCCAAAGCGCGGCGCACGCTGGTTTCCAATCCCTGTTCCGCCAAATATTCAATCAGTTGCAGGCGTGCGTTTTCGGGAATCCGCCCCTGCACAAACCAGGGCAGGCGGGCCAATTGGCGCAGGTTGGTTGAGGTCAGTAACGGGTTGGCATTTGGTTCGCTGAGCGTTTGGCCAAGAAAAAGCGTCAAATCCCAATGCAGCGCCGGATACACTGCACAAGCTGCAATCCAGCGAATGAGTGGTTCGGGAAAGTGGCGGCGCAGGCTGCCCAGCAAGTTGCCTTCAAACTCAAAAGGCTCGGCTACGGCGTCGGCCACGCGGCGCGCGGCTTCGGCAGGGCTGCGCTGTTCCAGGGTTTCAAACTGCTCCAGCGCCAGGTCAAGCCCCTGCACGGAGGCGGGCGCTACGGCAAAGAGGCCAGCCAGTGTTTGTTCGCGGCGGCCCCATTCACGGGTGGGTTTGGGCAGCAGCAGGGCACGGCGGCGCCAGCCGGAAAACAGGCTCGTCCAGGGCGCGAGCTGTCCGGAAGAGGGCAGCAGCAGGCGTTGTCCTTCGCCGATGAGCAGCAGGCGGGCGTCGCGGTGGCGGTGCAGCAGTTCGCCGAGCGGCAGGCCGTTGGGATGCGCTTCGTTGAAGCAAATTCGGGGATCGCCCTGATAAAAAAAGCGCTCCACGGGCACTTCAGCGCGGCGCAGTTCATCGTACAGCGCGTCGAACAGGCGGGCGCGGTGGTCGTTGGCGTCGAAGCGGTCAATGAGCAGCAGGTATTCCGGCGGACGGGTCTGCTCCCGGAACACAAAAGCGGCACGGCCTGCGCGGCGCGCGCTGGCTTTTATGGTGCCGGCTACGTCTAAGCGGTGGGCGTCGGCGCCTTCGCGGCGGCGCAGGCGGTTGAGCAGCAGCGACAGGTTGTCTTCAAAATCGAGGCGCTGCTCCTTGCCGGTTTCGATGCGCCACACGTAGGGCGGGCTGTCGCGCTGTTCTATTTCGGCGACGAATTTGGCGCGGCGGCGTTCGTTCCATCGCACAAAAGCCCATACCGCAAAAGCGGCCAAAAGAAAAAGCAGGGCTTTAAGTGGCCATTGGTAGCGGCGGTAAAAATCGGCGCGGGCAAGCACTTCGGCGCCTACTTCTATTTCCGAAAGGCTACGTGGAAATGGCAGCGGAATTTCGGCAATGCGCCCGGTGTCCTGAGGAGGGGGTGGTTTATCAGCAGCGCTAATTTCTACTACAAAAAGCATGGTATCGCGGCGGGCGGCATACACGGCTTCAGCGCAGAGGGTGTCGGTGGTGCCTGGCAGGGCTTCGGCGGCAGCGGTATATTGCCAGGCGCCCGACGGATCTATGGTATAACGACCGCCGGAGGGCGTTTCGCCAGCGCTTTGACCATCGCAAAAGGCAACCGACAGCAACCGGGCAGTATCGCCAAAGAAGCGCAAATTTTCGGTAACACTTTCCCCCTGCTTCACCGTAAAATGATTTACGAAGAAAGTCGGCATTGTTCCTGAATCCGGCGTCGGTAACAGGGTCAGCGCCCAGAGTTTTAACCCAAAGCCCGCAGCGGCAAGCACAGGCAGGGCAAGCAGATAGCCCCAACGGACAGTGCGGCGCGGCGGCAATTTCCATCCGGCGATCACCGCGACGGCGCCAACGGCGGCTAACAAGGCCCAGGTGACGGGCGCATTAGTATCGAAAGCCGCACCCGCAGTGGCAGTCAGGGCCAACAATGCGGCCAGCAGGACACGCCGGGAGCGGGTTTCTTTTTGGACGATGCTTTCCATTGCCGGCAAGGCGCCCGGAAGGGTTGCTTCCTGTGCTAGCAGGTTGCGCACGGCGCTCAGGCGCTGGTCGAACAGTTCATAAAACCGGGTTTGCGCTTCGGGGTTGGAGGCAAAAAGCGGCGCCAGCAGGGTGCGCAGCGCTTCGGGGGGCGTATCGGGCGGCAATTGGCGCATCAGCTCCTCCACCTGCATGAGCTTGCCCGGACCGAGGGGGTAACCCGCGGTTTGCAAGGCGTCGAGCAGCTCGACTAAGAGGCGGCGGTGCAAAAGCGCTGTCATGGGCAGTGGGTCAATCTATGCGTTGAGACAAAGCCGCGAGGTCTTCCCGGGTTTTGGCCAACACCGAGTAGGATACCTTCAATGCCCGGCGCTCTTCTTCGCTGAGGCGGTCTGAATTTTTCAGTTTTTCCAAAGGGAAGCCGGTCTCCTGAAGGTAGGCCGCCCACTGCAGGAGTTCGGCTGTTGCCGGATATTTGTTGAGTTTGAGGTTACGCTCCCCGCGGATGGCGTAGAAATGGTCCACCACCGGGCGGAGTTGTTCGTCGCTGAGGCCCGACACTTTAGCGCCCACGATTTCCATCATTTTGGCCGGTTGCGGAAACTCGATGTGGAAATACACCACGCGGCGCAGGAAAGCGTCGGGCAGGTTTTTTTCCGAGTTGCTCGTCAGCAGGATGACGGGGCGGAATTGCGGCTCGGTTTGGTAGGAGCTACCCACTTCCGGCACGGAAAAGCGTAGTTTATCTATGGCGTCGAGTACGTCGTTGGGCAGGTCGCGCGGGGCTTTGTCAATTTCGTCAATCAACACCAGTCGGCGCTGCCGCGAGCGGATGGCCTCGCCCAGCCCCCGGTAGCGGATGAAGCGGCTTTCCAATGCTTCGTTGCTCAGCGACTCCTTGTTGTTTTGGCTGTACTGAAAATGGCCGAGGGCGTCGTACTGGTAAAACAGGTCGGTCGCCGAAGATGTGGTCTGGGCGTTGAAGACCAGCGTTTCGCCGAGGTTAAAAAACCAGGCTAAGTGGTCGGCCAACTGAGTTTTGCCGGAGCCGGGTTCGCCGGTGAGCAGCAGGGGCAGGCCGAGGCGCAGCGCTACGTTGACCGCGTCTGCCAATTCGGGCGAAGGCTGGTAAAGTTCCGGCGCGTTGAGGCGCGGGTTGGCTGTGAAAGGGGGCAAGGGCTGCCGTTCGCCTTGCTGTTGCAGGTATTCTTGCCGTTTTTCTAAGGAGTAATAAGACATACGTTGACACTATTTATGTTTGTGGCTGTTGTATACTTTTTTCTGAAAATCTTCAATGCGTTCCATATTAAACTCCCGCGTCTGACGAAACCAGGCTTCCTCCTCGTCCCGGAGACGGGCCGCCATTAGTTCGATAATGGCGCGTTTCTGGTCGGTGGATACGTCGCCTAATTTTTCCAACCACTCCTCAAAATCGTCAGCAGGCACGGGCAGCAGCGGCTCAATGAGTGTGGCCTCTCCGGATCGGGCTCCGACCAGATCGCGCACGCTTTTGAGGGCTTCGCGCTGGTCGCCCCGCAGGATGTCTTCGCGGTGGGCGTTTTTCACAGAGACCACAAAAAAGAAGATGAACGTAGGGATGTCGGGGCCGGTCTGGCTGAAGGTGTCCATGATCCACCCGATATAAGGGGGCAGGAGTTCTTCGTCCCACTCCGAAGCGGTTATTTTGAACGCGGTGGCCACGTATTGCCAGGGCAATTTGGGCAATCCGGTCTGAAGGTAATCTTCAAAAGCGATTTCGGAATTGGCAAGGCCGAACCGTTCGGCGAAGTAGGTTTTGAAAGCTTTTTGCGAACCCGCTAAGTTGAGTCCCGTTGGCAAGGGCTCAATTTGCAAGCGTTCTTCGGTTGCTCTGCGCCGGAAATCAAACACGGAGGTGGCTTTGTCCAATTCTTTTTCCAAAAGTTCCTGAACCGTGCGTTCGGCAAAACCTTCCGGTTCCTGCGACGGGCAGGACGGCAGAAAGTAGAACTGGAAGTGGCGATGTTGCTCGGTGTAGGCACTGAAAGCGCGCCAAAAGGCACGAATGGGTTTTCGGCGGTCGCAATTGACCAAAAAAAGCGGCGTCACCGGGATGTCTACCGGAAGTTTTCGGGCTTCCAAATCGAGCGGATCGTCCAAATCGCCGCCGGATCCGAGGTCTTCCTCCGCAAGTTTACGCACTAATTGGACGAGCGCCTGCCCATTCTGGTTGTACTCTAAGCTGGCATTTTCGCGGGAAACCACGCCGTTCATATCGTCTTTAAAAACCCGGTTGTAACGCGAGCTGAGCTGAGTCAGGTCAATGAATACCGGTCGCGCAGGGTCGAGCCGCTTGGAGAGCATATCGAAAATGCCCTCAAAGTCGCTTTTCCCAATCAGGACATTGGCTGTTTCTTTGAGTTCACGCAGGGTCATGGCGATTCAGTGAGCAAAAGGTTTTAAAAATCAAGGGCTAAGATAGGAGAAATGATTTGAAGATTTGATAATTTGATAATTTGAAGATGCGAGAACAGACCAATAACTAATAACCGATAACAAATAACCAGAAAGGAGGATTTGAAGATTAGGCAAGGATGCGTTCAAGATAAGGGAATTGCTCTGGGCAGAGCCCAGAAAATAGGACACGCGAGGCGGAGCTTCGACTTCGCTCAGCTACCGCCATCGCGCGAGCAGGCATTTTTGCTTTATCACGTTTACCAAACTTTGAAAGTTTAGCAAACGTAGCTCCGTTCAAAAAAAAAGGCAGATATTTGCCCCTCAAAATCCACAGAAAATTATGGCCGGCGAATAAATCATTTTTTCCATGTCGGGGGTAAGCAAAACCTTTCCTCCCAGCAAACAAGTGCTCAAAAATATATGGCTTTCCTTTTTTTATGGGGCTAAAATTGGCGTGCTGGGCCTCAATGGCTCCGGAAAATCCACGCTGCTCAAGATCATCGCCGGTCTGGATTCCAACTACCAGGGCAAAATCGAGTTCGACGGCACTTACAAAATCGGCTACTTAGCGCAGGAGCCCGTGCTGGATGACACGAAAACGGTGCGACAAATTGTAGAAGAGGGCGTACAACATATCGTTGACATCTTGCGGGCTTATGACGAAATTAACCTCCGATTAGCCGAACCCATGAACGATGACGAAATGATGAAAGTCATTGACCGGCAGAGTACACTCATGGAACAGCTCGACCACCACAACGCCTGGGAACTCGATCACCGCCTCGAAACCGCCATGGATGCCCTTCGATGCCCCGAAGGTGATGTGCCCGTCAAAGTACTTTCGGGTGGCGAACGCCGCCGCGTAGCGCTGTGCCGGTTGCTCCTCAGCAATCCCGATATCCTGCTCTTGGACGAACCGACCAACCACTTGGATGCGGAATCCGTGGACTGGCTGGAACAGTACCTCCAAAGTTTCCCCGGCACCGTCATCGCAGTCACCCACGACCGTTATTTCCTCGATAATGTTGCCGGCTGGATCCTCGAACTCGACCGCGGCGAAGGCATCCCCTGGCAAGGCAACTATTCCTCCTGGTTGGAACAAAAAGCGCTGCGCTTAGAACAGGAAGAAAAAACAGAATCGAAACGGCGCAAAACGCTGGAACGCGAATTGGAATGGATCCGGATGGCGCCCAAAGCCCGCCAAAGCAAGGGCAAAGCCCGCCTCAATGCTTATGAAAAATTAGCCGACGAAGACAGCAAGGACAAAGAAGCCCGCCTCGACCTCATCATCCCGCCCGGCCCGCGCCTTGGCGATGTGGTCATCGAAGCGCACAACCTGAGCAAAGGTTTCGGCAACCGGCTTTTGTTTGAAAACCTTAGTTTTTCTATTCCGCGCAATGCCGTAGTGGGCATTATCGGCCCCAATGGGGTGGGTAAAAGCACCCTGTTCAAAATCATCATGGGGAAAGAACAACCCGATTCCGGCGAAATCATCATCGGCCCTACGGTCAAAGCGGCGTATGTAGACCAGAGCCACGAGGGCCTGCTACCGGATAAAAGCGTGTATGACATCGTCTCAGAGGGCAATGACCTGATCACAGTAGGCAACACCACCGTCAATGCACGCGCCTACCTCAGTAAATTTAATTTCGCCGGCGCCGATCAGCAGAAAAAACTCGGTATCCTGTCCGGTGGCGAGCGCAACCGCATCCACCTTGCCATTACGCTGAAGGAAGGCGGCAACGTGCTGCTCTTAGACGAGCCGACCAACGACATTGACCTCAATACGCTGCGCACGCTGGAAGACGCATTGGAAAATTTCGCCGGCTGTGTCCTGGTGATCTCTCACGACCGTTGGTTTATTGACCGGCTTGCTACCCATATTCTTTCTTTTGAAGATGAAGGGGAAGTCGTCTTCTTTGAAGGCAATTACTCCGATTATGAACGGGCCAAAAAGGAACGCCTCGGCGATGTGAAGCCACACCGCCCGAAATTTAAGAATGTGATTAATCAGTAAAGGGCAAGGTGCAAGAGGCAAGAGGCAAGGTGCAAGACCCCAATCTGACTGATGCCCTAATGGTTCACACCCAAATAGCAAAAATTTCTTTTCCCTGATGTTCAATTGTTTGCTGAGTTTGAGCTTTCTCTTTCCGGTCATCGAAAATAACTAAATAGCCTTTGGTTTGGTATTGCCGGTCTAAGTAATCAGCCAATTGAGTAAGACCTTCCTGGTGCGCCGCCTCGCCGTACCAGCGTTTGAGTTCGACGATATATTTGTGCTGAAGGTAGGTGATCACCACATCTAAGCGGCGCTCCTGCGAGATTTGGACTTCTTTAAAATCGTAGCCTTTTCCATTGATAATGGGTTTAACGAACGCCAGAAAAACCAGTCGCCAGTGCCGCTCCAGGAAATCCTGATCTTTGACGCTGTATTGTTCGTTTAGAAACTGCTGAAACTTGAGCAGGATTTTTTGTACATCTAATTGATTGCCGGGGAGGACGAACTGATTTTCAAAATTGTACGCATCCGTTTTCATTTTAACTTCGAGATTGGAAGTCATGAAGTCGTAAATCAATTGCTCGTAAATACGGTTGTGAATCCGCACATTGCCGTTCCGCTTAAAAATGCCATACAACACCCCTTGATGAATGGTCGCATTGTACTGATTGAACGCAATGGCAGCCCCGTCAATGACAATTCGAAAAACCAGGTCGTATAAGTCCTGGTGGTTTTCCAGATTTTTGATTAGCCCGTCAAAATTCGTATTGTTTTCCCGGAGTAGAAGCCGCGTCGCTTCTTCCACATCGTCTAAAGTCCAGCAATCCTGTATAGTCCGTTGAGGCAAAATTTTTTCTGCGATATTTTTGCACAATTTGCTCACCAGAAACGGATGTCCGGAAGTATGGTACCAGAGTCTTTCTGCAATAGCCGGAATTTCCATGGTTACCCTTTCAGCAGCACAATAATCTGCCAGCATCGGCGCAATTTCCGCAGGGTTGAAGCTCATTTCCACCTCGAAATCAGCGGCAATATTCCAGGGGCTGTTGTACTGAGCGGCTTCGGAGTCGCGAAGTTTGTATTTCAAAGATTTAATGTCATGCACACCAGCAAGTACTACACTGAAAAAAGTGGCATGCTGCGGCTGCATGCGGGCTAAAAATTTGGTACGCAACATCCCCAGGAATTTCAAAAAAGGGAAGTAATTGCTACTTGCATCTACTTCATCAACAAGTAATACAACGGATCGTTCTACTTTGTGGATCAATGCCGTGATAAGTTCTGAAAGGGAGTCCATATCCTCAATAGCTGCGGATTTTTCTTTCAGAAATGCTGCGAGGTCTGGCGATTGCGGCTTCAGCGCATTGATCAACTGGCGAATGAATATCTGCGCAAATGCTTCATCCGATTCGTGCCATTTATCATCAATCCCTTGGAAATTAAGGGCAATAGGTAAATAAGATGTTGATTGTTTCAACCTTTCGGCAAGAAAGTACAGGGTCGTAGTTTTGCCATATTGTCGTGGCCGGTTGATGGTGAAATAGGCGCCTTGCTCTACCAATGCCATAACACGATCCAATTTTTGAGAATTGTCCATCATGTAGTGCAGTTGCGGGTAGCAGACGCCCGTGATGTTGAACGTTTTTTTCATGGCTGGCTGATTGTGTGGCAAAGATAGGATATTATTATTCTTGAGCCTCCAGCCTCAATTGCTCCCCCCAAACCTTCTCCAGCACCTGCAAAAACACCCCACTCCCCTGCGCGCCGGAAACGGTATATTTATCGTTGAACACAAAAAACGGAACCCCCGTGACACCCACCTGGCGGGATTCGTAAATATCGGTTTGAACATCGTCTGAGAAATCATTTCCAGCCAGTACCCGGGCCAATTCAGTAGGATCCAAACCGATTTCCGTTCCCAACTGAATCAGCGTCTGATGATCCGCCGTGTTTTTGCCTTCGATGAAATAAGCGGCAAACAAGCGCTCTTCCGCTTCGTCCTGCTTGCCGTGTTTTTTGGCGAGGTGCGAAAAGCGGTGCGCATCGAAAGAATTGGCAACCACAGCTTTATCAAAATCATAAGCCAACCCGGCTTCTTTGGCCATGTTGACCACATAAGCCATCGTTTGATCGGTTTGCTCCAGCGACCAGCCTTTTTTCTCAGCTAAAGATTGTTTCACGCTTTTGGCAGGCTCGGTTTTTAAATTCGGATCGAGCTGGAAACTTTTCCAAACCACTTCGACCTGATCGCGGTGGGGAAATTGCGCCAAAGCCACTTCGAGTCTTCTTTTTCCAATATAACAAAATGGACACATGACGTCCGACCAGATTTCTACTTTCATTTTTGTATTCGCTTTTGTTGCTGTGGTGGAATGATTTGCCACAGCAGTTTGACTTGCCCCACCAGAGCAGCTGAAAAATACAACCACAAGGAGCAGGATGGATTTGAGTGCGATTTTTTGCATAACCTATCGTCCTTTGACTCGTCAAGATCGTGATGATCTATTGATAAGGAAAACATTTGAGGAAAAAAATAGTTTGCAACGCCTGCAGGAAAGTGAATCAACTAAAGAGCGCAATAGCAGTAAAATCTGCAGCAACCTGATGCCGCGAACTAGCTGTGGTTCCAGGGCGAACGATCTGAGTTGTGCGCATCCCCGCCGTAGCTGCTGCATCCAATTCTTCCACGATGTCTGATAGAAAAAGAATCGCATCTGGCAATAATTGAAGGGATTCAGCAATATTTTGGTAAGATTCCGCTGCCCGTTTGGGCCCAACACCGGTATCGAAATAATTAGAAAAACAAGGCGTCAAATCGCCATAAAGGGAATATTTAAACAACAATTGCTGCGCCTCAACAGAGCCGGAAGAATAAATCCCCAACTGCATTCCCAAAGCTTTCCAGCGCGTCAGAGCGGGAGAAACATCTTCGTACACATGCCCCTTTAATGTACCATTTTCATAGCCAGCGCGCCAGACAACGCCCTGAATGGCTTTTAGCGCCGGATGTTTCCGATCTGAATCTGTCCAGGCGACCAATTGATCGGCAAGTTCTTCTAAAGAAACGACGACGCCCACTTCTTCATAAATGGTATTTTGCGCTAAGCGCAGCGGCTCGGCAACGGACAACAAGGAAGCGCGATTCCGCAAAAAATCGTGAATCCTGTTCTTGAAATAAGGAAAAAGGGTATCGTAAACGAAAGCAACGGAGGTCGTGGTGCCTTCAATATCCATCAGGGTGTATTGTCCTTTAAACATCGGCGCCGGCGGGTTGATAACGCTGATCAATGCCTGATTCC
>JBJXFD010000086.1:0-15903 GCA_046153985.1 Saprospiraceae bacterium
TGTCGGAAGCCGAATTTCGGGTGGCGACTGAATTGTTTTATGTGGAAGCGGAAAAAGTGAAATAATATGCAAAAAAGTTGAAACTATTTTGGAGGAGCTCCGTAGAAGAAACGAGATGAAATAAAAAAAACCGGCTGGGATTACCAACCGGTTTCTAAACGAGCTTTGAGAGGCTATCTACATACCAAAAAAAGAGGATATCCTTTGATACCCTCAAAATCTTCACAATAGGAGTATCTTTCGCATCTGTGGGTATCAAGCCGTTTATAAGCGGCTCTTCAGATGCAAACTCCTTTGAATACAAATCTTTTAGCGATTGCTGATTTACGTTATTGATTTGTTAGTAGTGGTCGTCGTCTTTTTCAGAGATTATGATTTGTTGTTTTCATTTCAGTTTCTTGTTTGTCTGTCTTCTTTCCTTTTGACAATACAAATGTCGCATAGCAAGGACTTAAAAATAAGTACATTTTCTTGAATTACTGGATTTTTTAGAAGTTACTATTTTTAATTAAAGCATTGATAAACAAAATTTTAGTGTTAAAAATAAGCTCTTTTTTTTGATTAAAAACTTCGCGGCTCCCCCCTTTGTTCACTCCCTTCTGCGCATTAAGTAGAAAAAAAATAAAAAAAAATTGCTCAAAAGCTTGACAAACGATCAACATAACCAGTTTCGAGTGCCTTCAATTTTTTAAAATCCCCCCTTTTTTCATCCACCATCCGCTAACTTTTGTCGTTATAGGGTGTATCTTCGGTAAGAGCTATTCTTAATTTTGAAAAAACATACACTTAATGAAGCGCAGCATCACCAAATGGGTTGGAATTGGCTTAGTATTGGTACTGGCAACTGCCGCTACTTATTCGCCAAACAACCGCTACTTCGAGATCATCAAAAACATCGAAATCTTTACGACACTCTATAAGGAGATCAATACGTATTATGTAGACGACGTGGACCCTGGCAAACTCATGCGAACGGGGATAGACGCAATGGTGGAATCGCTGGACCCTTTCACCAACTACATTTCTGAAACGGATATTGAGAGTTACCGTTTCATGACCGAAGGCAAATACAACGGCATTGGCGCCCTGAGCAAAAAAATCGGCGATTACGTCACCATCACCGAATTGTACAAAGACCAGGCAGCGGACAAAGCGGGCCTTAAACCCGGCGACCAGATTATAGCTGTGGATGGCAAAGACGCTAAAGGCAAAGATCCGGAAGCGCTCAACAATGTTCTGCGGGGATTCCCGGGCACCGAGGTGGAACTGACGATCCTGCGTCCTGGCAAAACCGGGGATTTCAAAGTGAAGCTCGTGCGCGCCGAAGTTGAAGTGCCCAACGTACCTTATTATGAGATGGTGAGCGGCGACATCGGCTACATCACGCTGACGACCTTCACCCGTGCGGCCGGCATGAACGTGGCGAATGCGCTGACCGAACTGAAGAAAAAGCACCCTGAAATTAAAGGAGTCATCCTCGATTTGAGGGACAACGGGGGCGGGTTGCTCAACGAAGCAGTGGACGTCTGCAATGTTTTTATTCCGAAAAACGAATTGGTGGTCACCACCAAAGGCAAAGTGAAGGAATGGGATCGCAGCTATAAAACCAACGGCACTTCCATTGATGAAAGCATTCCACTGGCCGTGCTGATAGACAAAGGTTCGGCTTCTGCTTCCGAAATCGTGAGCGGCGTGATGCAGGATTACGACCGGGGCATTCTGATCGGCCAGCGCTCGTATGGCAAAGGCCTGGTGCAAAACACCCGCGACATCGGCTACAACTCGAAAGTGAAGCTGACGACGGCAAAATACTACATTCCCAGCCAGCGCTGCATTCAGAGCGTAGAATACAAAAACGGCGAGCCCGTTGAAATTGCCGACGCGCGCCGCACCGCCTTTAAAACGCGCAATGGCCGCGAAGTCTTAGATGGTGGAGGCGTGAAGCCAGATCTGATGCTGGATCATGCCGCCGATATTCCGGTGGTGAAAAACCTGATCGCGCAAGACCTCATTTTCGATTACGTTACGCAATATTGCCTGGCGCATCCAACCATCCCAGCGGTGCTGGATTTTCGGTTCACCGGGTTTGACGAATTTGTAAAATTTGTTGAACAACGCGGCTTCCAGTACGATTCCGACTCGGAAAAACTGCTGAAACAGTTGCTCGAAGCGGGTAAAAAAGAAGCGCTTGCATTGGATGCCGACGTGAAAGCCATCGAAACGAAAATAAAAGCGGCCAAGAAGACGGAACTGCTCAAACACAAAGACGCCATCGTGGATCTGATCGAAAAAGAAGTGGCCGGACGCTACTACTACCAGAATGGCAAAATCCAGATCGGACTGCGCAACGATGAAGAAATCAAAGAAGCGGTGAGCGTGCTGCGCGACGATGCAAAGTATAAGAAGATGTTGGGGAAAGGGTAGGGCGGTGGACGGTAGAGGGTGGACGGTGGACGGCTTACTTCCCGAGATATTATTTCCCTTCTATTCTGATTCTGTTTGCTTTCTTCATAAAAAAATCCCGTTGGCAACCGCCAGCGGGATTTTTTTTGGGGAGGTGACACCTTTCTAAAAAGGTGTTACCTCTGCTATCGGACTATAAAAACAGACACCCCTCTACACATCCACATTCGCATACCGGGCATTCGCCTCAATAAAGGCGCGGCGCGGCGGCACTTCGTCGCCCATGAGCATCGTGAAGATGCGGTCAGCTTCCAGTCCGTCATCCACGGTTACCAATTGCAGGATGCGCTGCTCCGGATTCATGGTCGTTTCCCAGAGTTGTTCGGCGTTCATCTCTCCAAGACCCTTGTAGCGCTGTACGTGTACGCTGTCTTCCTTCCCGCCTGCAAATTGCTCAATGAGTACGGCGCGCTCCTGTTCGTTCCAGGCGTAAGCAGAATTTTTGCCTTTGCGCACCTGGTAGAGCGGCGGTGCGGCGATGTAGACGTGCCCTTTTTCAACCAAAGGCCGCATGTAGCGGAAGAAAAAAGTCAGGATCAGCGTCGTGATGTGGCTGCCGTCAACGTCGGCGTCGCACATGATGACGATCTTGTGATAGCGCAGCTTCAGGATATTCAGGATGCGCTCGCCGTCCTCGCCTTCCTCAATGGTGACACCCAGCGCTGTGAAGATATTTTTGATTTCTTCGTTTTCGTAAATCTTGTGCTCCATGGCCTTTTCCACATTGAGGATTTTACCCCTTAGCGGCAGAATGGCCTGGATGTTCCGGTCGCGGCCTTGCTTGGCGGTTCCGCCGGCAGAATCCCCCTCGACGAGGAACAGTTCGCTGTCTTCCGGCGAGCGCGAAGCGCAGTCGGCCAATTTACCCGGCAAACCGCCGCCGGCGAGCACGCCTTTCCGCTGCACCATTTCACGGGCTTTGCGCGCGGCGTGGCGGGCTGTGGCGGCTAAGATCACTTTTTCAATGATCTTGCGCGATTCATTGGGATTTTCTTCCAGGAAGTGCTCCAATGCTTCGCCGAGGCAGCGCGACACGATGCCGGTCACCTCGGTATTGCCCAATTCACCTTTGGTTTGGCCTTTAAACTGGGGTTCCGGTACTTTAACGGACACCACCGCTGTGAGGCCCTCGCGGAAGTCTTCCCCGGAAATTTTGAATTTCAGCTTTTTGAAAAAGCCGTTGTTTTCGCCGTAGTTGGTGAAGACGCGGCTGAGTGCCATCCGAAAACCGCGCACGTGCGAACCGCCTTCGCGGGTGTTGATGTTGTTCACGAAAGAGTACACCATCTCGGTGAACGAGTCGTTGTACTGCAAAGCCACTTCCACTTCCACGCCGTCTTCTCTGCCGATCACATAAATCGGTTTGTCGGTCAGGCGGTGTTTGGCATTGTCCAAATACAAGACAAATTCCCGAAGGCCACCTTCCGAATGGAACGTTTCCGTGCGGAAGGTGCCGTCTTCCATTTTTTCACGCTCGTCGGTCAGCGTCAGCGTGAGTCCTTTGTTCAGGTAAGACAGTTCGCGAATGCGTTGAGCAAGGATATCATATTTATAAACAACCTCTTCGAAAATAGTCTTATCCGGCCGGAACGTCATGATCGTGCCAGTCCTATCTGACGGGCCTATGTTTCTGACTTCGTTCAGCGGTTTCCCTGCAGAGTATTCCTGTTCGAAAACGCTGCCTTCGCGGTGGATTTCAGCGCGCAGGTATTCTGAAAGGGCGTTTACGCAGGAGACGCCCACCCCGTGCAGACCACCGGATACTTTGTAGGTGTCTTTGTCAAACTTTCCACCCGCGTGCAAAACCGTCAAAACGACTTCGAGCGCCGACTTTTGCAGCTTATCGTGCATACCAACCGGAATGCCCCTTCCATTGTCAATAACCGTAACGGAATTGTCGGGATGAATGATCGTTTCGATGCGGTTGCAATACCCGGCTAAGTGTTCGTCAATGGAGTTGTCAATAACTTCCCAAACCAAATGGTGCAAGCCCTTGGCGTCGGTGCTGCCGATGTACATGCCCGGGCGTTTGCGCACGGCTTCCAAACCTTCAAGTGCCTGAATATTATTGGCATTATAGTCGCCTGTCTGTGCGCGGAGTTCCTCTATTTCTTTTGTGATTTCCATGGTGCAAAGGTACGAAACAGTTTCGTAACTACATCGCTTAGATGGCATAGAAGATGACAGGAATGGAGGTAGTTTGGACATTGGTCGGGGTGTATCCGAAAGACGACTCAGGTTGGTGGCTGTACCTGACTCAAATCTCGCCTACAAGATTGACGACCCTGCCGGGAAACGCAGCAAATTTTGTTAAACAAAGCAGAAATTCCGTAACTTCGGGTTTGAATTTTGATCCCCCTTTGGATACTCAATTTGATAAAAAAATGTTACTGAATATGAAGCATTTATCTACTTTTTTCTTCCTGTTTGTCGCCGCCTCGGCACTTTCCGCTCAAACCACGAACCAGGTTAAGATCTCATTTGAACACAAAGCTGGAAACGGGGTCATGTCCATTGATCACAGCGTTTTTCCAATCTGGAACAACAAAAACGTAAAGATCACCCGTGCCGAATTTTACATTTCCGATATTGAAATTCAACATTCCGACAACACGCCAATCCTCCTTTTCGACCAATACTTGTTGGTGGATGCCGGCGATCCTTTAGTAGAATTTGACCTGGGAGTATGGCCTGTGAATGCTGCACAAGGCGTGACATTACACCTTGGCGTGCCGCCAGATGTCAACCACCTTGACCCCACCACTTATCCGGCCGGTCATCCGCTCGCACCGCAGAATCCAACTATGCACTGGGGCTGGGCAGCAGGTTATCGCTTTATGGCCATCGAAGGCAAAGTGGATAACAACAACGATGGCGTGCCCGAGACCATTTTTGAATTCCACAACGTAGGCGATGAACTTTACAAATCGGTGGAGTTGGTCGGTGCGGAAACCGCAGAAAACGGGGTATTGCACCTGCATTTTGTGCTGGATTACGCAAAGTTGTTCAACAACATGACGATGTCGGGCAACGTCATTCACCACGGCGCTACAACCATGAATGTCAGCATGATGAACAACAGTGCGGAGGCAGGTTTCATCGCCATGCCGGCGGTATCGGCAAACCACGATGTAAGCGCCAATTCATTGAACCTGTCGGCCTCGCCCAACCCGTTCTCGGGCGAAACGCTGATTCGCTACGACTTACCGGCTTCCGAAGCATTGACGCTGGTGGTGACCAATGCGTTTGGTCAACCGGTGTACGCCCTCCGAAACCTGCAGGCTAAAGGCTCCGTGCGCTTCGAAAGTGGTAATTTGCCTTCCGGCGTTTACCAATATGCCTTTTATGAAAATAAGGAACTCCTTGCAAATAAGCGTTTTATAATCATCGAATAATTGTGAGGCAATTTTTGCCACATATTCGCCCAGACTTTGTGCTGCATAACAGTAGCGTGGGTTATCGGTTGATGATCGCGAGCGCCTTCGTTTTTCTTTTTGCCTGCGAGAAAGAGGAAGCACCCGTCGTCCCGACTGAGTATGTATTGCAAGTTCCGGAAGGTTTTCCAAATCCGGAGATTCCGGCAGACAATGCATTAACAGCAAACCGAATTGCATTGGGTAAACGGCTGTTTTACGACCCGGTTTTATCGAAAGACAGCACGCGCTCCTGCGCATCGTGCCACCACCCTCAATTCGCTTTTTCGGACACGACTGCGGTGAGTCTGGGCGTTGAAAACCGGGTTGGTACCCGCAATTCCCCTTCGCTGGCAAACGTAGCCTATCAAAAAAAACTACTCCGGGAGGGTGGGGTGCCGACTTTGGAAATGCAGATCCTTGTCCCGATTCAGGAGCATAATGAGTTTGATTTCAATATTTTGCTGGTCGCAGAACGGCTCAACCGAATGCCGGAATACGTTGTCCTGGCCGAAGCTGCCTACGAACGGGCGCCTGATCCATTTGTCATCACACGGGCGATTGCAGCCTTCCAACGGACTTTGCTGAGCGGGAATGCTCCTTACGATCAATGGTTTTTTCAAGGCAAAAATACGGCAGTTTCGCCCGCTGCAAAGCGCGGCTATGACCTGTTCCAAAGCGAAAGATTGGCTTGCGGGAAATGTCATAAAGGCTTTTTATTCACCAATCAAACTTTTGCAAACAACGGGCTTTATGAGGTCTATCCCGATAGCGGGCGCATGCGGCTCACGGGGTTGGAACCGGATCGGGCTTTGTTTAAAGTGCCCAGCCTTCGAAATGTGGCCTTAACGGCGCCTTATATGCACGACGGGAGTGTAGCGACCTTAGCAACCGTGATTGAACATTACCAGACTGGCGGGAAACCGCACCCGAACAAAAGTGAGTTGCTTCGGCCTTTCACATTGACCGCGCAGGAACGAATTGATTTGATCGCGTTTTTGAACAGCCTGACAGACCAGGAATTTATCCACAACCCTAACTTCAGAAATTGATTTTTGTTTTTTTGAATTGATAATCAATTTTTTATGAAAAACATTGCCTTATACCTCTTTTTTGCCGCGACCTGTATTTTTGCCGCTTGCGACCCGGAAGAACCCATAGAGGAGCCGGCAGTTTATGATCCCACGCCTTACGACTTAAAAATCGGCGATTTCCCCACACCGGATTTGCCTGCCGATAATACCTTAACCATTGCAGGCGTGCAGTTGGGCCGAATGCTTTTTTATGAGCCGCTGCTTTCAAAAGACGGTTCACAGGCTTGCGCCGATTGCCATAAACAGCAGGATGCTTTTTCGGATATTCGCAGGTTCAGTATAGGTGTGGAACAATTGCCGGGAAAACGTCAGGCCATGCCGGTGATGAACTTAGCCTGGCATCAGAATGGCCTGTTTTGGGACGGGCGTGCCCCAAAAGTGCGGGATCAGGCCCTGAAGCCGATTCAGGATCCGCTCGAAATGAATGAAACCTTGTCGAATGCCGTAGCAAAATTGTCGGCGAAAAAAAAATACACCAACCAGTTCATCCGTGCCTTTGGCGATGCGACGGTGACGCCGGAACGCATGGGGTTGGCCATGGAGCAGTTCATGCTGACGATGGTTTCCAACAACTCCAAATACGACCAATACCTGCGCGGTGCGGTGACCCTGACGGCTGCTGAAGAGCGTGGCCGGAACCTGTTTTTTAGCGAATTTGATCCGGTAGGCAGCGGGCGGGGTGCAGAATGTTTTCATTGTCACGCGGGGCATAATTTCACAAACGACGAATTTATGAACAACGGCCTCGATACCGACGCTTCGATGACCGATGAGGGCCGCCAAAAAGTGACCAACAACCCGACAGATCGCGGAAAATTCAAAACGCCTTCGCTGCGCAACATCGCACTGACTCCGCCTTACATGCACGACGGGCGCTTTGCAACACTGGAAGCAGTGTTGGATCACTACAATACCGGGGTAAAAAACTCTTCAACCATCGAGTTTATCCTGCAATACAACCTGCAACCTGGCGGACTGCAATTGACTGAATTGGAAAAGGCAGATTTGATCGCGTTTTTGGGAACGCTGACGGATACGGAGTTTTTGACGAATGCGGCTTATCGGTCGCCGTTTTAACTTGCCGACATGGAGCGGGTGGTGGAGGAATACTTTTTGCCAGCGGGAATCTGCGCGTGCCGATCAACCCTGTTCAAACCATGCCCATTTCCGCCTCAATCATCATTTCAAGGTATTTTTCTACATAATCCGGCTCAAATTTGGATTTTTTGACTTCGGAAAGCAACGCTGTCAAGTCCGCGACCGCGTCCCAATCATCTTGATAGCGATAGATGTTTATCAGCACGATAAAATAATCGGTGATTTGCGCCCCCATTTTCGGGCGGATGCTTTCTATTTCCCCTTCGAACCCGTTAAAATCAAATTCGGGTTTGATTGATTTGATATTGAACCGTTGTTGTTGCGCGTAGGTCAAAACCTCCGCTTCGTTCACCCAAACATTATCGCCGCTGCGAAAGGTTTGAAAAAATGCGGGGTCAACACAGTTGTCCCAATAGTCAGCGCAATACGATAAGCAGCCCTCTTTCGTGTGTACCAACCTGTTCACACAACGCCCACGCCAATAAAAATCCATTTGTTTCGAGAAATAGAACAGTACCCGAATCAAATACTCTGCAAAATCTGGAAAAATCGTTTGGAATGGACAGTGTCTATACATAAATTCCGCATAATTCCCCAACAGACAACTGTAACCATTGACGATGACATCCTGCATCAAACACTCCGGTTTGTTGATAAAACCGCGATAGGCTTCCGAATAATTCAGGTAACTGCCGTGCAAGTACACCGCAAACACGCCATTTGGAAGTGCTTCAAAAGACAAATTTCGCTTTTGCAGCAAGGGTGCCAGATTGACACCCGGACGAAGCGTCAACAGAATTTTGTCAAATCCGTAACGGCAATCCCTTTGATTACCCCAATCCGCACTTGCTGCGTTGTCGCAGTCCAATCTTAATATGCTATCGGGGCCACCCTCTCCGGCAGCAATAATCCAATAATTTTGGCGCATAGGCAGGAGTTCCTCCGCATCGAATCCCCACGCGATACCAAAAATGCATTCGTCGTTGTGCATCTGAAAGCCAACAGGATGCCGGGAGCGATACATGACTGGCTCAAAAGGGTTTGTTTTTCGCGCAGGATCGGGGCTTTCAAGCTTAAGGTAATATGCTTTGTTGTTGGCCATGACTATTTTCCTGAAATTTCCAATTTGAAGTACTTGTGTTCCGTGCCTTCCTGTTCGGTAACATTTTGATAAGGTTGTTGGCCGGGGAGATATACATGGTTGTGCATTTCATGGAGCACAACAAAATGGTCTTTTACTAATTCAGGATACTGGCTCGATGACCTAAAAACCCAAAAGCCGATTTCGGGGTTTTCACGCCCCATTTTTTCAAGCATTGTCATGTCTGCCCAAGCCTTGTACGCCACTTCGACAACTTTCAACCCTTGCTCTTTCCCATACGCGAAGGCATGAAAACCGGGCTGTATATTCATTTTCTCGACCATGTTCGTTTGGGGATTGAGTAGTTTGTGGTTCCCGTCCCGGCACTCGATTATCCATATTTCAGCGGATTTCAGCGTTTTCTGTTCGCCGTCAAAAGTGAACGATTGTTCGGTCGCCGATCCGTTGAAAAGAACTACTATCGTTTTTGGGAAGTCAAACATGAATAGGAGTTTGTACAACGAAGCCATAAACAATAAAGGGATGGCAATCTTCATAGCATCCAAGAAAAAATCCGCCGCTTGGGATTTGCCCAGCAAGCGGTATAGTATTTCTTCTTTTTTCAGGAGCATATAGAGCAGAGCCGCCAAGCCCCCTGTAATGTAAGGCGCAGACTGGCGTGGGGCAAACCAAAGTCCAGCTGCACCTGCTGCTATGACAACAAAAAACCACAAGAGCGTGATTGTTGATTGTCGGCGTTCCTCCGGGGTAGGTTTCCGGTTGTAGGCTGGGATTTGGGGCTGCGTTCTTGGCTCAGGGTATGCCAAAAAATAATCGTGCAGGCTTTTTCCGGGGTTTTCTCGGAGCCATTGTTGAAGGGTGGGACGTGTGGACATATTTTAGAAAGCGGTTGGTTGATTTTTTTGAAATGATGTTTTGGGGTGGTTTTGTTGGGTTTTATTCAAAGGTCGGAGACCTGCCGACGGTGCGTTTCGGGTTGCAAACCCTCACGAGCATCGTCCGGGGAACACTTCGCGCCAGCGGACAACGGCACACATCGTCCGGGGAACACTTCGCGCCAGCGGGTTCTATTGAGTTTACGGCCTTTCAGGCGGTGTTTGGGGAATACTGGGTGCGAGCGGGGAATCTTTTAGAAGTAAATCTCAAAGTGTTACATCTGGCCTGGCCTGATTAACCAAAAGAGGTATCGCTCTGGGGACAATGCTTTTAGTTTGTCTTTTAGAATATCGAATTCACTTTTTAACTCTTTACCTTCTTTCAAGGTTTCCTCTGACTCTGTTTTAACCTTGTCTAACAGCGCAAGGTGTACCTTTATTCCATTTATATCAGGGTTTTTGCCTAAACGGATTTCTGAATCGTAATGAACACCTTGCATGAAAACTTGGGTCATTTTTTCACTTAGCGCTTTATCTTTCAATTCATGCGCCTTCAACAAAGATGTCTGTTTTTCTAAAAGAGCCTCTATCTTAGAAATTTTGCCTTCTAAAATATGCCTCGCTTCGTCTAAATCCTTGCACAGCCTCATTATCCCCTTGCCAACATCTATCCACGCGTCATCCGCCTCTCCCCAACTCGATACCGCCTTTCCATCCTTCGGCAGCACCTGCAAGGCACTGATTTCTGGGTGGGCATCCCATAGACAAGGCCTTACAATCACCGGGACTACCGTCGCCTCACCTTTGCGGTGGCGTTCCAAAGCCTTTTTAAGTTCCTCTTTCTCAATATACTCGGAGTTGAAAAAAGATTTGCTGATGAACAGCAGCACGATATCGGCGGTAGCTAGTTGGGCCTTGATGGCTTCGTGCCAATCGGCACCGGGCAGTATCTCACCGTCGTACCAAACGGTCAGGTCGCCACGCTTTTCGAGCGGGCGCAGGTGCGCCTTCAATTCCAGCAGCGCAGGCTGGTCTTCGCGGGCGTAGATGATGAAAAGTTGGAGTGGCGTAGAAGTGGGCATGGGCTGCTTTTTCTTTTAAACTCTTTAAGTAACTGGTTAGTAAATCGAGTTCTTCGGGGGTGAAGCGCAGTTGCGCTTTTTTTCGTGCTTTCCTATTTTCATTGTTCGAGTTTGAATTTTATTGAGTTTGGTGGGTTTCGAGGGGCGAATGGGTGCAAGCGTAGAAAAAGCGAGCAAACTAATGCAGGTCAGAGAAGGTACGTTAGCATTGTCCGAGGAACACTTTGCGCCAGCGGGTCACTACAACACAGGGGTAAAAAACTCTTCAACCATCGAGTTTATCTTGCAATACAACCTGCAACCCGGCGGACTTCAATTGACTGAATTGGAAAAAGCAGATTTGATCGCGTTTTTGAGGACGCTGACGGATATGGATTTTTTGATGAATACGGCTTATCAATCGCCGTTTTAAGCGCTATCTTAGTGCCATAACCGGCTCGTTTGGGTGCTGCGGATTGACAATTAATCGCTGTAACCTCGGAGAAATCAGGACATCCATTTCTTCCATCGGAATCGCCCCAAGCAAAGGCTCTGTGTCTCCCGGTAGCACCAATGCAGAAACAACACATTCCCTGTTGGCAAAACGTACCATCACATTGCGTACAACCGGCAATTCGTCGTAAGTGCCGTTGGCCAATAAACAGGGGCGTTTATCTACCACCCGTAACCCCAGTTGGGTGCGAATATTTTCATTGATGGCCAACATGATTGCACCGGAGTCTACATTCATGAGGACATTCATCCAGCGAATCTAATTTTCGAATAAATTGCCCTCTTCAAAATTGTCAACATCCCGGCTGTTGAGTAATTCTATTTCAGCATGAACCAGTACCATGTGTTGCCTTTTGATCATTGATTAAATAACATTTACAAATGTCGGAAGTTTTTTAATTTTTGTCCACCATTAAAACAAAGTCAATAAGCCAGAGGTTCTCTGGATATTCATTAATGCGGTAGGGTACTTTGCCGTTTTTACAAAAACGTAATCTTCAAATCATGAAAGAAAGCTATGGTACCTTATCGGAAACCATCAATGGCCTGAAAAAAGAAGGCTATACCCTGGATTTTAATATCCGCCAGGAATGTCTGGTTTGTTCCCGAACCAACACGGTTTTATCGGCGGATGATTTTGAAATTGATAAGGTTTATCGGTTTGAAGGGATGTCTAACCCGGATGATCAGGCCATCTTATTTGCAATCTCCTCCCCCAAATTTGAAGTAAAAGGGGTTTTGGTAAATGGGTATGGCATTTCTGCGGATGACGCAACGGATGAGATGATTGAAAAATTAAGAACACATCATGAGTCGTAAAAAATGGCTAAATTAGGAGGAGACAAAGCCAATATTTTATTGGGCTGCCTCCATACTACTGTTGATAAGCGTATCATCACCCTTACAAAATGTGTGAATAATGTAATTCTTCACCGGAATTATGTATCATTTTCCCGGCATAAGACACCCACCTTTGTATTGTGAAAATTCTTTCACAATTAAGCACAAACAGATGAGTCATCAAAATTTAGAAAGCTGTATTGCGGCTTGTTCAGCCTGTGCAGTAGAATGTTATCATTGTTCAAGCTCCTGCTTGAATGAGATAGACATTAAAATGTTAGCCCGGTGCATTAAATTAGACTACGATTGTGGCGCCATTTGCCTCCTGGCAGTGCAGGCCATGGCAAGCGGGAGTGAGTTTGCCAAGCAAATCTGCAACCTCTGTGCAGAAATTTGTACGGCTTGTGCCGTGGAATGCGAAAAACATTCACATATGGAGCACTGCAAAAAGTGTGCAGAAGCTTGTGGAAAATGTGCTGCTGAATGCACCAAGATGGGCAAAGCATGATCATTTTGTTGATTGCTGCGGGTGTTATCGGACTTTTATTAATGGTTGGTAGCGTAAATTTGTCTATCCAATTCAAAAATGAGGTAAAAGAACTTTTTGCTCAATCGAAGCCTATTTCTGACCAGGCATTTGGATATGAACAATTAAATGGCTTGCCCGAGCCTGTTCAGTGCTATTTTAAGCACGTTTTGAAAGATGGGCAGCCATACATCAGTTACATCCGATTGACCCACGACGGACAATTTAAAACGGGACAAGACAAAGATTGGCTGAACATCGAAGGTGAACAGTATTTCACCACTGAAAAGCCCGGCTATATTTGGAAAGGCACTACCACGATGTTTACTGCCCGCGATATGTACATTACGGATAAGGGGAGGCTTGTTGTATCGCTTTTATCCCTGATCAATGTAGTAGATGCCAAAGGCGAAAAATACAATGAGGGAGAATTGCAGCGATGGCTGAGCGAAGGTGTTTGGTTTCCCACAAACCTATTGCCCAGTGAAAAATTGCAATGGTCTGCAATTGATGCGCAGACTGCGAAATTGACCTTCAATTACAAAGGTCTATCGCTATTTTACATCGTCACTTTTAATGAGATGGGAGAGATTACACAATTGGAAACGAAACGATACATGAGTGAGGAAAAGCTGGAAACCTGGATTGGTAAAATGAAAGATTACAAAGAGTTGAATGGAATAAAGGTACCGACTTCGATTGAAGCAATTTGGAAATTAGAAAAAGGGGATTACAGTTACGCTAAGTTTAAGGTGAAAAAGATAGAGTATGACAAGCCTGAAAAGTTTTGATTCTTTTTAAAACACACGCTTAAAATAAAACCAGTATGAACAGGAAAAAATTCTTAGGTGTCGCCGGCGGTGCTGTGTTGGCGGTAGCTGGCGGCTATTACCTGCAAAGTGACAAAAGCAACTTTGTCAGGGATGATTTCAAGGAAAATTTTCCAGAAAAAATTCCACTTACCGCTGATGAAAGAAGCATTCTTTTTTTGGCCTCATTGGCTCCAAGCGGACACAACACCCAGCCGTGGTTTGTAAAATACATGGAACCTTATCATTGGATAATTGGCAATGACCAAAGCAAATGGCTTCCTGGGGTTGATCCCACGCAAAGAGAAACGATCCTGTCAATCGGTGCTTTCACCCAAAATCTTGAGTATGCGGCCAGCAACCTGGGTTACCATTGTCAATTCGATATTTTAGCCACGAACAACCAGGATGAACACGTACTGTCTGTAAAATTGAACAAAGCAACCGATGCACCTAAATATGACATTGAAAAAATAAAACAGCGTAGAACCATAAGGTCAAATTACCTCAGTGGAGTACTTAAAAAAGAAGATATTGATTATTTGATGGCAGGAGAGCGTGATTCTTTTCATTGGATACCCAATACATCAAAAGAGCATCAATATCTGAATGAACAGACGATTGAAGCCAATCGGATTCAATCCTATCGGGATGCCGCACAAAGCGAATTGGCCGATTGGATTCGGTTTTCCAGTAAAGATGCCGCAAAATATGGCGACGGGCTGACTACCGCAAGTATGGAAATAGAAGGAGTGCCGGCCTGGGTTTTGCGCAATTTTTACGGAAAATCAAATGTAATGAAAAAAAATTTCAGGGAGCAGAGTATTGATACTGTGCGTAAACAAGTGTCGCAATCTGCTGGTTGGCTGCTGATCACGAGCAAAGACAATACGGTAGCCACCCTAATTGATACGGGCCGTCGCCTGCAAAAGTTGTGGCTGAACATTCGGGAAAAAGGAATCGCCATTCATCCAATGACCCAGATATTAGAAGAAATAACTACGAACGCGGAACTCAATTCATCCATCGGCATCAAGGATCCCATACAATTTATTTTGCGCACCGGATATGTGAAAAAGTATCCGCAACCTGTTTCACTTCGGCGGGCGGTTGATGGGTTTGTACGGATGTAAGAATGCTTTATTACTTTTATTTTAAATAAAGCCAAATGGAAATAATAAAATTAACAATTCAAATTCTTGCAACTGTTTTAGGCTGTTTGGGCGCCCTAGTGAGCATTTTGATTTTCCTCCGTTTACATTGGCCTTCGCCGGTTTTGTGGATATTAAAGCTATTTGTCACAGCATTATCACCCTTGCTTTTCCTTATTGGTGTATTGAGCGCCATGGTTGGACTGACAACTGGTTCTGTCTTCATTAGTTTAATTGGCATGTATGACGGCTTGATTTTTTTTATATACATCTTTAGCGTTACACGTCCACCTGATGTTTCAAACGGTTTTGAACAAGCTTTCGGTTTGAATTGGGAAAACCGCATAAGTGCCGAACAAAAAAATCACTTTCTCCCAACACGAACAATAATAAGGTTACCCACCGTTCCAAATCCACGTTTGGAACAAGACATTTCATTTGCAACCATTCCCGGCACTGACCGGAAACTTTTGTGTGATGTATGGCAACCAAATGCAACGGTCACCCCTTCAGGTTTGGCTTTTATATATCTGCATGGTAGTGCGTGGGCCCTGCTCGATAAAGATGTCGGTACGCGTCCGTTTTTTAGTCACTTGGCTGCCCAAGGTCATGTGATTATGGACGTGGCTTACCGCCTTGCTCATGAAACGGACATGATGGGAATGGTAAACGATGTAAAGCGGGCAATAGTGTGGATCAAAGAAAATGCACGCACTTACGGAGTAAATCCCCATACAATTGTGGTGGGTGGCGGATCTGCCGGAGGCCATCTTGCCCTGTTGGCTGCCTATACGGCCAATAACCCGCAGTTTACACCAAAGGAATTGGAAGGGGTGCGGCTCCCATTTGATGTACATTTATAAGCCTTTTTTATCGATATGGTTCCAAAATTGTTGCCAGCGTCCGTCAGTACAGATAAGTCCTCGTAGTAATAAGATATGCTGTGCTGCATGAATTG
>JBJXFD010000092.1:0-37544 GCA_046153985.1 Saprospiraceae bacterium
GATTGATGGTAGCCACGGCATCGTTGCAATCGCCGCTTGTCGCAATCAATTCACTTACAACAAAATAATTCGTTGGGCGCAGACACTGGGTCAAAGTCATCCCGTCAGAATAATCATCGCCATCGGCGTCTTTGTACCAAACCTGGCCTGGTTTTTCAAGCGGGTCAGTGTCGTCACAATCGGTGTTGTTGGTCACGTAACCCGTTGGAAGTGAACAAGCCATCGTCGTATTGGACGGGTTTCCGAATCCATCGCCGTCCATATCACGGTAGTAGGTAGTTTGAACGCCTTCATCCGTGGAACCATCGCAATCGTTGTCAATTTCATCACAAATTTCCGCAGCAGCCGGGTTGATGGCAGCTACGGCATCGTTGCAATCACCGCTGGTAGCGGTTAGTTCGCTTGCCGCAAAATGATTTGCCGGCCGTGTACACTGGGTCAGGGTTGTTCCATCGGAATAATCATCTCCATCCGCATCTTTGAACCAAACCTGGCCGGGGAATTCGAGCTCATCAGTGTCATCGCAATCAGTATTGTTGGTCACATAACCGATTGGCGGGGCGCAAGCCTGTTGGCTGGCTGCTGGATTGCCGAAGCCATCCCCATCAGAATCCTGGTAATAAGTCGTCAGTGCGCCATTGTCAATCATACCGTCGCAGTTGTTGTCAATGCCGTCGCAGATTTCGGTGGCAGCCGGATTGATGGTAGCCACGGCATCGTTGCAATCGCCGCTTGTCGCAATCAATTCACTGGCAACAAAATAATTCGTTGGCCGCAGACACTGGGTCAGGGTTGCACCATCGGAATAGTCATCGCCGTCAGCGTCTTTGTACCAAACCTGGCCGGGGAATTCGAGGGCATCCATATCGTCACAATCATCGTCGTTAGCTACATAACCAGTTGGTAGCGAACAAGCCATCGTGAAACTGTTTGGATCGCCAAAGCCATCCATGTCAGTGTCTTCGTAATAAGTTGTTTGAACGCCTTCATCCGTTGAACCGTCGCAATCGTTGTCAATTTCATCACAGATTTCTGTTGCAGCCGGGTTGATGGCCGCTACGGCGTCGTTGCAGTCGCCGGTAGTGGCCGTCAGTTCACTGGCCACTTTATAGCCGGCAGGCCGGAGGCATTGGGTGATTGTAGCTGCTCCCGTTTGGCCATAGCCATCGTTATCGGTATCCTTGTACCAAACCTGGCCTGGTTTTTCGAGCGCGTCGTTGTCGTCGCAATCGGTGTTGTTGGTTACATAACCCACTGGTTGTGAGCAGGCTTGCTGGGTCATAGCCGGGTTGCCAAAAGTATCGCCGTCCATATCGCGGTAGTAAGTCGTCAGGACGCCTTCGTCGGTAGAGCCATCGCAATCGTTGTCCACGCCGTCGCAGACTTCCGTTGCTCCAGGGTTAATGGTGGCCACGGCATCGTTGCAGTCTCCGGTGGTGGCTGTCAATTCTATAGCAGCTTTGTAGCCAGTCGGGCGGAGGCATTGGGTAATGGAAGCGGCGCCGGTTTGGCCATAGCCATCGTTGTCGGTATCATCGTACCAAACCTGGCCTGGTTTTTCGAGCGGGTCGTTGTCGTCGCAATCGGTGTTGTTGATGACGTAACCGATTGGTTGTGAGCACGCTTGCTGGGTCATGGCCGGATTTCCAAAAGTATCGCCGTCCATATCGCGGTAGTAAGTAGTGAGGCCACCTTCATCGGTCATGCCATCGCAGTCGTTGTCCACGCTGTCGCAGACTTCCGTTGCTCCAGGGTTAATGGTGGCTACGGCATCGTTGCAGTCTCCAGTGATGGCTGTTAATTCTATAGCAGCTTTGTAGCCAGTCGGGCGGAGGCATTGGGTAATGGAAGCGGCGCCGGTTTGGCCATATCCATCGTTATCGGTATCCTTGTACCAAACCTGGCCTGGTTTTTCGAGCGGGTCGTTGTCGTCGCAATCGGTGTTGTTGGTTACATAACCCACTGGTTGTGAGCAGGCTTGCTGGGTCATGGCCGGATTTCCAAAAGCATCGCCGTCCATGTCGCGGTAGTAAGTGGTGAGTAGGCCTTCATCGGTCATGCCGTCGCAGTCGTTGTCCACGCCGTCGCAAATTTCGGTAGCGCCGGGTTTGATGGCGGCGTTGTTGTCGTTGCAGTCACCGCTGGTAGCCAATAATTCAGTAGCAACTTTATAACCAGTAGGCCGGAGGCATTGGGTGATCGAAGCTGCTCCTGTTTGGCCATAGCCATCGTTATCAGTATCCTTGTACCAAACCTGACCTGGTTTTTCGAGCGCGTCGTTGTCGTCGCAATCGGTGTTGTTAGTGACATAACCGGTTGGTTGTGAGCAGGTCAGCTGGGTCATGGCTGGGTTACCAAATGTATCGCCGTCAAAATCGCGGTAATAAGTGGTGAGCAGGCCTTCATCGGTCATGCCATCGCAATCGTTGTCCACGCCGTCGCAAACTTCCGTAGCGCCGGGTTTGATGGCGGCATTGTTGTCGTTGCAGTCGCCAGTGGTGGCCAACAATTCAACGGCTGCCCGATAACCTGTTGGCCGCAGACATTGGGTGAGCGGGGAAGCGCCGGTTTGGCCATAGCCATCGTTGTCGGTATCGTCGTACCAAATCTGGCCTGGTTTTTCGAGCGGGTCGTTGTCGTCGCAATCGGTGTTGTTGGTCACATACCCCATTGGTGGTGAGCAAGCTACTTGCGTCATAGCCGGGTTTCCAAAAGTATCGCCGTCCATATCGCGGTAGTAGGTCGTCGTCCCGCCACCTGATTGTGATTCGTAAGCGCCCATATCGAAGCCGCCAAGCGCCGGACGGGGATTGTTGTCCAGGTCGGTGGCAGGCGCTCCGGTTGAAGTCCCTGAATTGACCGCCGGAGAACAGTCTTGGAGTCGAAGATTGCCACCTGCTGCGTTGACGAAATTTGGATTGGTATTGAAAAGGCTGTTGTCGGTAGCCGTTCCTGCCGGAGCGCTGGCGCCATTGATGAGGCTGTAGGAAAGCGTGGTACTAGCTACCCCTTCATTGAGGATTTCATTTGTGTTTTGCCACAGAATGCAATTGCGGAGCAACAAAGTCGGAGCATTTAAATTATTGGTGGTGGAAGCAACAGCACTACCCCCGTTTGTGGCTGAGTTGTTGTAGAAGGTGCAATTGGTAAACCCGGACGAAACATTGCCACTGGAACTGCCAGTGGCATAATAAGCGCCGCCTTTGCCCCCGGCGGTGTTATTCATGAAAATGCAATTGGAAAAACTAATGTTTACAGTACCTACTGATGTTCCATTGGCATGAACAGCCGCACCATTGGCCGTAGCGCTGTTGCTGCTGAAAATGCATTTAGAAAAAGTTGCTGCTCCGTTGCCACTTGGTGCCGATTCCATGTAAGCACCGCTATTGCTGGTTCCGGTTGACGTGTTGTTCGAGAAAGTACAATTATTGACGGTCGTGTTCGTGTACCCTCCATTGGAATTGGAAAAGATACCAGGAGCATAAAAATCTTCGCTGTTTCCGGAAATGGTGGAATTTTCAACCACCAAAATTGCTCTTCCTGAAGAATTATTACCAAGGTTGCCACTATTGAATATACCAGGGCCGGCATTTCCCTGGATTTTACAGTTGCGGAAGGTGGAATTGACTCCGAAAGGAAAGCCTGTTCCTTCATTGTGAATACCGCCGCCTGCAAATCCTGAAGCAAATTGAGCTGCAGTAATGGTGAATCCGTCTGCCGTGAATCCTGTAGCTACATTCTGGATGTGTACCACAATATTAGCATTAGCCCCCTGTACATTGGCCGCTGTGACTGCCGGGCTGGCGGTATCATTGTTGTCTAAGTCACCGCTAAGAATGGTCACGTTCGAAACAAGGTTTCGTTGCGAAAGCGAGGTTTCTGTTCCTGCAAAGCCACCATAGATAGTTACCGGGAAGTTGATGTAAAAGGTCTTGCTGGTGGCATTGCCCGGGCTGGCGTTTCCACTTTTATCTTTGGAGGGTTTGTACGTGCCGGAAGACACCCATATCTCCTGAATATTGCTGCATCCGCGTGCAAAATCTATGGCGCTTTGCAGGTTCGTATAAGCGTTTGTCCAGGAGGTGCCGTTATTTGTGCCACTAGCGTTGTGTTTGACATAAAGCCGCGTGGCTCCACCGCACGAGCTGGTAGCCGTCTCGGTAAAAATATTCACATCCAGAATGTCTCCGCCTGTTCCAAATGCGGCGCCGTCAAGGTATCCCTGTCCGCCGGAGTAAAAACTGGTGTTGTTTCGAAAAACAACGACGGTGTTCATTGCCGTAGCAGTTGAAATCCGGAACGTATATTGATTGCCCGAAGTGAAGGCCCTTGATCCGCTACCGCCTTCGATATTGATAAAAATATAACCGGCTCCGGCGTTGGTAAGCGCAATGCCTGTCTGGGTATATTGCAAGGTTCCTCCGAATCCATTCCCCTGAAAGATATCCAGTGTCCAAACAGGGTTGCCGGCGCCGAAAATGGTGCTGCCATCAACCGTAATGCCGGCAAATAGGCCGGTGCAGCTGCCCATGGTAATGCTTTGGGCAAAATTGGCGGAAGCTGATCCGGGTGAACCGCCTGTGGGCGAACCGGTTTCCACACACAAAGTCTGGCTGATGCCCTGAAAACTAAAGCTGCATAAAGCTGCAAGCAAAAGAAATTTGATCCGCATTGTTTTGGTTTGTTCCATGACACAATCTTTTTGAGCAAAGAAATCAATGGAACAAAACTACGGGAGAAAGAAACAGAGAGGGTTTGCTCACGTTCCCAATTGGTTTGTGCTGGTTGCATTCTGCAATAAAAACAGCGCATTTCAATTGTGTTTTCCTACAATAGCTCCGCATGGTGCCATAAAAAAGCAAATGGCCGTGTACTTCTATGTGAATAGGTGGACTAAACAAAAACGGCAGCCGGAAATCCGACTGCCGCTGGAAGTGGTAAATTATGTTTCATTAGTTCGACTATAGCTACTATTGCATAGGTCAGTTTTTTGCCTTTCTGGAAACATGCTGCGCGACGGGAAGCGCAGGCAGGCTGATTTCGACCGCTTCCTTATCGGAATCCGACTCGGGAGGATTAATTTGATCCAATATATTTAACAAGGATTTTGTGGTGGCGGCCTCTATTTTGGCCACGTTTTCAGCTCCTTCAACGGGGATTTTTTTGAGCAATTCCGAGAGTTTTTCCAAAGCCAGCAATTGCTCCTGGACTGGATTTGTTTTGGGAACACCAGCATCCATCCGTTCCCATTCCGCGATCCGGAGGCTTTTTTTGAAATCGAACCATTTTTGCAGGTAGGCAAGGCCCATTGCGCCAAGCGCCAGTAAAGACAGGGTAACAGCAAAAATGACGCGGATGGCTTCATTGCTGGTTAGCAAGGTCAACCCGAACCAGCAAAGCAGGGTAGCCGACACGAGACCGATGACCATGGGCGGGATTTCTTTCAGGGTGTCCAACAACATTTTTAAACCCTGGGTGGCGACTTCCCAAACTAAAGAAATCAGGCTGAGGAGGGAAGTCCACAAAACCTCAAAAAATCGGGACAACAGTTTCATGCCCGGTTTGAGGGAAGCCCCAAGGCTGGGAAAACTGTTTTGGTTGTTGGTTGTCTGCGTTCCGTTGTTGGTGTCTCCCATGTGCTGCTGTTTTTTGATTTGCGGATAGATCCTGACGATGGGGTAGGTGTCGGAGACCTGCGAGGTGTCCGACACCTACCCCATCGTCAGGTACAAAGTTAATTTAAAGTATCTATTCATCAAGGTGGGAGGCGCATTGGGGTGAATATTCACGCCAAATAAAAACGGCAGCCGGAATCCCGACTGCCGTTATAACGTGTAAATCTGTTTTTTAAAAAAGCCGGGTGGTAGCCTTTTGCCACACACCCGGCGCCTTGCTGTGTTCCGTTAGCGCATTGCCAAAGGGACACAGGGTTTCAAAACCGATGCTACAAATTTAGGGTAGAATTGCCCATTTAAGGGTTCGCTGTTGTTGCAAAATGGTTTGTTCTCGTTGCATTTTTGGAAGAATGACACGCTTAATGCGCGATTACCACGCGTTTGATAACGGGGGCCATGCCGTCTACTTCAACAGCAATTTGATGCTTCAATAAAGTCAATGGCTGCTTAAGCTACCTGAAAATGGGGACTATAAACAACATGAGCCATCCTGAAAAAACATTCGGGATGGCTCATGATAAAACCTGTATTCAGGTGACGCGGTAGTAAATAAATACTACTGAATAACAATGCGCTGCACGGCCTTGCTATGGTTGTTGCTATCTGTTACTTTAATCAGATACATGCCTTTTTGTAGGGCCGACAAGTTGAGTCGCTCCACCATTTGCGGCTTTCCTATGGTGTACTGCTGGATGAGCCGGCTGTCCAAAGTGAATATTTCAACACTTACGGCGCGACCTTCGTAGTTGGTTAAATCCAAATCAACTTCGCCGGATGAAGGATTGGGGAAGATGCTAAAGCTAAGCGTTTCTGCTTTGCTGTTGAATCCGCTGTCAACCTGGCTGCCCAGGGTGAGTGTTGTACCGCCGCTTACGGTTATGTTGGTAAAAGAAGCCGTTGTTGTGGTATTCACGTTGATGCTTTCAACAAACATACCCACCAACAGGCAAGAACTCATAGTTGTGTTTACCGCACCTACCAATTGCCAGTTAACCCCATTAGGCGAGATGTAGTATTGGAAAGTATTGCCATTGCGCACAATACGCAGCCATTCGTGCTGCAAAGTTGCCGGAAAAGTCTGCGTTTGCTTGGGCCCATTGGTGGCCGAACGGACTTCCCTGATCCCCATATTTCCTAGTTGCGTTTTTAAAGCCACCATACGAGAACCTCCTGCCAGGCTTTCGCGCATGCTGATGCCGGCCCAGCCGCCACCACCCAGGGTTGCAATGCGAACCGTAAGCGACGCAGTATTGCCGCATATTTGCTGATAAACAAAATGGCCAACTTCTCCGGTAGGGGTAGAGTTGCCTTGCGCCGATAAACTATACGCGGAGGTATTTACACCTATGCAATTTTGCACCGCAGTACCATTGGCGCCCGATCCTATGCCACCGCTTATCCAGGGGGTTCCTATCGCTGACGATTCATCAACCTGTCCGTTACAATTGTTGTCCACCCCGTCGCAAATTTCAGCTGCAGCTGGATTTGTCATCCCGCCCGTGGCGAGATCGTCGTTGCAATCGCCTGTCGTTGCAATTAATTCAGCGGCCACTTTGTAGCCCACCGGTCGCGCGCATTGGGTAAGGGGGGAGGCCCCCGTTTGGGCATAGCCGTCGTTGTCGGCGTCCTTGTACCAGACCTGGCCCGGTTTTTCTATGGCGCTGTTGTCATTACAGTCGGTGTTGTTGGACACATAACCGCTTGGCAGGGAACAGGCTTGTGTGGTATTGGATGGATTGCCGAAACCGTCATTGTCCATGTCGCGGTAGAACGTAGTCAATACGCCTTCATCTGTAGTGCCGTTGCAGTTGTTGTCAATACCATCGCAAATTTCTATAGCACCGGGTTTAATGGCAGCGTTGCCATCGTTGCAATCGCCTGTAGTAGCAGTTAATTCAGCGGCCACTTTGTAGCCCACCGGTCGCGCGCACTGGGTAAGGGTAGTGCCAGTTTCTGCATAGCCGTCGTTGTCGGTGTCTTTGTACCAGACCTGCCCCGGTTTTTCTATGGCGCTGTTGTCATTACAGTCGGTGCTGTTCGTCACATAACCGCCTGGCAGCGAGCAAGCCGATATCGTACTGGAAGGATTGCCAAAACCATCATTGTCAAAATCGCGATAATAGATTGTCTGAACCCCTTCGTCTATGACCACGTTGCAGTTGTTGTCAATACCATCGCAAATTTCCGTCGCGGCTGGATTTGTCATCCCGCCCGTGGCGGGATCGTCGTTGCAATCGCCTGTAGTGGCCGTTAATTCAACTGCCGCCTTATAACCAACCGGCCGCAAACACTGCGTCAGCGTCGTCCCGGTTTCTGCATAGCCGTCGTTGTCGGTGTCCTTGTACCAAACCTGGCCCGGTTTTTCAATGGCGCTGTTGTCATTACAGTCGGTGTTGTCTGTCACATAACCGCCGGGCAGCGAGCACGCCTGAGTGGTATTGGAGGGGTTGCCAAAGCCATCGCTGTCCATGTCGCGGTAGTAGGTTGTCAGCACGCCTTCGTCAATATTGCCGTCACAGTTGTCATCAATACCATTACATACTTCAGCTGGGCAGATAGAATAAGTTGGCGCAGGGGTTACATTATTTTTTGTATAATAATGGAAGTCAGGATAACCATATTGATACCCGTTGAGCACCGACCCCGGAAACGTATTTTGAGAGCAGCCATTACAATAACGCATATCGTAATACGTAAGGTGGGTGCCTATTTGTGAGGATACGCCGAAATAATAGCCGTCGCTTGAACCCTGATAGAGTTCAAGCAGGTATTGGACGCTTTGTGTAAGCCATATCGGGCTGCTCAGGTCACTATAAGCATACTGACCGGCAGGTCCGCTAACCTGGTGCTGGCGCAGAATGGCCTGGGAATTGAAGTCAAAAAGCGTAACATAACGAGTACTGCCATTAGGCTCCCGCTTGCCAAATCTTTTTACCAGAATATCTTCATTTGGGGCAAATCTGAAACCGCGCTGAGAATTGGTTACCCCTCCGGAGTTGCCTGAAGCAATGCTATCGGTAGAAGAATGCGGCCCGATAAAAGTACCATCAATATTGGATTCGGCGCTTGCGCTGTTGTTGCCAAAAAACAGGTAAATGTTCGTAGCAGCATTGGCGGCCAGAAACGGGATTTTTACCCATATCTTCGTGTTGGAGGTATTCATGCCGCTTTCAATCCAATAGCTGAGCAGGGTACTGCCATTGGGGTCGGCGCCAAAACGGATGTCGTCTCCGTTGGCATTCATTTGTCCCGCTGTCACAAGGTCCTGTGTATTTAGGGTCAACAAAAGCTGGTAGTTGGCTACACTAAACCCCGATTGTTCTGTAATATTAATCCCCCTGGAATGCAGCCAGCCTGCCGGTTGGGCCAAGGCTTCCACCCGGAGCATAACCCCCAGTACCAGAACCATAAGTGGTACGCCGCAGCTGCGCAAACGATAATTGGCCATGCGCCAGGAGCGTAGCCCGGATTTTTTAGTTCCCAAAATGCCAAGGCTTACTGTAGATAAAAGTTGTAACATCGTGAAAGGATTTAGTTTATATTGATGATCTAAAAATACCACAACAGTATTGCAAATACACAAGCTACTTGCAAGTGTATTTGAGGGGTAAAGACGGTAGGTGGATAGCGGATAAAAATGCGGGGGGATTGGATCAATCTTTGAAACTAAAATTAGTTCAATAACAGCACAAATTTATTTTTTTTCACATAAAAAACCAAGTACTCGCCTTTAATTTTTTTACGTTTTATGTATTGTGCGCTGTTGTTGCTTGCAGGGTTGATGCGGGTACATGGTTCGTGTCAGGTCAGGTCCTAAACCACCTACACCCGGCTGGGCGAAACGCCAAATTTTTCCTTAAAAACGGTGGAAAAATACTTCTCGTTGCTAAAACCGACACGCGTAGCAATTTCACTGATTCCGCCTTCCCGATTTTTTAATAAACTCATTGCTTTTTCCAAACGGTAGCCTTTTATAAATTCGGTCGGATTTTGATCGGTCAGCGCTCTGGTTTTCCGGTGTAGTTGGGAACGGCTCAGGAACATTTTTTTAGCAAAATCATCAATTCCAAGTTCCACATTGTTCAAATTTTCTTCGAGCATCAAAATGAAGCGGCGCAGAAATTCTTTATCCGGGGGCGATAGAAACTCATGGTTATCAGGCGAGTCCGATATGCTTGTGCCAAGGCTTTGCTTGCTGAAACGCTCGCGCAATTTTTGGCGGATTTCAACCAGATTGTCCATCCTGGCCAAGAGTTCTTCGGTGTGAAAAGGTTTGGTCAAATAATCATCCGCGCCTTTGCGCAACCCTTTTAATTTAGCATCCAGGCTTGCTTTTGCGGTAAGCAAAATAATTGGAATATGGGCAGTTAATTCATTGTTTTTCAATTCATCACAAACTACATAGCCATCTTTTAACGGCATCATCAGGTCTGTAATGACCAGGTCCGGGATAAGTTCTATGGCGGTTTGTATGCCTTCTTCCCCGTTAGTGGCTTCCAACACCTGCCATTGTTCCCTGATTGATGCTTTGATGAATGCTCTAAGGTCGGCATTATCTTCAATGACTAAGGCTGCCAGTTTTTCAATACGCTTTCCGGCTTTATCCTGAGTCGCTTTGGAGGGGATAGCTGCGGAAGGTGGTTCAGGTGATGCATCTGCGACAACATCGGATTGGGAAAGAATTGCTTCCTGCGGGAATTCCTTTGCGTCATCAGGCTCAACAGCAGCGGTATAGCGCATCGGCAACCAGAATGAAAATACGGTGCCCTGACCGCCGGTCAGTGGATTGGGGCTTTCCGCAACAAGGATTCCTCCCATCATTTCGGTCAGTTCTTTGCTCAGGGCAAGTCCAATCCCGGTTCCGGTACTAATGCCCGCTTCCTCCCAGGTATGGGTTGTTAATTGCGCATTCTTTTCAGTCGCTGAAACCTGATAAAAACGCTCAAATACCCGGTCGAGGGCAGCTTTGGGTATTCCAATCCCCGTGTCGCTGACTTTTATGACGACAGCCTGTGCGGGCTGATTGCAGGCAGGGGAGGGGAGGGGTGAGGCTGGCAGGGGGGAAATGGCTGCCGAGATGCTGATGCTACCGCTCTTGGGCGTGAATTTTAAAGCATTGCTGATCAGGTTGTTCAGGGTCAATTCAACCTTGTTGTAGTCGAAGAAAAACTCCGGAATATCTGGATCAATAGAGAGCGAAAGCTTGATGTTTTTTTTCTCAGCCAGCGGTAAAAAAGTGCGGTAAATTTCCCTGATTGCACCTGAAATTGAGCTAAATTTCAAATCTAAAGTCATGCTGCCATTCTCGAGCTTGGCAATATCGAGGAGTTGATTGACCATGTTCAGTAAGCGCAAACTATTGTTTTCTATTCGACTGGCGTTTTCTCTGACTTCAGGATCCGCAATTTTGAGTTTGATGCGCCGTGCAGGTTCCAAAATCAAGGACAGGGGCGTTCTGAATTCATGGGTGATGTTGTTGAAGAAATTGGTTTTCATTTGTTCTACTGCTTTCAGGCGTTCGGTTTCGCGTTGTTCGGCAGCTAATTGTTCCCGGACTTTGAACCGGTAAACCTGAAAACGCCAGGCTTGCCAAACGGCAACGGCTGCAGCCAGCAGATACAGGGCGTAAGCCAATTTGGAACGCCACCATGGCGGGCTAATGACGATGGTCATTTCAACCGGGGTTTCATTCCAGACACCAACGCTGTTGCTGCCGCGAACCCGGAGCGTGTAGTTGCCGGGGGCGAGGTGTGTATAATGGGCAAAATGGTCGTTGCGAGCCGGAATCCACTCTTTTTCGATGGGGAGCAACTGGTATAAGTATTGATTTTTTTTCGGATCTGTAAAATCCATTGAAGAAAATTCAAACGAGAGGTTATTTCTTGTATAATCCAACTCCAGCCGGTTGGCGTACTCGACGGGGCTGCTCAGCGCTTTGTCGTTGACCGAAAAGCGCAGATTTTTTTGATTCACTTTTACACCGACGATGTAGACTTGTGGCGGATTGTTGTCAAATTCAAGGTTTTCCGGAAAAAAGCGGTTGAAGCCATTGACGCCGCCAAACAAAAAAGAGCCATCCTGTCCTGTAGAGAAGGATTGCGTATTGAATTCGTTGCTTTGTAACCCATCGCTTACTGTGAAAGAAGTGATTTTTATCGGATCTTTATCATCCATCGTGATGCGCGCCAACCCCCGATTCGTACTGCACCAATAGTTTCTACGGTTTTTTTCAGCCAATACCCCATACACGATGTCATTGGGAAGGCCATCTTCTTCTGTCAGATAAGAAAAGGCGCCGGTTTTTATATTCAGCCAGTTAACACCGCCGCCTTTTGTTCCAATCCACAACTGGTCAGGGTGATGGGGGTCTTGGAGGATAGAAGCAATCGAATTGTTATTGGGCGACCGGCCATTTATGCCTGCACCTTCAATTAGTTGAAAATCAAGTTGATCTCCTTTGCGGAGCCCTTTCACCAATCCGTATTGGGTGCCAAGCCAGAGTTGCCCCATGTTGTCCTCCGTCAGGGCTATGATAAAGATGGTTTGAGCATCTTCTTTAAAGAGAAAACTGGCGTCGTATACTTTTTGACTGCCGGTAGCCGGGTCCAGTTTTAATAATTTACCGGAGGCGCCTGAAATCCAGATTTTGCCATCCCGATCGCGCATCAACCTGGCATAAGGATAGCGCCCAATGGAAATCGGATAGGATTTTATCAGGGTTTTATCGCTGCGATAATGCCGCACTTCGCTAAAGTTGATGTTGCCTTCCCGCAAACCACACAATAGCCAGAAACTCCCGTCCGGATCGAAAATTAGATCGTTCTGCTGGGGTGGGGCATCAGGAAATGCCGATTGTTGGCTGGCTTTTCCGGTCAGGGGATCAAATTCGACGATTTTGTTAAACAAATTGCACCAAATTTCCCCGCGCTTAGATTGCCATACCCTCCAGACACTAATGCCCTCCATTCCTGTATTGAACTGCGACCTGCGGAGGATAATTTTTCTAAGCCCATATCCCAGCGTTCCTACCCACAAGTTGTTCAGTTTGTCCTGAAACAGTTCATTCCCCAGCCTGTCAATCCGACAATCGGGCGCGCGAAGGGTTAAAACGCCATCTTTGGGGATCTTCCAAAGCGATTTTTCATACAGTAGCCACAACTCGCCACCTTTCCCAAAGGTTAATACCGGATAAGTCTCGCCTTCTCCGTAAGCCGCGCTGATCAGGGGCAGGGTGGTAAAAACGCCTTTTTGATATCTGAAAATATGATCGCTGCACGCCCCCCAGATTTCTCCAGTTGGCTGCTGAATCAAGTTCCAGTGTTGGAGCAGTAGCGGCTGATTGGGAATTGGAGTTGCAAGAAGTGATTGGGCATCAATCAGGTAAAGCTGTTGAGAAGTGCCCATCCATATTTCGCCGGTTTGCGTATGAAGGAGGGTTCTGAATTCTTCGAAATCTCCCGATTTTGCCCGGGAAGACACCGAAAAACGGACAGGTTCAAATACCACTTCCGAAGACAAATCGGGTTTGTCGGGAAAACCCCGCGACCAGGATTTCGGAATTTTGAGGCGAAAAACACCCCCTACCCGGCTTACAATCCAGATATGACCATGCCGGTCTTCCGTGATTTGCCGGATATCGTATTCCGTTTGATTGTTATGGTTTGCAGATTTGGGCAGGTTGAAACGGTAAAACCGGTCGGTTTTTCGGTCGAAGAGCTGGACGCATTCCTTCCCATATCCAGCCCAAAGCCAATTTCGACTATCCTCAAACAGCGTAGTTACGATGCTCTCTATTGATGAATAAGGGTTTTTCGGGTCATTGTCCCAGACTTTAAAATTATAGCCGTCGTAGCGGTTTAATCCCCCTTTTGTAGCTATCCACAAAAATCCATCCCGCGTTTGCAGGATATCAAATACCATGCCCTGGGAAAGCCCGTCATCAATGGTCAGGCTTTCCGGCATCAGAGACTGGCTAATTAATTTGCCGGTTTGAACGCTAAATAGCAGTGCTAAACTCAGCAGATACCTCATATATTGACTGCACTTTCTGCAAAGGTAGTCAAAATAAAAAACAGCCGGAGCTCGTGCTCCGGCTGTTGAATGGTTAAAATCTCAATGTTAATTTTATTGAGACCTATAAGTTTTTTAAAACTTTAGAGGTCTGAAACGACTTCTTAACGCGCAATCACCACCCGTTTCGTTACAGGCGCCATGCCCTCCACCTCAATGGAGAGGAAATAAACGCCGTCTGCATTGTTCATTTCCATGCGGAATAGCGATGAACCATCCAATCGCACATTTTCAACATGTTTGCCAAAAACATCGAATACCCGGACGGTTCCAACTGGGTCGGCGTAACCACTGAGGTCAATGTTCACCTCCCCGGAAGTCGGGTTGGGATACACTTCAGGTGAAAAGACCGAAGCCGCTTCCGGCGTGTGCGGCGCTTCAATCAGCGAAGGCGTGCCTCCTCCAATGATCCGGACATTATCAAACGTGGCCGTAGTAGTCACATTGGCATTGATGCTTTCGGAGAACAAGCCAACATAGATACAACCGGTCATGCTCACCGTTGTCGTGAAGGCAAACGTCCAGGTACTGCCGTCAGTTGACGTATAGCCTACAAAACTGCTGCCGCTGCGCGCCAAGCGCAACCAGCTGTGCCCCGGGCGCAAGTAGTTCAGGTTGCTTGTTGCTCCGTTGGTCGTGCTTCTGATTTCTCGGCGGATATTGCCGTTGCTCTGCGTTTTGAGCGCCACTTTTTTGGAACCCGGCATCAGCGTTTCGCGCAGGGTAATGCCTGCCCAGCCACCATTAGTGACTCCCGTGACATGGGCGATAAGTTCGACATTGCCGCAAAGCTGTTGGTAGACGGCGTGAAGTTTGTCGCTGCTGGAAGTGGAGAAGCCCGAAGCCTGAATCGTGAACACGTCATTGGATTCCGCATCGCAGGGCGGATAAGTAGCATTGCCATTGGCCGTTCCTACATTTGCACTTTGCCATGCTCCGCCACCGGATAGGACGTTGTCAACCGTACCATCGCAATTGTTGTCCACGCCATCGCAAACTTCCGTAGCACCTGGCTTAATGGCAGCGTTATTGTCGTTGCAATCCCCTGCCTGGGTGGCAAAACCTTCACCTGGATTGGAGCAACGCGACTGACCTGAACCTGTGCCATAACCATCGCCGTCAGCATCGGTATAGTAAGTAGTAAAGGGGAGCCCATCGTCGGTCATGCCATTGCAGTTGTTATCCACGCCGTCGCAGATTTCCGGAACGCCTGGTTTGATGGCGGCGTTGTTGTCGTTACAATCGCCGGTGGTGCTGGCCAATTCAGTGGCTGCTTTGTAGCCTGTAGGGCGGGCGCATTGCGTGATCGAAGCTGCGCCAGTTTGCGCGTAGTTATCGTTGTCCGTGTCTTTATACCAGATCTGGCCGGGTTTTTCGATGGAGCTGAGGTCGTTACAGTCCGTATTGTCGGTCACATAACCGCCGGGCTGTGAACAAGCCTGGGTGGTGTTGGCGGGGTTGCCGAAGCCGTCCTGATCCACGTCGGCGTAGTAGGTCGTCAGTACGCCTTCATCGGTGCTGCCGTTGCAGTTGTCGTCAATGCCGTTGCAAACTTCAGGAATGCCGGGTTTGATGCCGGCGTTGCCGTCGTTGCAATCGCCGGTGGTGCTGGCCAGTTCACTGGCTGCTTTATAGCCTACCGGGCGGGCGCATTGCGTGATCGTAGCTGCGCCGGTTTGGGCGTAGCCGTCGCCGTCGGTGTCTTTGTACCAGACCTGGCCAGGTTTTTCGACGGCGCTGAGGTCGTTACAGTCTGTATTATCGGTCACATAACCGCCGGGCTGCGAGCAGGCCTGGGTGGTGTTGCCCGGGTTGCCGAAGCCGTCCTGGTCCGTGTCGGCGTAATAGGTAGTGGGGGATGGAGCTGCATTCACCACCAGGGTTGCAGCAGGCGAAACGCAATCGTCTACGCTGGATACCACCTCATACGTGCCGGGAGCTAAGCCACTAAATACACCAGTTGCATTGGTAGCTGCAGCTACTACTGGCACAGTACCCGTGAGGGTGTAAGTAACGCTCGGGCCAGCTTCCGGACCAGTCACCGTAATGGTACCCGTAGGAACCGCACAGGTGGGCTGCGTTGAAACGCTGGCCGTAGGCGGGTCGGGGCAGGCACTTCCTACACCAAAAAAGCTAATAGATGCGCTTTGGAGTGATCCCTGAATAATGGAATCGTCATCCCGGACTCTTATGATCCAGTTTCCGTTGCGGGTAGCGCCTACTAAAGAGGCGAAGCTACCTACTGCATTTGCTCCAGAGGGTAGATAAATCCCGGCAGGAATTACCCCGTTTAATCCAGGTACGGTGACAACTGCGGCAGCATTTGAGCGAAAGCTAAGTACATTAGCAGAACTCATATCAATATTCATGCCCCCGCCTATGCGATTCACAATGATAACCTCGGTTCCCCCCGGCGGTGTCACTCCTATTACAATATCGCTCGCCCAGGCATGTGAAATGGCTACATTAATTTGCACCTCATCGGCTGTAGCCACTGTTCCGGGAAGCCCTGAAACGGTAATGGTATTGTTAACATTCCCTGGATCGGGAATAGCGACTGGCAAGCCGCCGGCGCTAAAGGTTGTTTGCCCATGCACACTGCTCAACGCAGCAAAAAGGGCAATAAAAAAAAGCAGGATTTGCTTTTTCGGCATCATCCATCCAAACTGAGGTAGTTTTTTTTTCATGAGAAAAAAATGATTTCGTGAAATAATTTACATTAAACGTATCTACTCTATAGGAGACATCCATGTTTTGTGATCGGCAAGGGAAAGGCTATTGCGTTTTGACCAAAAAACATAAACATTGGCCAAACATAAAATTCCATTTAGGTTACGGGAAAGCCGCCCCTATGTTTCAGAAAAAACTAACTTAGTTTAAAATAATCAATGAAGGTATGACTTTGAACAATATCGCTCTTCAATTGGCAAATTAGCAAGAGGCAAGATGCATTATTGCCCTTTGCCTCTTGCCCTTTGCCCTCCCGCTTAGGCGGGACAGGCTTTGCCCCTTTTCTTAATGCGCAACCACCACGCGTTTCGTCACCGGCGCTTCGCCTTCCACTTCAATGGAGAGGAAATAAACGCCGTCCGCGCGGTCTATTTTCATGCCGAACAGGTGCGATCCGTCTAATTGACGCTGCATGACCAATTTGCCATAAGCATCAAAAACTTTTACGGTTCCAACCGGATTGGCATAGCTACTCAGGTCAATGTTGACCTCTCCGGTAGTCGGGTTTGGATATACTTCCGGCGAAAGGTTCGAAGCAGCTACGGGCGTTTGTGGCGCCTGAATCAGCGGAAGCACCCCTCCATTGATTTGAACGTTATCAAACGTCGCTGTAGTGACTACATTCGCATTGATGCTTTCAGAGAACAACCCAACATAAATACAACTCGTCATGGTCACCGTTGTCGAGAAGGCAAAATCCCAGGTTACTCCGTTTGTTGAGGTATAGCCTACAAAGTTGCTGCCGTTGCGCACCAAGCGGAGCCACGTATGCGTCCGGGATAAATTCAGGATACTCGCCGCGGCATTGGTGGTTGTTCGGATTTCACGACGGATATTATTAGAAAACTGCGTTTTGAGCGCTACTTTTTTGGAGCCGGGCATCAGCGTTTCGCGCAGGGTAATGCCGGCCCAGCCGCCGTTGTTCACACCCGTGACATGGGCGATGAGTTCAACATTGCCGCAAAGCTGTTGGTAAACAAGGTGCAGTTGATCGCTGATGGAAGTGGAGAAGCTCGAAGCCTGAATCGTGAATACGTCATTCGGTTGGGCATCGCAGGGTGGGTAAGTAGCATTGCCGTTGGCCGTTCCTACATTTGCATTTTGCCATACCCCGCCACCGGATGGGATATTGTCAATCGTACCATCGCAGTTGTTGTCAAGGCCATCACAAACTTCCGTAGCGCCGGGTTTGACAGTAGCGTTGTTGTCGTTGCAATCACCAGTGGTGCTTGTCAATTCACTGGCTGCTTTATAGCCCACCGGGCGAGTGCACTGCGTGATCGTAGCTGCGCCGGTTTGGGCGTAGCCGTCGCCATCGGTGTCTTTGTACCAGCTTTGGCCTGGTTTTTCGACAGGGTTGAGGTCGTTACAGTCCATGTCGTTGGTCACATAACCGCTGGGCTGCGAGCAAGCAGAGATAACGCTTGAGGGATTGCCAAAACCGTCGGTGTCAAAATCGCGATAATAAATTGTCTGTACGCCTTCGTCAACATTACCATCGCAGTTGTCGTCAATACCATTACAAATTTCAGCAGGGCAGATAGAATAAGTTGGCGGAGAGGCCACATTATTTTTGGTGTAATAATGAAAGTCGGGATAACCATATTGGTACCCGTTGAGAATCAAAGTTGGAAATGTATTTTGCGTGCAGCTATTACAATAACGCATATCGTAATACGTAAGGTGGGTGCCTATTTGTGAGGATACGCCGAAATAATAGCCATCGCTTGAACCCTGATAGAGTTCAAGCAGGTATTGGGTGCCTTGAGTAAGCCATATCGGGCTGCCCAGGTCCGAATAAATATACTGACCGGCAGGCCCGGTGACTTGATGCTGGCGCAGAATTGCTTGGGAGTTAAAGTCAAAAAGCGTAACATAACGAGTACTGCCATTAGGCTCCCGCTTGCCAAATCTTTTGACCAGAATATCTTCATTTGGGGCAAATCTGAAACCGCGCTGAGAATTAGTTGACCCTCCGGAGCTGCCTGAAGCAATGCTGTCGGTAGAAGAATGCGGCCCGATAAAAGTACCATCAATGTTGGATTCTGCGCTTGCACTATTGTTGCCGTAAAACAGGTAAATGTCCGTAACCGCATTGGCCGCCAAAAACGGGATTTTCACCCATATCTTCGTATTGGAGGTATTCATGCCGCTTTCAATCCAATAACTGAACAGGGTAGTGCCATTGAGGTCGGCCCCAAAACGGATGTCATCTCCGTTGGCATTTATTTGTCCCGCTGTCACAAGATCCTGTGTGTTTAGGGTTAACAAAAGCTGATAGTTGGCTACATTAAGACCTGAATTCTCTGTAATGGATATTCGGCTGTAATATTGCCAACCTGCTGGTTGGGCCCATGCTTCCACCCGGAGCATAACCCCCAGTGCAAGAACCATCATAAGAGGTAGGCCGTAACTGCGCAAACGATAATCGGCCTTATGCCAGGGGCGTAGCCCGGATTTTTTAGCTAACACGCAAAGACAATTCCCCAAAATGCCAGGGCTGACCGTAGATAAAAGTTGTAACATCGTAACAGGATTTAGTTTATGTGATCGTTTAAAACAATACAATAAAGTTACAAACGCACAGGTTATCTGCATGTTTGAAGGATAAAGACCGTAGTCGGATAGCAGAAAAAAATGCGGGGGGATTGGATCAATGCTTGAAAAAAATTAGTTCAAACACCACTGCAAATTTATTTTTTTTCGAATAAAAAACCAAGCATTCTTAAATATTATATACGGTGTACCGTTGAAATACACTTTGAAACGATACCCGGCGTACCGGTTCAGGCCATCTTTTTTGGGACGGTTTAGAATAAAATAGGTGCCGGACACTTTCAAAGCGTCCGGCACCTATTTTATTCTAAACCGTGTATCAAGGCTTATGCGTTTTTTAAAACGTATAAGTGACTCCTTAATGCGCAACCACCACGCGTTTCGTCACCGGCGCTTCTCCCTCTACTTTAATGGAGAGGAAATAAACGCCGTCGTCGCTGTCCATTTTCATGCGGAACAGCGGCGATCCGTCTAACTGGTTTTGCATGACCAATTTGCCATAAGCGTCGAAGACTTTTACGGTTCCAACCGGATTGGCGTAACCACTCAGGTCAATGTTCACCTCCCCGGTAGTCGGGTTGGGATACACTTCCGGCGAAAAGGCCGAAGCAGCTGCCGGCGTTTGTGGCGCCTCAATTAGCGAAGGCGTGCCTCCAATGATCTGGACATTGTCAAACGTGGCTGTAGTCGTCACATTGGTATTGACGCTTTCCGCGAATAGCCCCGCATAAATGCAACCCGTCATGCTCACCGTTGCCGAAAAGGCAAACGACCAGGTGCTGCCGTCAATTGACGTATAGCCTTCAAAGGTGCTGCCATTGCGTACCAAGCGCAGCCAGGTATGTGCCGGGCGGAAGTAATTCAGGTTGTTTGTTGCGCCGTTGGTCACGGTGCGGATCTCGCGGCGGATATTGCCGTTGTTCTGTGTTTTGAGCGCCACTTTTTTGGAACCGGGCGTCAGCGTTTCGCGGAGGGTAATGCCTGCCCAACCGCCGCCGGTGACGTTAGCGACGCGGGCGATGATTTCGCCATTGCCGCAAAGCTGGCGGGACGTCAGGTGCAACACATCTTCAGACGAAGTAGAAAATCCGGTAGCCGTTACGGTGAACTGACCATTGGAGGTGCAGGGCTTATAGCCTGCACTGCCATTGGCGTTACCCACGTTGTTGCTGCTCCAGTTTTCCGGCAGTGCGCTACCTTCCTGAACTGTGATTTGCGCTGTACAAGTAGCCGAGTTTCCGGCAGCATCCTGAACCGTTACCGTCACCGGAATGGTCTGATTGACCTGGTTGCAACTGACCGCCGCAGGCAAAATATTCGTCACCGTCAATACGCCGGAACAGTTGTCGGAAGACGCTGCGGCGTTGAACACATCGGCAGCTAAAAGCGTGTAATTGCCTGCTGCAGTCAGGAATACCGTCGTGTTTTTGCAAACCACTGTTGGCGGCGTTTCGTCCACTTTGGTGACGGTGAACGTGCAGGAATTGGTCAGACCGTTGATGTCGGTTACCGTCAAGGTCACGGTCATGTTGCCAGTACCGGAAACGGTGGTTCCCGCTGCCGGAGACTGTGTTACGCCTTGCACACCGCAGTTATCGCCCGTTGTCGCCAGGCTGGTGTAGTTGGGCAAGCTCACCGTGCAATTTGCGCCAAGCACCAAAGTTTTTGTCGTTGGGCAGGTGATGCTCGGCGCCGTGTTGTCCACTTTTGTTACCGTGAACGTGCAGGAGTTGGTCAGACCATTCATATCGGTTACGGTCAGGGTCACGGTGATGTTGCCGGTGTTGGAGACTACGGTACCCGCAGCGGGCGATTGCATCACGCTTTGCACGCCGCAGTTGTCATTGGCCGTAGCCATGCCGGCGTAGTTGGGCAAGGTTGCCGAGCAGTTATTACCCAGTACCAGCGTTTGCATGGGCGGGCAGATGATGGTGGGCGGCGTATTGTCTTCTACCGATACCGTTGCGCTGCAAGTTGCTGTGCCGCCGAACGCATCCGCTACGGTTAGCTCCACCATATTCTGTCCCACATCATTGCAATTGAAAGTGAGTGAGGGTTGGCCATTGATGGAAAGAAGTAGTGTGCCACAACCAGCAGAGCCATTGTCAATTTGCGATGCGGACACGGTGGCGGTATTGTCGGCGCCCAGCGTGATGGTTGCATTTTTACAAACAGCAGCAAGCACCGGCGATAAGCCCTGGTATTCGTAAGCGCCGAGGTCCACGATTCCGTTGTTGAAGAAACGCGGGCTGCCGTCCAGATCGGTAGTCGTACCGGCAGGCAGGGCGGCGTTGCTGCCCACGTTCAGCGCCGGCGAGCAGCCTAGTATCCGGAAGTCGCCATTGTCGGAATCTACGAAAAGCGGGTCTTGGTTGAAAATTACCCCCGAGCCGCAAGTGACCCATGCAGGGCATTCCGTACCCTGAATGAGCGAATGGCTGATGTGAAGACGGCCCTCTTGGCTGTTGTTTTGTCCAAAAATGGAAGAATTGCCCCAGACGATGCAGTTAATCAGGGAAGGGAAAGTAATACCGTCGTCTAAAATATTGGAATTTATCGTTCCTCCGCCATCAGGAGCGGTATTGCCCCAAAAAGTACAGTTGATAAACCGGTAGCTGCCGCTTTCGTGGTTGTCAAAGCTAAAAGCGCCCCCTTTGGATTGGGAAGTATTACCGGCAAACAGGCAATTGACTACCTCAATATTGCCATTGACGTTGTCTCCGCTAAACTTCATCCCTCCTCCTTCCTGTTCTGCCATATTGCCCGAGAAGACAGAGTGGCTTATGCTTGAGGAAGAAAACACTTCGCTGACGCCGGCTCCAAAAGTGGCTGAATTATTGGAAAAAGTACAGTGACTGATGACTAAAGAAGAATTCCTGTTATACATCGCGCCCCCTGAGAACGCGGAATTTTCGTTGAAACTACAGTTGGTAAAAGTTGCGGAAGAGCTTTCATTTCCTACTGCGCCGCCACCGCCCGAGGCAGCATTCCCTGAGAAGCTGCAATTGCGGAATGCAGGCGAGCTGTTTTCGTTGCGCACGCCGCCGCCAACGATTCTATGGGTGCCGTTTGTTCCAAATGCTCTGCCGTCTCTGACGCTGAATCCGTCGAGGATGGCTGTTTGGTTGAGGTTGTTGTATAAATTGAGAACGACGTTGAAGGAGTTGTCGGCGTGGTTGCCGGGCGTTCCGATGTCGCCGCTGAGGGTCGTGATATTGCTCATCCAGTTGCGTTGGGAGCGCTGGTTTTCAGTGCCGGCAAAGCCCCCGTAGATGCCGAGGTTGTTTTTCATGGTGAAGGCGCTGTTGCGGTCCGTACCGGATGTGGGCTTGTAGGTTCCGGCCGACACCCATATTTCGGTGATGTTGGGGCACGTATTGGCCACAGCCAAAGCGCTTTGCAGATCGGTGAAGGCATTGGCCCAGTTCTTGCCGTTGTTAGCCCCGGCAGCATTGGCTTTCACATACACTATGTTTCCGCCGGTAAGGCAGGTCGTGCATATGGCAGCAAGGGACTGGAACTCATAAGCCCCTGCGTCTATGCCTGCTCCGACAGGACGCGCATTGCCCAATATGTCGGTGGCCGGCGCGCCGGTATTTGTTCCGCGATCCATATCGGGCGAGCAGGCCTGTATGCTGTAGTCGCCGCCAATAGCAGGAGCATCATTCCAGGAGAGGGGACTGACAAAGCCAGGCGTTTGGTTGTAGTTGTTTTGTCCGAAGGTGTTGAGATTGGTATTGCCGAGGTTGCAATAATCTGCGGTGACGTTCTGCAGGGAGGAGTCCCAGTTCAATTGAGAGATACAATTGGTGAGGTTGATTCCGGCGCTGATCCCCCGGATATAACCGGAGGTGGCATTGCCTGCCATGGTACAGTTCATCATGTTCAATGTGGCCGATCCGTTACTTTGCTGTATGAAAATAAGATATTGGTAAGTGACAGGAGACTGCCGGGAGCCGTTGCCGCTTAGCAGGCAGTTGATCATTTGTAACTGGGTATTGCCGAAGTTTTCAGACATGTGGATCGCTGCTCCGATTTTGCCGACATTGCCTTTGAATGTACAGTCCGAAAAAACAGCGGTCCTGGTGCCCTCAACACCTGAAAAATTGACGGCCCCGCCATCATCGGTGGTTTGCTGGCTTAAAAAATCGCAATGGGTAAACGTAAGGGAAGAGGTGCTTGCCGTGAGGTTATGACTCACTGCTCCACCCTCGCACTGACCGCCGTTTTGGTCGAATACGCAATTGGTAAACGCTGCAGTCAGGTTGCCTTCGCTGTGAAAAGCGCCGCCAAACAGTCCGGCGGTATTGCCCTCAAAGCGGCAGTCCGTAAACACGAGGTTCGCATTTCCGCCGACGCTGTTGTTCAAAAAAGCGCCGCCGGAATACTCGGCGTTGTTGTTGATAAACTTGCAGTTAGCTATGCGGGGGCTGGAAGTAGTTTCATAGGCGTCGTTGTACCAGCCGCCGCCGGCACTGTTGAGACTGGTAGTGGTGCCGCCGCCCAGATCTGCGTTGCCGCCGGTGATCGTAAACCCGTCTATTGCGCATTCCTGGCTCACCCCATTGGTGTAGACCACATGGAGCACCTCGTCCTGTGCCCCGCTCAGGATGGTTTCGTTGAGCGTCCAGTTGCGTTGGGCGAGGGCGGTTTCCGTACCGTTGAATCCGCCGTAGATTTTTACATCTTTCTGTATTTTAAAAGTTCGCCAGTACGCCGAAAGGTTGCTGCCCAAAGTAGTGGTAGGGGAATAGGTGCCCGTCGCCACCCAAATTTGATCGCCTGTCTGAGCCGCATCTATGGCGGTTTGCAGGTTCCTGAAGGCCTGCGCCCAGGAGAGACCTGTGTTGCTGTCGCTTCCGGTGGTCTTTACATACCAGGTAGCTGCCTGGAGTTGAGATGCTGCTAAGAGCACCAAAATGATAAAAAAGCGTAATCTTTTCATAAAGGAACAAGATTTGGTGAATGGTCGAAAGTTTGAGCAGGCAGCTCCGGCGATGTCGGCTTTATACACTTGGAAACTGCGTTTGCCCGATACTGCAAATGTGCAGGCAAATGCCTCCGACCCTTTCCCATTTTTGTTCGGAAAAGGTGGACTTTTGTTCGCAAACCTTGAAAAATGAGGAGATTAAGATTTTTTTTCGCGCCAACTCGTGGGAGGCATGCCCGAAGCCTCGGTAAATACCCGGCTGAAATATTTGGGGTCGTCAAAGCCCACAGCAAAGGCCACCTCCGATACATTCAACTCGCCCGCTTCGAGGAGCCGCCTGGCTTCGCGCAGGCGCATGGCGCGCACATATTGCATGGAAGACTGGCCGGTGAGGCTGCTGATTTTTTGATGCAGGTTGGTACGGCCCATGCCCACGGCCCGGCAGAGGTCGTCCACAGAGAGGCCGGGATTGTCCAATTGGGATTCGATGAATTGCCGGAACTGCCTCAAAAATTTGTCTTCTATCGCCAGTTCGGGGTCGGATGTCGGCTCAGGGAGTTCCATGTCTGCATAGCGAGCTTGCAGCCGCCGCCTCAATTGGAGCAGGTTGCCCAGTTGTAAAAGCAACTCCGCCTGGTTGAAAGGCTTGGCCAAATAGACATCGGCGCCGCGTTGCAGGCCGGCAATGCGGTCTTCCACGGTAGCTTTTGCAGTGAGCAGCACAATTGGTACATGGCTGGTTCTATGGTCATTCTTCAGTGCCTGGCACACCTCGAAGCCATCCATCACGGGCATCATTACATCGCTCAAAACGAGGTCGGGGGCGGTTTCAAAGGCGAGTTCTACTCCGTCTCGACCATTGTAGGCCTGATAAAGCCGGTACGAGCCTTGCAGGCAAGCGCTCAGGTAGGCCATCACATCGGGGTTGTCTTCAATGAGTAGCAGCGCCGGCAGATGAGCGCCGACCTGTGTGGTTGATAAGGTTTCCCTCTTGATTAGCCACGGCGCCGCCTCGTCTTGAGTGGCTATGAGCTGTTCGGCCGGAGCCGACCGCCGCACAGGCAAGAGCACCTTGAAAGTGGCGCCCCGCTCTATGACGCTTTCTACGCTGATGGTTCCTCCCATCAACTTTACCAATTCAAACGTAAACGACAGCCCTATACCGCTGCCTCCCCGGTCGGCATAACTCTGGTTTTTCGCCTGATAGTAGCGATCGAAAATGTAGGGCAAATCTTCCGGTAGAATACCAGCCCCGGTATCGGATACCTCGATCAGCAGATACTCGCACCCATGCTGTATGGCCCGGCTTGCGCTCAATGTCACCTTTCCGCCGGAGGGCGTAAATTTGAGGGCATTGGAGAGCAGGTTATGTACAATCTGTGACAGGCGTTCGGGGTCGAAATCCATCATAAATGGCGCATCCTGGCTCTCGACCACCAGTTGTACTCCTTTGCTTTGCGCTAAAGAATGGAGGCTGCCCGCAGTGTAACGGAGTCGGCTCAGTACATCGGATTGTATGTATTGTAAGGTTAAGGTGTTGACCTCCAGTTTAGACAGGTCGAGGATTTCGTTGACCAGTCGCAGTAATGTGGCCCCGTTGCGGCGGATAATGGCCGTAAAGTCGCGGAGGCGGCTGTCTTGATCGGCAGCCGGCGACTGCTCCTGCAATTGCTCGCTCATGCCGAGTATGACCGTCAGGGGTGTACGGAATTCGTGGGTGATGTTGGTGAAAAACCGCGATTTGAAAGCGGTGATCTCCTTGAGGCGGGCATTTTCGGCTTGATCCAGTCGCCGACGGAGTTGATGGCGATAGGTGGCCAGCGCTGCTCCCGAAAGAATACCTCCGTAGAGCACCCAAGCCCACCAACGGCTGTACCAGGGCGGCAAGATGCGTATTTCCAACATGGCAGGAGCCTTGCACCAAACGCCGTCGCTGTTGCCTACGCGCACTTCCAGCAAGTACGAGCCAGGTTGCAAATTACTGAAGTTGACAATGTTGCGATTTCCAAGCTCTATCCACTGTGCCTCGTTTTGCGAAAAGCGCCAGTTTTTTAGCAATAGCCGATAGGCATAGCGGTTGAGCGCCGGAAGGGAGGAACCCAGTGCCGAAAATTCACAAGTGAGGTTGTTTTGCCAATGCGAAAGCACCATTTTCGAAAGTCGGTGAATGGCCGAGTCCAGGATCGCTGTTTCATTGTTGATCTTCAGTCCTACGATTTTGGCTACAGGCGGGGCCGCATTGATAGCCAGGGCATCGGGGCGCAATATCGAAATGCCGTTGATGCCTGCAAAATAGAGCCGCCCGTCCGAGTCTTTTGCACATTTGTCAAACCTCCAGATGGAGTAAAAGGTATTGCCTTGTAGAAAATTGCGGGCATCCAAAAACAGGGCCTCATCGCGTGCCGGGCTGTACCGGACGAGGCCGCTTTCCGCGCAAATCCAGATGTCGCCAAGGTGATCCTCTATAAGATCGAGACAATTGCGGAGCGGAAACGGAAACGAAATCGCCCGGGCTTTCATAGTCGGCTGCTTCAGGTCGAGTTTAAAAATGCGGTCGTTGACCACCATATACAGGATGCGATTCCTTGCTACGCACAAACTGCTGACGCTCAGCGGAGGATTTATGCCTTCGAAGGCTACCTGCACATTCCGAAACCTGTCTTTTTCGTTGTCATATTGCACCAATCCATCTGCGGTGCCCAGCCATACACCGCCGGCGGATAGTTCAGCAAAGCAATGTAACCGGTCGTTGAGGTCGTTTCCGTCGTCGGTCAACTGATCAAAGTATTCGAATTCACCGTTGCGCAAACGCCGCAGGTTGCCGTTGTTGTAAGTGATCCACAGCGTGCCCGTGCTGTCGCGCAGGAGCCGGTGCGGCGTGTTAACCTTTCTGTACGGGCTACTGTCAATGACAGGGTATTCTTTCTTAATGGCGCCCGAGCGGCTGTCCAGCAGATATAAGCCGTTCCAGGAACCAGCCCAGAAAAGGCCGGCCTCGTGTTCTGCCAATGATACAATGATATTGTTGTAGGGTTCGTTGTTGTAGAGCGGCAGCTCCACGCTGCGCCAGGTACCCTGCGCCGGATGGTACACACTCAGCCCCCGGTCTGTCCCGAAAACCACAGTCCCATTGGATAAGGACTCGACTGTGTTTGTTTTAGAAAAAATCAAGCCCTCCTTTTGGAACGGATGCCTGTACAGCAATTCTGCCGTTTTGGCCGAAAGGGGCAAAAAATCCAACGTACTTTCGGTGCCTACCCAGTAATTGCCGTAGCTGTCGCGGGCCATACTCAGGGCAGTCCAGGTTTTCAGGCTGCCGGGGTCAAGCTCATCGGGTTCAAAGCGTTTCAGCTCTTGTGTGGTTTTATCCCACACACACAATCCGCCTTCATTGGTACAAAACCAGATTTTATTACCGTCCGGGAATATCAGGCTGACATCGGTGCTGAGAAAGCCTTCTTGCGGGGGCCTCGTTTTTCTGAATGACCGCAGTACCCGACGCTGCACCGGATCAAATTCAGTTATGCCATGATCGCCATCATACCATCGACTGATCCAGAGCCGCCCGTCCTTGTCGCAGGCCAGTATGTGATAGAAGTTGTCATTGTCATACAGCGGAATGCGCTCGTATTGCCGGCTTTCCTGATGGAAGAGGAACAATCCGAGCCTGGCGCCAACCCATATTTTGCCGTCCGGCGTTTGGCATACCTGGCCGGTGATGTCGCCGCGCGCATTGTATTGCAGCGGGTAGTACTCGAAGGATTGCGTGGCATAGCGATACCGGGACAACCCTTTGATTGTTGCAAACCACACATCGCCGTCCTGAGCCTGCATCGCATTGGGCGGAAATCCTTCTTTGGAATGAAAAAACGGATGTTCAAAAGCCGTTACCTCAAAAGTGGCCAATCTAATGCGAAACAGTCCGGGCGTATTTAAAAATTTGACCCAGAGCGACCCGCGGTTGTCGCAAAACAGCAACTTGATGTCGCCTTCCGGTAGTATCGTTTTGGGCGCCAGTTCACTGAAAGCCGAGATGCGGTGGCCATCCCAGCGCGCAAGGCCGTTGAGCGTGCCTATCCACACAAATCCTTCCGCGTCCACACTCAGCGTTCGCACGCCATTGCTGGGCAAACCCTCCGAAATGGAATAATGTACAAAACGGAGCGCTTCTTTTTTGTTCAGCAAAACCGGCTGCGCAGCCCTGGTTGCGTTAGGGCGCAAGGACGATATGTCTTGGGCATAAGCACAGGCGCTCATAGCAGCCATGCAAAAGGATAATAATTTCAGGCGAAACAGCCACCAATTGCGCATATCGTCAGTCTGTGCTTCTCGTGTTGGTTTTTGCTGAAAAGCAGACAAAAATACAATAGTTCCATCATTTTTGACCAATACATGGAACGATTGATTCTGGCGCAGCCCCAGTTGAAAGACGATGTCTCATAAGTGGATCAAAGGCAAGGGGCAAATAGGCAAAGGGCAAATAGCGAGTTTGCCAATTTGCCCTTTGCCAATTTACCCCTTATTACAAAACGAACTTAATGCGCAATCACCACGCGTTTTGTCACCGGCGCTTCGCCCTCCACTTCAATGGAGAGGAAATAAACGCCGTCATCGCCATCCAATTTTATGCGGAACAGCGGCGAACCATCTAATCGCTGCTGCACGACCAATTTGCCATACGCATCGAAGACGTTCAATGTTCCGACTGGATCGGCATAACCACTCAGGTCAATGTTTACCTCCCCATTGGTCGGGTTGGGATACACTTCCGGTGAAACGTTGGAAGCTGCTACCGGCGTTTGTGGCGCCTCAACCAGCGAAGACGTGCCTCCAATAACCTGAACATTGTCGAATGTTGCCGTTGTGGTCACATTGGTATTGATGCTTTCCGCGAACAACCCAGCATAAACACAACCCACCATACTCACCGTTGCCGTAAAGGCAAAATCCCAGGTTGTGCCATTTGCAGAGGTGTAACCAGAGAAAATATTGCCATTGCGCACCAACCGCAGCCAGGTGTGCCCCGGACGCAGGTAGTTTAGGTTGTTTACGGCGCCGTTGGTCACGGTTCTGATCTCGCGGCGGATATTGCCGTTGTTCTGCGTTTTGAGCGCCACTTTTTTGGAACCCGGCGTCAGCGTTTCGCGCAGGGTGATGCCAGCCCAGCCGCCGCCGCTGAGATTAGCAACACGGGCGATGATTTCGCCATTGCCGCATAACTGACGGGACGTAAGGTGCAGCACATCCGCAGACGATGTGGAAAATCCGGTAGCGGATACGGTAAATTGCCCGTTGGAGCCAGTACATGGCTTGTAGCCTCCACTGCCATTGGCGTTGCCCACGTTGTTACTGCTCCAGCCTTCCGGCTGCGTTGTCCCTTCCTGAACCACAATCTGCGCCATGCAGGTCGCCGAATTTCCGGCAGCATCCTGAACGGTGACCGTTACCGGAATGGTCTGATTGGCCTTGTTGCAACTGACCGTCGCCGGCGAAATATTCGTCACGGTCAATACGCCGGAACAGTTGTCGGAAGAAGCTGTGGCGTTAAACACATCGGCAGCTAAAAGCGTGTAATTGCCTGCTGCGTTCAGGAATACCGTCGTGTTTTTGCAAACCACCGTTGGCGGCGTCACGTCCTTACCCGTCAGGGTCACCGAGCAGTTGGAGGTATTGCCGTTGCCGTCGTTGGCTGTGATGGTCACCAGGACCGTGCCGTTGTGCGAGGAAGCTACCGCTGTGTTGGCAGCCGGATTTTGCGTAAAGCTCACCGTGCCGCAGTTGTCCGTACCCGTCAGGCCGCCGATGAGATTGGGCACGACGAGTTGGCAAGTGGCATTCAGGTTCACATCCCGGTTGGCCGGACAGGTGAATGTGGGTTGCGTCACGTCTTTGCCCGTCAGGGTCACCTGACAGTTGGAGGTATTGCCGTTGCCGTCGTTGGCTGTGATGGTTACCAGGACCGTGCCGTTGTGCGAGGAAGCTACCGCTGTGTTGGCAGCCGGATTTTGCGTAAAGCTCACCGTACCGCAGTTGTCGGTCCCCGTCAGGCCGGAGATGAGATTGGGCACAACGAGTTGGCAAGTGGCATTCAGGTTCACATCCCGGTTGGCCGGGCAGGCGAAACTGGGTTGCGTCACGTCTTTGCCCGTCAGGGTCACCTGACAGTTGGAGGTATTGCCGTTGCCGTCGTTGGCTGTGATAGTCACCAAGACCGTGCCGTTGTGCGAAGAAGCTACCGCTGTGTTGGCGGTCGGATTTTGCGTAAAGCTCACCGTGCCGCAGTTGTCGGTCCCCGTCAGGCCGGAGATGAGATTGGGCACGACGAGTTGGCAAGTGGCATTCAGGTTCACATCCCGGTTGGCCGGGCAGGCGAAACTGGGTTGCGCCACGTCTTTGCCCGTGAGTGTCACTGAGCAGTTGGAGGTATTGCCGTTGCCGTCGTTGGCTGTGATGGTCACCAGGACCGTGCCGTTGTGCGCAGAAGCTACCGCTGTGTTGGCAGCCGGATTTTGCGTAAAGCTCACCGTGCCGCAGTTGTCCGTACCCGTCAGGCCGGAGATGAGAGTGGGCACGACGAGTTGACAAGTGGCATTCAGGTTCACATCCCGGTTGGCCGGACAGGTGAATGTGGGTTGCGTCACGTCTTTGCCCGTCAGGGTCACCTGACAGTTGGAGGTATTGCCGTTGCCGTCGTTGGCTGTGATAGTCACCAAGACCGTGCCGTTGTGCGAAGAAGCTACCGCTGTGTTGGCAGCCGGATTTTGCGTAAAGCTCACCGTACCGCAGTTGTCGGTACCCGTCAGGCCGGAGATGAGATTGGGCACAACGAGTTGACAAGTGGCATTCAGGTTCACATCCCGGTTGGCCGGACAGGTGAATGTGGGTTGCGTGTTGTCAATCACATTCACGGTTGTGGTGCAGGTGGCCATTCTGTTGATGTAAGTGGCAGTCAAAGTGACGGTTTGGTTGCCCGTTTGGCTGCAATTAAAGCTGGCCGACGATTGCCCGTTTATGGAAAAAACGATCGGCGAACAGCCCACAGAACCGTTGTTCAGGGCCGTTGCAAGGACGGTCGCCTGGCCCGTATTGTCGAGGACAGCATTGATGGACGACTGGCAAATGGCGACCGTTGGCGTGGCCGCTGACTGAAATTCATACGCGCCGATATCGGAAATACTACCGCCTGAGAGGGCATTAAAGCGGGCATTTTTATCCAAATCGGTGGCGGGCGCGCCGCTGTCGTTGCCCGCATCAATGGCTGGCGAGCAAATTTGCAAACGCAAATCGCCGGCAGTGCCGAGGCCCACAGGCGGCTGTGAGACAAAAAGCGGATCAAAATTGAGGTTGCCAGCGCCTGTATAGCCGCCCTCAATGATGGAATTGGTTATCGTTGCCAGACCCGCAATGGCTTGCGTGCCGTTGCCCCAAATGATGCAGTTGTTGAGCACTGCAGGCATTCCATTGCTGTAAATAACGCCCGGAATTCCTGTGTTTCCTGAAAACGAACAATTGATGAAGGTAACCATGGACGAAGATTCCGAAAAACAGGCTCCACCCCAGTCCCCTGATTGATTTCCAAGAAATGCGCAGTTCGTGAACACCGGCGCACAGTTGGTAAAATTGTAAACCGCGCCACCATAACTCGAAAAATTCGACATAAAGGTACAGTTCCGAATGGTCGGCGAGGAGTTGGCATCATTGTGCATACCGCCGCCGCGCAAATTGCCAATAGTATTGTTGCCGAACAGGACTTGAAAACCATCGAGCACAGCGGTACTGTTGATGTTGATATTGTAAATGACGCTGGCGCTGTTGTCAGCCATGCCCGGCGCGCCGATTTCGCCACTCAACGAGGTGATGTGCGTCGCCCAATTGCGGTTGCTGAGGTTAGGGTTGCCAAAGTTGGGGAAGCCGCCGAGGATTTCCACGCCGTTTTTCATATTGAAAGCAAAGAAGCGGTTGGCGCCGCTCGTTGGTTTGTAGGTGCCTGCGGCCACCCAAATCTGGTGGCCCGAACTGGCGGCAGCGAGTGCCAATTGCAAATCCTGAAACGCACATTCCCACGATGCGCCGTTGCCGCCGGGCGCTGCTGCTGCATTGACATACCAGATAGCGCCGGTTGCGGGGCAGCAATCCTCCGTCGTCAGTGTCCAGGGCACGATGCGGGTGCAACCGCCGCTGCCGTCTTGTATTTTGACAAAAAGGCTGTACGTACCCTCAGCTAAGGTGGCCGTAGGCGTGAAGGTATTGGTAGCCGTCACGTACGTTCCTGCCGACATCGTAGCGGCCTCGTCGCTGAAGATGCCCATTATGGTGAAGTCCACCGGACTGCCCAGACCGAAAGCCGGACTGATGACATTACAGGCATTGGCCGTGGTGGGCGCAATGATGATTTCATTGTTCGTCACGTTCGGGATCGGGTTGCCCTGCGGGTATTCGAGGATGCCGTTGTTGGTAAAAGTTCCATTATTAGTAAGTGTATTGCTTACTTTTACTAAACCGGCATTGGTAAAGGTTCTTGCCGCACTGTTTAACAGCGTTCCCCTTACTACAATGACTTCTCCGCAGGCATTATTATTGAAGGTGTCGTCGTTTTGAAGGCCGTTTGTTCCAACCGTTGCCGACGCTCCTATGATAATTTTAGCGGAATTAGTAATGGTACCCCACTCGTTGTACAGACCAACAATGGTGGAATTATCAATTTTGATTTCACCACCAGTGTTGTTGTTGAATATAGCAGTAGCACCAAAGTTATTTAAGCCACGCTGTCCTACACTCGCCATAGCGCCAATGGTGATGAGACCCGAGTTATTGAAGGTTGCCGTATGGTTCAAAAGACCACGGCCAGTTCGGTCAATTTTAATGTCACCACCCATGTTGTTATTGAAAGTACCTCGGTTATCAATTCCTTCGCCTCCGATGCTTGCAGTTGCCCCGATGGTGATTTTGGCGGCGTTGGTAAAGGTGCTACCGCCCTCGTTGTACAGACCTCTTTGGGTGGCATTATCAATTTTGATTTCACCGCCCATGTTGTTATTGAACATAGCTGTGGTGCCAAAGTTATTTAAGCCGCGCGGTCCTACACTCGCCGAAGCGCCAATGGTGATAAGAGCTGCATTATTGAAGGTTGCTTCTATGTTCAAAAGGCCACGGCCAGTTCGGTCAATTTTAATGTCACCACCCGTATTGTTATTGAAAGTACCTCTGTTTTCAATTCCTTCGCTTCCTATACTTGCGGTTGCCCCGATGGTGATTTTGGCGGCGTTGGTAAAGGTGCTACCGCCCTCGTTGTACAGACCTCTTTGGGTGGCATTATCAATTTTGATCTCACCGCCCGTGTTGTTATTGAAACTTCCCCTGTTATAAATTCCCTGGCCTACTATACTTGAGCTATTACCCAGGATTAGTTGTCCATTATTTTGAACGGTACCATCGTTAAGGAATGCGGTGTTAGTACCTGCTACACTTTTCGAGCCATTCACTGTCAGACTGGCCGTGGCGGCAATGGTGAGGGTTGTTCCAGCCCGTACTTCAACGGTTTTAGCTACTGCCGCAGTCCCCCCAAAAATGGTGGGTTTGTTGGTCGTATTTGGTATCACGGCATCGTCCGCCACCGTAGGCACACTGCCATCCGCCCAGTTGCCGGCTACCGCCCAGTCGGTAGATACACAGCCCGTCCAGGTGTCGGAAGTGGTGGAGGCCGTAAATGGCGAACTCAGCACCACGGGGTTGCTTCCGTAGGTGGTTTCGCAAGTCGGGTTGGCCTGCAAGCGTACTTTGATGTTGTAGCTGCCGGGCGCTTGGCCACCGTAAGTATTCGTGGTTTGCCAAGTGCTACCGTTGTTGATGCTGTATTCCAGCACGCCGATGCCCGTGGCATTCACTACGATGGTACCGGTGGGGGTGGCGCAGGTAGGTTGTGTAACGTTAGGGGCGCTGACGACAGGCGGGGCGCAAGCAACAATATTGCCCAAAGAAAAATCGTCAATACCGATCGCGTCTTCCTGATTGGCATTGCCACTAAACGGTATCGCAGTTGAATTAAAATTCAACCACCGAAAGCAAAAAGTATTGCCGGGTGCGATGTTTAAACCGGAAATGGTGGCTGAAACTACTGCCGAATGCCGGATAGAACCGCCGCCTACGGTCGGAGCGCCGGGGTTAAAATAGTTTAATGCTGTAAACGCTGTCCAGGTACCGGCGCCGTTGATGGCCGTGGTATTTTGGTTGTATTGAAACACGAGGCCGTCCACCCTGTTCTGGGAAGCCACCCGCCAGGTTTCGCCCGTGTAGGTTATGGTGAGTGACGTAATGGTGGCGCCGGTATTGTTGGTGAAGCAGGCGCCGATCGTTGTGTTTAGTGAATCCTGGGTTGTGTTTGTTATACTTCCAAATGCCCGGTCTGAAGTCCCGGTCGCGCCGAGACTATAGGTGTCATACGTTACCCCTACATCACTCCATAGCCCTGATGCATCTCCGGCCCGAAAGGTCGTATTGTCACTAAAGTTAACTGATGTTTCGAAAAAAGCCCAACCGGCAGGAACGGCGGTATGTCCGATACCCGAAATGGGGAGGGTATTGAATTTTTCGGTGTAGGTGAAACTTGTGTTGGGTATGGAAATTTGCGCCCAGGCGGCGCCACTGAAGCAAAGTAATGCAATCAGGGCAAAGGCGTAGCGCCTGTTCGAAAAAGTAAGTGTTGATAACATGAATTTCCTAATTCTTTAGGTGATGAAATAGTGTTTGTTTGCAGCTTTTGAAACTGCTGCTTAGTGTTTGAAGATTTGGCGTGTTATTGATCTTCAAACTTGCGTCATTTCACTCCGGCAAACAACTGTTATCTTCCGGGCATGCTGTTTCCTTTTCCGAGTGACCGGGTTGGCTTTCCGAATGAAATGGTGCTGTTGTAAGAATGGTCTCAAATCACTTTGAGGCGCTGCATGAGTTCTTCCTGAAAAGACCGGCTGACCGGCAGCGTTTTCTGACCAATATTGACGTAGTTGTACCCGTCGCTGATGGCGTCAATTTTGGCGACATTGATGATGTGCGAGCGGTGAATGCGGAGAAAATCCCTGGAATTGAGTTTTTCTTCCAAAGCTCCCAGCGAGAGGGTCATGAGGTATTCAGCGTCGCTGGTGAATATTTTGCAATAACTGCGTTCCGCTTCCGCAAACAGGATGTCTTCGAGGTAAATTTTAATCATTTTCCCTTTGTGCCGCACGAAGATGCGGTCGGCGAGGATGTAGGCATGTTCCTGTGGGCCGCCAATGTGTACGAGGGCTTGTCCGCTGTGTTCTTCCGCTAAGCGAACCATGGCCAATTCGATGGCGCGTTGCAGATCGGAGGGCTGGAACGGTTTGGAAATGAAGGCATAAGGCCGCGTTGTTTTAGCGCGGTCGAACGTCGCATCGTCGGTATGGGAGGTGAGAAAAATGACGGGCGTCTGGTATTGTTCATAAATCAGGCGGGCAGTTTCCACGCCGTCAAGGGCGCCCTTCAGCGTGATGTCCATGAGCACCAGATCGGGCAGGGTGGCTTCCATGCTTTTGAGGGCATCTTCTCCGCGCGGGGTAATGCCTGTGATTTCATACCCCAGGCCACTGAGCATCATAGAAATGTCGGCAGCAATAATCATTTCGTCCTCGACAATGAGGATTTTCACGGGACTCATCATAAAATCAACCTACTTTTCCTACCTGGTGGAACCCACACAGCAAAGGTAACAAAACAATTTGCAGGGTGTTTTGACAAACATCGGATAACTCCACATAAATTGCTGCGCTGTTTTTTTTTGATGGTGTTTAAAAATTGCAAACTTGGCGGGTAAAATTGTTCCACGATCAAACGCTCTTGTATATGAAGCCTCTTTTTTGTGTTATTTTTTTGATAACATCTTGTTTTACATTAATTTATTCACAATTGGGCGACCCGGCAGTGCGCCAAAAAGACAGCCTGATCAACGCACTGAACCAGACTCCACAGGTGGAGGCTAAATTGAAATTATTAGCAAACATCGCCAGTCTTGCGGAACAATCTGATGTCGAAGAAGCGCTGGATTACCTCCGGCAGGGTGTCCAACTTGCCCGGGAGGCCAAAGACGCGGAGGAGCCAAGGTTTTATGAAAGGATTGGAAGGATCTACGCCAATCTCATGAAATTCGACTCTGCCAGTCTGTATTTTGAAAAAGCCATGACCGGCTACGTAGCCAAAGGCGATAAGACAGGCGAAGCTTCGGCGTGGTTCAAAAAATCCTATGTCAGTCGCTATAAAGGGAGGTTGGAGGAATCCCTGAGCTACAACCTGAAAGCACTTGCCATCATGGAAGCTTTGAAGGACGAACGCGGCATTTCGAGGGCTTACGAAGAAATTTCCCACGATTTATATGAACAAAACAAGGGGGATGAAGCCCTGGCGTATGCCAAAAAATCAATTGCACTTGCAGAAAAAATTGGCAATAAAGGCCAGCTCCTGTACAGCCTCGGGGCAGCCGGGTTGGCTTCATTCAAAACAAAAGACTTTAAAGCTGCCTATCAGTTTATGGATAAGAAAGTGACGCTGGCAAAGGAAATGGGCTTCCCCCCGGGAGAGTTAGCTCCCTTTTACAATGAACGGGGGAATGCATTGAAACTCTTAGAGCGCTACCCCGAAGCCTTAGATGATTATAACCTGGCGCTCTCCTACTCGAAAAAAACAGAAATTACCGGCGTAACCCTGAGTGTAGAAGCCAATATCGGCGACGTCTACATGCGGATGGGGAAATATGCAGAAGCCCTTCCTTACAAACTCAGCGCCATTGAAGGTTTTGAAAAAACAGGTTTTAAAACCAACCTCCCGGAAAATTACCTGCATACCAGTATGATTTATGAAAAACTCGGTGATTACAAATCGTCCTTAGCTTACCACAAAAAATACCAGTTGGAAAAAGACAGCCTGGTGAGCCTGGAAAAAGATCAAATGATGTCCTCCTTGCTGACGAAGTATGAAACCGCTGAAAAAGACAGTCGGTTAGCGGTGCAGGATGCCCAGATTTCCCGCCAAAATACCATGCAATGGGCCATTAGCGGGATTGCCTTATTGTTGGGGCTGATTTTATTTTTAGGGTACCGAAATTTCCGCCAAAAGCAAAAATCCAACACGGAATTGAGTGCCACCAATGATTTGCTGGAAAAGAAAAACAAAGAAAACGAGCTGCTGCTGAAAGAAATACACCACCGGGTCAAAAACAACCTGCAAACCATTTCCAGCCTGCTGAACCTGCAATCGGCCGGCATCACGGACGCCAATGCCTTAGAAGCTGTGCAGGAAAGCCAAAGCCGGGTGCGCTCTATGGGGCTGATCCACCAGAAGTTGTACCAGGGCGATCAGTTGGCCACCGTTGAAATGAAAGACTACTTCAAAACGATGGGCGAAACCCTGTTCCATGCTTTTGGGATGAAGGAGCAGCAGGTAGCCCTCAAGGTGAATATGGAAGAAGTTGGGTTAGATGTGGATACGGCCATTCCTGTGGGTTTAATTGTGAATGAACTGCTGACCAATGCCCTTAAATATGCTTTTCCGGAAGGACGACCCGGAACAGTTGAGAT
>JBJXFD010000120.1:0-31285 GCA_046153985.1 Saprospiraceae bacterium
CCGAACCCCAACGGCGCCTCCAACGACCGCGTCATCCGCTATGCTGACGTGCTGCTGATGCACGCCGAAGCGGCTTACCACGCAGGCAATGAAGGCGCGGCAAAGCAATCGCTGAATCTGGTGCGCGACCGCGTCAAAATTCCGGAAGTTACCGCCAACGGCCCGGCTTTGCTGGATGCCATTTACCACGAACGCCGGGTAGAATTGGGATTGGAAGGCCATCGCTTTTTCGACCTCGTACGCTCTGGTCGCGCAGCCGCTGTACTGGGTGGGTTGGGCTACATTGAGAATATCCACCGGGTGCTGCCCATTCCACAATCGCAGATTCAGGCGACCAACGGGGCGCTGGTGCAGAATCCGGGATATTGAAATAATTGAGGATTCGAGGATTTGGTTATTTGAGTATTTGAAAACTTGGGAACAATCACAAGCAATTCGTGATTCGAGTTTTCAAATCCTCAAATGTTCAACTCCTCAAATACTCACATCCTCAACTCTTCAAATACTCAAATTAATATTCATGAAAATACCACACATACTTGTTTTGGGGTTATTCGCGCTCGCCGCCTGCGAACCCTTCATCGAAGAAGACGTTGCCGTTGGGCCGCTTCCGGCGCCGCCGCAGTTTTCGTACGAAATCCTGGCCGACAACCCCAACCAGGTGGTCATCCGGGAAACTTCCACGGATATTTTTGACCGCGTGTGGAGCATTCCCGGCGCGCGTCCTGAAACATCGGAAAAAGCTTTGGATACGATCTTTTTCCCAAGGGCCGGAACCTTTACCATTACCCTTCATGCCGCTATAAACGGCGGGGGCACTTCCAGTGCCAGCCAGAATATTGTAATTGAGCAGGATGGGGTTGCTCCATGCACCGACGAATTGATTTTGCTGGCGGGCGGTTGCGAAGAATCCAGTGGCAAATGCTGGACGTTCAGCCACGCTGCGGGTGCAGTGACTGTTGGGCCTACACCCGGCTCGGGCGAATGGTTCCGTTCAACATCAAACGGCTTGCAGGGTGACCAGTACGACGACAAATTTTGTTTCTATTTCCAGAACAGTTCTTTCCGCTATTTGAACAACGGATTGACCATAGATCCTTTTAACGGTTACGTTGCGGTGCCGTACGATCCGCCTACCGATTATACCTGGGCCTTGACGCCGGGGGGCGGCGCAGGCGGCGAATTGCAGATCAATTTGCCGGTAGGCGCTTTTATGGGGGTTTGGGATGCTTCCAACAATTACGACATCGTTGTTTTGACGGAGACGGAATTGATTGTGCGCACGCCTTTTTTGAATGGCGGCGGCTGGTTTGAATTGTATTTTGAAGCGGCGGATTAGCGCAAACAACGAATAACAACTTATAAATTTTTCGCAAACAGCTGCTCTTTCCCCTTTTCGCTGCCTGAGCTGTCGACTGAGCGTAGTCGAAGCCAAGTCGAAGGAGGGGGTAGGGGGCTAAAACTAAAAACATGAAAAATTATATCCTGTCTGCGCTCTTATTGGCAACGGCCTGCTGGTCTTGCATCAAGGAAGACGACGATACGGGTTTGCCGCAAACAGCCAAACCCAACCTGGTCTTGGACGCTACGAATATCGTCCTTACGGAAGGCAATGCCGATACGACGCTCACCTTCAAAGTGAAGCTCGAAGGCTTGAACCTGACCAATGTTGTGGTAACCGTCGCCACCATGAATGGAACAGCGGTAGCTGGCAATGATTTTATTTTGGTAGATAACCAAAAATTGCTTTTTGGACCTTCTGTAAAAGAGAAGGAAATTACGCTCACCGTTCGCGGCGATTTGGTGAAAGAAACGGATGAAACCTTTGAATTGCGCCTTTTCGATGCGGCCAACGCCGATTTGTCGAACGACCGCATCACCATTACCATCCTCAACGACGACATCAATCCCGCCGATTTTATCAATATTCCGGAAACGGGCTACACGACGCCGGAAAGTTATGATGGTTACAATTTGGTATGGCAGGATGAGTTTGCAGGAGAAACCCTGAATTCAGCGAACTGGACGTATGAACTTGGCGACGGCTGCCCGGGCAACTGCGGATGGGGCAACAATGAGCTGGAATATTACCGGCCGGAAAACACCCTGATGACGCGAGGCCACATGGTCATTGAAGCAAAACAGGAAAATTTCGGAGGTAAAAATTACACCTCCTCGCGCATCATTACCAAAAACAAGCGGGAATTCAAATATGGCCGGATTGACATCCGCGCAGTATTGCCTGAAGGCAAGGGCCTCTGGCCGGCGCTCTGGATGCTGGGCGAAAACATTGACAACACCAGCTGGCCGGCTTGCGGCGAAATTGACATCATGGAATTGACCGGCGAACGTCCCAACCGCATCATCGGCACGGCGCATTTCGGCGCCAACCTCAGCCAGCACCAGTTTCGCACCGCCGCGAAATTTCTGCCCGCCGGGCAAAAATTCTCCCAGGAATTCCACGTCTTTTCCATCATCTGGAAAGAAGACCAGATCGAGTGGTATATGGACGACCAACTTTACCATACCATCACCCCGGCGAATTTGAACGGACAACCTTATCCTTTCAATCAGCCGTTCTTCTTTATTTTCAACGTGGCCGTTGGCGGCAATTTGCCTGGGTCTCCCGATGCAACAACGGTTTTTCCGCAACGAATGATTGTGGATTATGTGCGGGTTTTTCAGGAACAGTAGGGGGGGTAGTTGGTTGAAACAGTTGGCAGTTGGGCAGACAGCAGTTGGCAGGATTGGGTTCGTGACGCATGAAATCGGATATCATGTAACACGTAACAATCCTGCCAACTGCCCCCTGAAAGATTTCCAACTTCAACCTTGGAACACTCAATATCATGAATGCGTAATCCTCTGCCAACTGCCACCTGAAAAACTGCCAACTATTTTACGAATCCCCCCGAAACTTGACCAATCCACCCCCCCCTTCGAAAACAGGAGCCAGCCTACCTTTACGAAGAAAGTCTAATAATGAAATTATTCACAAGTCTCAGCTTGCTCACGCTTGGCATTTCCTTTGCAGCCCCAGCCTAGCGACCCAATCCGGAGGTTGAAAAAAAGATTGACGTGTTGATTGCCAAAATGACCCTGGCTGAAAAGTTGGGCCAGCTCAACCTGCTCGTTGGAGACCTTTTCAATACCGGCCCAACTGTGCGCACTACTGAAACCGCCCGTTTCGATGAGGGGATTCGCAAAGGCGAGATCACCGGCCTTTTTAATATCCATGGCTCGGCATACGTCAACCGCCTGCAAAAAATTGCAGTGGAAGAATCGCGTTTGGGCATCCCATTGCTCATTGGCGCCGACGTCATCCACGGCTTCAAAACCGTGACGCCACTGCCTTTGGGCGAAGCAGCCAGTTGGGATCTGGCGGCAATCGAAGCCAGATCTCGCGTAGCTGCAATCGAATCAAGCGCATCTGGCATCAACTGGACTTTTGCTCCGATGGTAGACATCGCCCGCGATGCCCGTTGGGGACGCATCGCCGAAGGCGCCGGAGAAGATACCTACCTCGGTTCTCTGGTCGCCAAAGCACGGGTTCGCGGCTTTCAGGGCACAGACCTCAGCGCGCCGAACACCATTGCTGCCTGCGTGAAGCACTTTGCTGCGTATGGCGCCGCCGAAGCCGGCCGCGATTACAACACAGTGGACATGTCGGAGCAACTGCTGCGCGACGTTTACCTGCCGCCGTTCAAAGCGGCAGTAGACGCCGGGGCTGCTTCACTGATGACGGCCTTGGGACAATCAACGGGTTGCCATTAGTGGCAGCTACTTTCTATCCGTATTTCCACTCTCCGGTGGCAAGGCGCGTACTGGTCATCTACACAGTTTTTGTTCGGCTGCGCATCCCCCATTCCTTCGTACGAAATTAAATTTGGAGGTATCTTTCCTTTGTTTATCAGATAGTTTCCAATATTTTCCGCCCTATTTAGAGATAATTGTTTGTTTTCCAAAGGCTTATTGATTTTATCTTTTGAGGAATGACCTTGAATGAGGACATGGGTGAGGCAATTCTTTTGATGCAATTGGGTCAGTTTTTCTGCCAACGTATCCAGATAAGGTAGGCTTTCAGCCTTTATAATGCGTGAATCAGCCTCAAATAGAATTTGATCGGCAATGAATTGACTATTTACAGGAATTTCTTTTTTGGTTTTTGGGGGTGGTATTGCTACGCCATTTTCTATGATAAAAATTCCAGAGCCCGCAGTGCCGACCCAAATTTTATTATTCATCCTGTCTTCAGCCAAGCAGTGTGCTCTTTGGCTGTTGTACGTGTCAGATTCATTGTAAATTTTGACAACTGATTCTTCCGAGAAGTCATATTTAAACAAGAGATTACCAGCAACCCAAAGGTCACTTCTATAATCTACCAAGAGACTGTTAACGAATTCTATACTGGCATTTCCGAGTTTCTCCTTGACCCCCAACGATTTTATACCCGTGATACTATCCAATTCTACTGTCAATTCATGTATTCCTTCACGCCCGGCTATAATTATTTTCCCATATCGCTCAGTAATAGCTTCAACGGAGTAATCAATAAATACACCTTTCGTGCGATTGAATATTTGTTTGATAAACGATTCTTTAGGAGTACATAAAGACTTAAGCCCCTCCGAATGGCTATAAACAGCCAGTCCTTTATCCGTACCAATCCAAATAATGCCATTACTGTCTTTGAATAAAGCATTTACATTATTTGAGATAAAATTATTCCCTGTTATGCTATATTTTTTCGCCTGGGAACTGATATTGACCGGATATATGTGAAGGCCGGTTCCTTTGGTAGCAACCAGAATATCATCTACTTTGTCCTCAATAACAAAATCGCTAAATGTTAAATTATCGCCTAAATAACGGAATCGTTTTTTTTCGAGGTATGTTTCTTTCAGGCTTATGCAATAACGATTATCAAAAAACAAAAAAAGCTCACCTTTATGCAAAGAGATGCCATTGATAATAGAAGAATTTTTATTCAAAATATTGATTAAATCAATTGCTTTCAATTTATGGTGATCGGATAAATCTTCGATAACAAACAATCCATCTTCTTTATTTATAAAATAAAGCTTATTATCAATAATTTCAATAGCAATAATATTGCTCTTCTCCGTCGCACCTGTTCCTTTTACTATTAATCCATTGCCTTCGCCTTTGATTATTTCAATATACCGATGGATAGAACCATCTTCATTTTTCTGGGCCAGGGCAATAACATGGAAATAAGAATTGAGGCACAAAAGAAAAAAAAATTTAATTAAGAGTAAAAACTCTTTCATTTTTGATAAGCGTCTGATTTTCTTCATAAGTTAAAATTACTTTATATTTACCTTGTTGCAATTTATGGCCATTGCCAGCTCCTTCAAAGTCTATCTGCTGTTCGACTTTACTAGACCGATTAACGGGAACATCACTTATAATAGTATATTTCTTCCCATTTGAATCTAAAAACTCGACAGAATAATAGAATTCAGGTAAATCTTTCACAGGTTTAGAAGACTCAAAGTTTAAATATACTTGCCCTAATCTTCGTGCCCTAACCCTATAATTATTCTTTTCATCAAGAAGAATTGGAGATTCAGGACGTGTGCCGGTGATCCCCGCGCTCTTTAACTGCCCCGTGATGACGAAGGTCCGTTCTATAATTAATCTTTCCAAGCGAGCAATTTCCTCCTCGTATTCTTTAACAGCTTGCTCATAAATTTCCCTCATCTCATCCATATCCTCTGTTTGCTGTGCAATTTGAGTTGTATACCTTATGGAGTCTTTCAACCTTAACTGCTCCAATTGTGTAGTCCTTATCTTTTGCCTTTCGATAAGGGTTTCGGCAGTGGCTAAACTATTCTTGAGTTGCTTAATATACACATCTTTGGCTGCCATCTGCTTTTTAAGCACAAGAATAGTTTGTTCCTTCATTTGTATAAGGCTTTCCGTTGATTCCCATTTGGTTTCTAAATCAGCTATTTCAAGGTTCATGGCCAGTACTTTATCCTGCAATTCCCTTAGCTCTGCAGGAGATTGCCCTATCGCAGCAATTGCCAGGAACATTAATAGCGATAAGATATTGATGCCTTTGGGGCGAAATGAAAAAACCATGATTAATAATTTAGTGGATATTTTTGAATCTTTAATTGTCAATGTTCAGCAATGCTTTCATATCAACTTTATAGCCATCTATCTTGTCGTCCAGTTCTTTTTGCCTCTTCCAGAAATACGCTTCATCAATTTCATGACTTTTAAGCTGCTTTATGTTGCCTTCCATAAATTGGATTATCAACCGGCAATTTTCAAGAAGAGCGTCACTGAGAAGTTTATTTGCCTCCCTAACCCGCTTAGCATCTTCTTCAAGTTGGGCAAGTTTTCCCTTTGCAGCATCAATTTTATCCTTGAGTTGAGCTTCCAGTGTAATAGAATCTTTCTTTACGTCCTGGTTTTCAACAATTTTGCTTAGCTCATCGATGATGTTCACTAAGTTTGCTTCTGCTTTTAGCCGTCCTTGAGTAGACATCACCAAACCAGTATCTTTTAACAGCGCCAAATAGGAACAAATCGCGTTACGTTTGCTTTGGTAAGCTTCAAAAAAGGCTTCCGAAACGCAAAACTGACCCTCCCTTTTTTCTTCATACAAAGACCTGATATTTGTTAAATTAGAGAGCTCTCCTTTTCCTTTTAAAATTTTCAAATCGCTTTTTGCAGCTACGAGGAACTCATTTTCGAAGGCAGCATTTGTTGACCTTTCAATCTCTTCGCTCCCGCACCTATAGACTATTGATGGTACTTCACATCCATCATCAGGAGGTAGCGGAGGAGGAAGTGGAGCAGGAGAAAAAAAAGCAGCATAAAAAAAATACAGGATCATCGGAGTAATTATTGCTCCGATAACGACTGGCAACCAGGGCTTTTGTTTTTGATTGGACATAACGAATACTTATTTAATAAATTTATTAACCCACCACTTGCACACAATCAGGATATTGAAAATCAGGTAAGATGGTGGCAAGTATCAAATGTAACACGATTGTTTTATTGTCTACAATTCAGTAGCATAGAGATGTTCTCAACATGGAGATTGTTTTAATCACATTCCAAAGTATACTCCCATCTTGACCCTTTTTTATTTGCAACTACCAAAACAGTAAGTAAAGTTCCCTGCCCTCCGAGTTTAATTGCCTTTTCGCCGGTATATTTGACTTTCTTCGCCTTAAACAACTCTTTTTCACCCAATGAATTACCTTCAAACAAAGATATTCCATAAGGCTCGTTGATGACTTTCCACTTTATTTTCACACTCTTAGTGCCCTTTGGGATTGAATGCACGTTAGCAATCTTTCCTTCCCACCCATTTATCAATTCCTGGCATCGCTTATAAGGCTCTTCCGAAGTGCTGCTGCTACCAGCATCTGATTGCCCGGCTTTTTTTGGATTCTCTACCTTTGGTTCACTTTGTTTTGGCTGTGGACCCGGCGAAAGCGATTTCGGCTTTTTCAAATACCCAAGTTTAATCTTATTTCCATTTGCCAGCCCAAAGCATGCCAGGCCCTCACTGAAGGGGTATGCAGCGTCCAGAATTGGGCCGATTACATATTGGCCATGCTGGTCAATATACCCCCATTTTCCATTCGCCTTTACTCCTGCAAGCCCGTCTGAGAAAGGAGTCACTTCCTCAAACTTACAAGGGATTTTCAACTGCCCGTCTTTATCAATAAAGCCCCACTGCTTTTTTTGTTCCACAGCGCATAAGCCTTCACTGAAGTCGCCGGTATTTTCGTAGGCGGGTGGAATAATCATTTTCCCCTGCTTGTCAATAAAGCCCCATTTTCCTTTTTGTTTCACTCCTGCCAAGCCATTATTTGAAAAACTGCCCGCCGATTCATAACTTGCAACGATGACAACTTTCCCATTCAGATTAATATATCCCCATGAGCCACTTTTCTGGAAAGCAGCCATACCCTGGTTAAAAGATTTGACAAAGTCACATTCTGGCTTAAGCACTTGTTTCCCTTTCCGATCAATGAATACATAAGCTCCAATTCCATTAGGGTCAACGGCTGCGACACCTTCAGAGAATGGGTTGGCGTCTTCAAATTTGCCCGGGAAAGCAGGCTTGCCCTTTTCGTCAATAAATAGATAACCGTCACTTTGGTAAACTAAGGCTAAGCCATCAGAATGGGGAAAAGCGTTGTCAAAACTAACTGCAATAGCCCATTCCCCTGCCTTGTTGATATACCCCCATTTTTTTCCTTTTTCCACCGGCGCCAAACCATTTGAAAAGTCTTTAGCCTTTTCATAAGCAGGCGCTATCATTATGATGCTTTCGAGTTGCTTTAAATCATTTATTTGAGTTAAGGCGCTCTGAGCGCAAAGCAACAGCATGAATACGCTAAAGTATTTCATCTTGTATCAGTTTGGACAAATGATAGTATAATCCCAATCAGTCTGGGCGCCACCAATTATTTTAACGGTGATCAAGGAAGAGTTGCAGTTGCGCAAATCAATTTCCAATGCGCCAGAACCAGATACCTTGCCTGGCGTCCTGTTCAAGACTATGGTTTGATCGTTTTCCCCGCCACAATAAACCAACATTTGATCTGGAACATTATTCATGTTATACCTGATGGTAAACTGCATATTGGGATTCTGCATGTCATGTTCATTTATAGTAATGCCATCTTCGCCGGATGCCATAACATCGTTACAAGGCGGAGGAGTTGGCGGAACTTGCTCCAAAGGAATGTCTCGCTGAATCTGCGGCGCCTGTTGCAATGCTTTAACCTGCTCGTTTCGCACTTTAGTCGTATTGACCCCATATCCTGCCTTTGATGCTTCAATCGAAATAGTTGAATTGACTGGCGCCTTTACTACAAATGAACCGTTGCCGTCACTCTTGGACGGAGTAGGCAAACTGAGCGGTATAGTCCCCGCCATGAGCTGCACTTTAATGTCTGCATTTGGAATCGTCACAGAGGGGTTTGAAGATTCAACGGTACGGAAAGTCAACTCTGTCATTTTTGGTTTTAGTGGTACGATCCGCTCTGATGCCGGGCCGTCTTTCAGCTTGATGCCGTCTGCTTTTTTGATTTTGGTAGTATTATCTTCGTAATCAGGTGGATATTTAGACACCACGGAAACCTGGTCGCCAGGATTGATGACGAATACGAATTCGCCCTTCCCATTGCCCATAACGGTATCGGTTGTGACGACACCGCCGTTTTCGATGGTTACGATGTTCCGGACCCCTGCAATAGGCTGACGGCTCAGGCTGTCTATGTTTTTAAATAAAACGGTGTTTGGAATAGGCTCCAGGCAAATGGTACGAAGCGAATCGGGAAGCTTTATAAAGTCGCCGACTTTATAAGTAGGCAGGGTTGCTTTTTTGTAGTAAGGTGGAGATTCTCCCACTAATGTTACATCTGCAATAATATGGGCATCATCGTATTCTCCTTTGCCAACCCCGTTTACATTGGTTCTTTTCTTTTGTGTACTCTTTCTACCCCCAAAGTCAATTTCGATGGTGACTAATGCGCCCGGAATGCGTCGGGATGTCTTGCAGTCTTCAACAAAAAACACTAACTTTTCCTTTATAGGTTTCAATTTCAGGAGCCGCTTTTGATCAATATCTCCAATTAAGTCAACCGCATTTACATTAGTTATCTCATCTGAGGCGTAACCTTCAGCGCTTCCTCTTGCTATCGTGACATTTCCGCACCTGGGTACCTGGTCGAACACGACCCTGCCGTTTGCATCGGTGCGGGAAGAGTCTATATATTCTTTGCCCAAATACGTTGAACGAATCGAAACCATGGCATCCGGCAAAGGCTCTTTGTCCTCTTCGTCAATTACTCTAAAGTCAAGGGGAATTAAGATTGGCGTAACGACGAGTTTGAGGGTGTCTCCATTCCAGATTCGATGGAACAATGGACTAAGGGTGTCAGCGCCAAAACATCCGTTGTCGGTAAACACCAGGGCTGGTGTATAAAATTTGAAAATCATAGAATAAACGCTGTATTTCAGCCCTGAAAACTTAGCTATGCCAAATGTATCGGTCTTTTCTAACCGCTGTACGAACTCCTTAACAAAAAACTGGCCTTCGTCAAATAAAAAATACTTATGATACGAAAAATGCACATCCGTGTTGGCTACAACTTGATTGGGTTCGGCGCCAATTACCTGGACATAAACCTCCTTTTCGCATTTGATCAGTAGCAGCGGCAGCAAGAGCAGTAACAGCCACCACCAATTGATTTTTCTGAGTTTGATCGTATATTCGGTTTGTCCCCCGGTGTAAGTAAAGGCTTTTTTGTGAATTTTATTTTTGCCGCGCTTCGTTTTGGTATTCACTGCCACCTTGACTTTTTCGCCGGTCGTAAATAGCTCCTCTCCAAATTCACAATAGCCTAGCTCATTGGTCAATTTGTGGTATGCCTGCCCCCCGATAGCAAAATCCATTGGTATGCCTGGCATAGGGTTGTTTTTGTGGTCAATTAGGTTAACCCGGATCATTGCAGGAACTGGCCGCTTGACTTGCAACATAATTTCCTGCTCTCCCTTGCTCAGCCCTGTTTCTTTATTGTTGTTATTATCTTTGCCATCTATTATGGTAACCCGTTCCTCTATTGCGATATCTCCAAGGTTAATCATTCCCGCTTTGTCAGACTGATAATATCGCGTTTCGCCAGTATGTTTGACCGTCACGGGATAGTCAGCCATCCTGCGTCCTTCTTCATCTTCCACGATTACGCTGACCTGAGCATATTGTTGATACTTTACTAGAAAAATCAGCCGTTCCGTTTCCTGGTTCAACGCAAAAGATTGGTGGTTTTCAGGCTGGGCGACTTCCTCGACAATAAATGGCGCGGGGCTTAGCGCTACCTGCAAGACTGGCGAGATGCCATCTTCATTGGTTACATAAATTCCCGTAGTGTTGTCGTAGACCGTTTGAATTTGGGCGTTGGATACAGGCGCTTCGTCCTGATCAATAACCTTAATGTCGAATTTGATGAAGTAAGGAAAAACAACTTCATAGGGCGCCTCGTGATTCGGAATAACTGAGAACTGATGGGTATGAGCCGCTGTCGCATCCTGGCTCATGCCAATTGAGAACGGCAGGTTGTTTTTGATGAGCCCCAGGAATAATTTGCCTTCCTTGTTGGTGCGTAAGGCTTTCTGCCGCCCTTTATACTCGAAAAAGACCGGTAACCCAGCGAATACCGCTCCATTTGAATAGCGTACGTTTACCCATACCCTGGAATGATCTGGTTTGGGTCGGTTGATAACTTTTTCTAGGGGGTTGTTGTTTTTATCCCTCCCGCTGGAACGGCAGCCCCACTGTATGAGTATAGGCAGCATATTACCGGCTGTATCTTCAATAACTAAAATTGCTTCTTCAGAAGGGATTTGGAACAAGTCTTCAGCAGCTGATGCCAGTTCCTTGTCGGCTTGCAACTTGGGCAAGATGGTTTCCTTCAACTCCTCAAGCCTTACGGACACCCAGTCTTTCTCTTCTTCGTTTATGACAATATAGGATCGAATGCTGTAGTTTCCTTCCACATACCAAAACTGCTCGCTGGTCTTCCGCTCGGGAATGGCGAACAGGCTCAGTTCTTCAGCCGTCAACACTTCTTGCAACCTGGAATACACACCCCGGTAGTTCACCTTGAGCAAGTAGGTGATTTCGTTTGGAGTATGCCGGGAAAGGATGGTCATTGGCAGTGGATTTAGTCGTATTTTTTAATTAATTTTTCGCAGTAATTGCCGTTCGCCCTTCTCTTTTGGGTTCTTTTCCAATGATTCTAACTTCTCGTTGATATACTTGTATTGATTTGCATCAGACTTCAGTTCTTTTAAACGGAAATCTTTGATAAAATCACCAATTAAATTTTTATTGGTTAAGGAATCAAGGTATGCCAAAAAATCATATGTTTTTTGATAAATATTAGAATACCCATCAAGCAGACGAATTAAATTTAACCTCTTGTTATCCATAGCTTTGTTGTTCAAAGGGGGGTTAATGTTTTTCAATTTAGTAGATAATTGATCAACATTCCTTTTATTAAAATCCTGGCTCAATAACATTTCTGCTCGTTTCAGGTCTTCTATAACATCAACAAATTGGCTTAGCTTGTTATCCAATTGGCCCAATTCATTAGAAGGGCCAACGGATTTAAGGACGTTTATCCTTTCCTTCAAATCGCTTACCGTTGATTCGTTCCCGTAAAAATCAGGTATTTTTAATAAAGCATCTATTTCTGCTTTTAGGTCTTTTAATAATGTTTGTTGAAGGGTGGCTAACTTTCTTAATGCGGTGTCTTTCTGATTAACCCGTTGTTCCAAGACACCTACATCATGCTTAAGTTGATTAATGGTATCACTTTGCACCTTCAATTGGGTGTTCAAATTTTCAATTTTCGCGGTTAAAGGACGCAATGTATTGAGTTCATTTATATACGCTTTAGCTTGCGCGTTCAATGTTGTTGTATCTTTTTTTAATTCGGTTATTTTCGCTTCCTTTGCTTCCAATGAATCCTGCGCGTTCCGGAGTTCTTGCTTTTGCTTAGTCTTCTCTAAAGCGGCTATTTTAAGGTTAGCTGCACTTAGCTGGGTTTCAAAAGCTTTTTTACTTTCTCCGAGTTCTTGTATTCGCCGCTGTAATGTATCTATTGTGTGCTTTTCTTTTTCTGATTTACTAAAATAATCAACGAGGAATGAAGTAGGCACTAATGTGCTGTCCTGTGCAAGCAAAGGCTCACCAATGGCAAGAAACAGAAACAATGCCGAAAATTTGACGGTCTGCATGATTACGCTCATATCAATCATTGGTGTTAATTTATTTTAAATTTTGAAGGCTATCGCAGATAGGTTTATAATACTTGAATCCTTCGCAAATTTCCTCGCAACTCTTATTGCTATACTTAACCCCATCCGATGATGATAAGATTTGGTGAACATCGCGATGTTTATCCAAGTTTTCTTTTTCCTTTTTGCAGAATTTATTCACTTCCACCCGGCCTTGCAGGATAGCGTTCTTCCTGAGCTCCTCCAAATCAGCTTCATAACTTTCGGTGATGCTTTCTTCAAAGCCCTTGGTTCCCCAATACGTCTGAATATCATGCTTCAGGGGTTCGATTTTGGTACGTATGGTATGTTGAATCAATCGTTCTTTACATTCCCCGCTAATGCGATTCACTAAAGGGCTGCCTGCCAGGTTCATCTTTGAATTTAATTCTCTTATAATCTTTGAACTTAATTCACTTATATCCTGAAGAAAGGCCTTCACGCTATCTTCGTCAAAATTTCCCTCAGCCAGGTATGCCTTTACCGCCTGTTCTTTCCGGGTCAATTGGTAGAATAACCCCGCCGCATCATGGTAATCTTTCACATTATTTTTATACAAAGGATCATTGTAATAGCGCTTAAGTTCCTGATAAACCGGATTTAGCTGGTCAGGATAAGTAGAAGTTTCAAAAAAAAGTTTTGCGGCACGATTAACAGTTTCTATGTATTCTATATTTAGTTCGTCAATATAATTCGTTTCTTCGTCTTTTTTAATCATTCCAGCAGAGCGTTTTTGATGGATCAAATCTTTTAAAGACTCATAAGCATGTTTATTCCACTCTCCATCCCGCAAGTCATCAATTTTTTCATTTAATTCAACTATGGGACCTGGCGGCGGGAGCTGTCGCTTGGTAGTGTCAACTACAGGAGTATCGGGCTCGGTTCCACCAGAACCGGATTTGAACTTATCATGTACAAATTCTTGTCCAAAAATAAAGACCATTCCTACCAGAACAACCAATCCAAAAACAATCGAAGAAAAAGATATATTCGTTCTCATACTGAACTATTTTCAACTTAATATTTATTATCGTGTAAATGACCTTTTTTGGGACCAGGTATAACACAGTTATCAGACTCTATCTACTCTAAAGACAGACCCTAAAAATGTTCCAACCTTGTTGTATAATCGTTTTGCCTATGTTCACTTTTCATGTTTTGGAATGTGGCGTCAATGCTTTGGATTTCCTCAAGCCATTTTCTTTGTGGAGGTGTAAGTATAAGCATTTTTTCAATGTTAAAAAAAACTGACTGCAGTTTTTTGCGCCAAAAAGTCTTGTCTTCAACAGATTCAGCCATGCGATAGGAATACTCATAGCGTACCAAATCATGTAGCAAGTTAAGACGTGCCCACAAAGCATCATATTCTTTTTTACTAAAAAGGCTTTTATGTTGCTTTAGTTTGCTAATTGCCAATTGAAATGACTTTATTTGTTTACCCGATTTCAAATCTGAGTTTGCTGTTTTCAAAATGCTTTCTCTTACCTCGGGTTCCTCTCCTGTAATACTCCCTGGCGCCTCAATTTTTTTATGATATTCTTTGTTATCCGAATTCTTCTCCAGCTCAGGTGATTTTCCTTTGGCGTTTTCATGCTCCAATAAATCTGATGACAATGCCGGTTCGGCAGACTGCCACCTGCCTCCATTGCCGGAACTCAATAATGATTCCCCAATAATGACCGCAGCCCCTATTAGTAAAGTCACCCCGAAGAGTATTATATTTCTTTTTTCAACCATTTAGTTAACGATTAGTCAGCGGTGTCATATTACTTTATTTTTTGCTTCACCCATTCCCTTTGTTGTGGCGTTAATAACTTCATCATTTGCCAGTTATTTGCAATAGATGTGAGGGCTTGGTGTGGTTGCCATTGGTTAGGTATACCATTTCTATAATTATGCTCTAACCTTTTTACCTCTTTCAATAAGTCCAAAGTAGCAGAATAGGCATTAATTTCTTCCTCTGTAAAGTAAGCTTTGTTGCCTTCTAACAATTTAAGCGCATCCGCGAAGTAACTCCTCTGTGTTCCATCCGTCAATATTTTTTCTGTTGCCTCTTTTACCTTCGTCCTTATGTCTTCTATTTGGAATGCGAGTGAATCAATTTCATTTCTCGTGGCACTTACAGATTTTATGTGCTTGTTTAATTCATTTTTCCATTCATGTATTTTATTCTCAACAGTTTGCGTAATTGACGAGCTCTCTTCTTTTGTACTGCTTGTGAGATGATTGATTTGCTCAACCATCTTAATTGAATCATTCGTGACGCTTACTTTCGTCTTTTCTAAATCTTCACGGATTGCCTTTATTGTATCCATCTTATTGGCCATGGTAGTTTTAACAAGCTGGGCTACGAAATCTTCCTGGTTTTCAAAAGCTGAATCTATTGTACGAATTACGTTATAGAGTTTAGCCAATTCGTTCTTCCGTAATTCGTCATACTGTTTATTTATCTGAATGATAAGCTCTTGCCGCTTTGTCTCTGTTTTTTTAGCGGCTTGCCAACCAGGTATTTTAAATAATAGGAATACAAGAATTATGAGTCCGCTTACGAAAAAACCGGCCAGCATTAATTTCTTAACTGACAATCTTTTGGGCTGCCTCCCTTCTTGATCTTGATTTCTCTTTGGATCACCGCGCTCCTTTGGCTTCTCTGGCTCAAAGTTGCGACCATTTTGATATTTATCTTTTTGTTGATCGGAGGCAATACTTTCGATAGGCGCTATTTCTATTTCTGTACCTGAGGAATCTTCTTCTGTACTTGAAGGTTTTTCTTTTTTCGTCGTGTAAGGCGAAGATTGGTTTTTTCGCCCTTTCAACTCTAAAGGATAAATTCCAGTTGTTTTCTCAGAAATAGCGAAGCTCTTTGACAATGGTTCATAGCCATTTTTTTCTACATGGATAGTTACTTCGTCACCATCTTTCAATTTATTCAGTTTGATAATACCAGAGGGGTCCGTAGTATGAGCTCCCTTGGTTCCATTAGAAAAGACCGTCCGTATTTGCACTCCGGGTATAGAAACTCCGCGCTGATCAATCAACATTATAGACAAAGAATATTCTTCCTGTTCTAATATAATTTCAAAAACGTTTTGATTAACTCTTTTCAGTATATCGCTACCCGCTATTGTTTTTGTTATTGGCTTAAATGCCTTTTTATTGATTTCTATTTCGTAAGATATGGTAGGCGTTTCTTCTATTTTGAGCGTCACCGGATTTTGATCGGGATAAGGCTTTTGGTCAAAGAGGAAAGAAAACGGAGGCGTTATCAAATTGCCATTATTATCCAACAGGCTGAATTTAATCGGGAAAGCCAGGGACCTGGAATCAACTGAAATCAGCGTTACACTTTTTGTAGCGCTAAGTTGGTCATTTTTTCCAGGCAAAAAAAAGATTTCTTTATAAGGGGCAAACTCAGGCAGGTTGGGGTTTTTAAAAAAGCCATCAATTTCTTCTTCTCTTTCGTATTCTATATAAGCGTAGCTGGTACAATTTTCATGATTTGGTCTTTTTTCTCCCATGACAGGGTATGGAATGGTATGCGAATTGTGCATAACATCAAGGAATAAAGCAGCATCTTCTTTGTTTTTTTTAATTCTGAGGCTTTCATCTATGTACCGTTCATCGTATATGCGCAACATTTTCTTCAAAACAGATTTAGCGCCATCTGCGAAGCGCAAATCATAAGGCACGAAAAGAGACAATGCCAAATATCCGTTTGACCGGTTGTCCCAGTCGTGAATTGTTTTATATAAGGTATAAACTTTGTACTTCCCCGTGAACTCCAAAGAATAAAAAATGAGATTAGCATAATTGATTTGGATTATGCTTCTTACGTCTTCTAAGGTTCTTCGAATCTCAGGCTGTTGAGGACTCGTATTTTCACTATTAAAAAACACTTTCCACCCGAGTTTAGTCCCCCAGGCAATAAGGCCAATATCAAAATCTTTATTGTCTCTGTTCATGTTATTGAAAAGATGCTGTGCTTACCTAAAAATATTCCATTTACTCGGCCGCTTGGCGCCAGATTCTTTCAAGGGGAACGTTAATTCAGTAATCTCTTTGTAGAGAATTTCAGAAGCATATTCGTCATATTTGAAAGTTTTTTCAAGCATGAACTGGCCAAGGCTAAAAGTATGAATAGCCGTGTTGAACTTGAACTTTTCACTTAACCGCCGCACATATTTTCTTAAAGAGAGATATTTAGAATCTATAAACTCCTCTGCGGATTTAAGATCGTTTACCCCTCCAGGTAGCAAGTCACTCTTTGAAAGTACCAGGAACAATGCGTCTGTTTTTGAAAGCGTCTTATCTTTTTCAAGCAACTTCAGCACAGTAGATAGCTGTTGAGACTGATCAGCTACGCTAGCGTCAGAAGGAGAAATATCTTTTTTGTAATCAATAATTAAAAATATTACTTTCCTGTTTTGATTACTCAGATAACCATTGGCTCCAATAGACCGCTCACCGTTCAAAGAAGTTGTTCTGTAAGTTTCGTTAAAAAACTCTCCGCTCATCTCTATAATATTTATCGGATGAGGAGCTTCTTTTTCATCAAAGATTTTAGCAGAAATATAATTCACGCTTTCAATAGGAGATGCAGGGGGGACATAGCCAACATCAACTGAGCGGATCAAACTGTGGGCATACTCCAAGCCGACCTGATTATCAATTTCTAATTCTAGTCCTCCATGTCGGTTAGCATAGAAAAGGATGCCGGATAATAAGCAAGACTTACCCGAAGAAGGAATCCCAAAAAAGTATAAATCTGTTGCATAGTCCTTTAAAGCTGGTAGCTCTTTCCAATCAAGCGTTGGGAAAATAACAGGAGGGTTTAATAATAACTGAAGGGCAGTTTCCGAAATAATCCCCTCTGATACCAAATCAGCCTCTGTCAACTCTTCTTTCCTTATCAATTCCCGAATCGAAAAGGCCGTGTAGTGGTGTTCCCTCTTTTTGATATCGTCAAGCAGCTTCTGCTTTCGGTCCTGGACTTCTCTTCTTAATAAAGCGATTTTGTTTTGGGCGTTTTCATGGTATCTCCCGTTGGGGTATTCCTGAAAATATTGCTGATATGCTTCTATGGTATCTTGCATTAGGGCATGCTCCCAAAGCGCTTTTTCTTTTTCAGTGTCTATCCTGAATTTATCTATAAGCTCCCGGAGTTCTACTTGCTTTTCATGGTGCAACTTGCCCGTAGCTCTCAACTCTTCAAAAGAGACAATTCCATTGGAAATATACTCAAAAAGATCGGCAACAGAAATGCGGTTTACTGTCTTTAAGATAAAATTTTTGTCCATTATCCACTCTTTAGATTCTAACAATGGGAAAATAAGTTACATTCTAATTCCTCTCTGGGGCTCATCTATCTTACGCTTGCGAGGCAGGTCAATCTCACGCCCACCCCGCTTCAACGCCAAATAAGGCATCAAAATGAAACAGTGTATAATTAACGCAAGGAGGGCTGGCAAAAACCAACTAGGTTCATACTTATCAATGAGCGCATTAGGGTTGGTCATCAAGTTCTCTCCTCTCTGTGGTTTCGAATAAGTAAACGTATAAGCATTCCAGTGCCGACGTTCGGCAGGGGCTTTAAACATTATTTCCAAAGCCTCAGCGTTTGATATTAGCTTTTCTTCTATTTCGAGTAATGCACTGTGCAAGTATTTCCGTTCCCAGTTTCTTAAAATACGATCTTTTTCCTCAATGAAGCCTTCAGTATCTTTTTTTAAGTCATCCAACCCATCCAATGCACCTTCTCTGTCAGTTGTTAAAGTGTTTCCCAGTTTCGTTCTTGCATCTTCTATTGCTGCACCTTTTCCGGCGCCAGGAGTAATCTTTATGTTGAAGTTACTTAAAGAGTCTTGAAATTTTCTGAAATCATCAGACTGACTGTAATTTCGGATAGTCTTCTCTATTCTTCTTTCAATGTTGTTTAATGTTCTCCCCACCGTATCCTCATATGAAACAAACATTTCATCTAATTGAGCCAGCCTTTGCTGGCCGTATGTTTTTATCTCATCTTTTAACAAAAGTTCTATATTGATAAAATGTGCCATCACAAAAAAAGCAAGAATAGCGATAGTGGTATAAAAAAAAAGAGCTACGCCCTCCATCAAAGTGAATCCATTGTGAAAACCGGTATAAATCCCTCTCCTTTTTATAGCTACCATCGCTGTAACCAATAGGAAGAGACCTAAAATAATAAAAAAGGCTAAGCTGAAACTATATATAGGATTTCCCTTAAAAATGTAATTTAATCCATAATAGCTAAACAAAAGCACCAACAAAATCCCAATTCCTTGGCCAATGCTCAACAACAGGCTAACGCTGTTCGGTTGTTCGGTTGTCATTTTTGTACTATTGTATTTTCACTAATCTAAAATCAAATCGATTTACCCTTTCACGCTTATTCTGTGCTTTGCAAACGGCATACCCTTTAGCATCAGCTTTACAGGAAAAGGTGTAGTTCGAGTATTCTTTTTGTTGAGCCGGAGCACAGCTTGCGGTGCCCGGTTGATCTACTTCAAAACTCGAAGCATTAGCCCGCAGTGACAAATCAGCACTGCATCTTAAACCGGATGGCTCAACGAGCGTAATCTTTCCAGTCTGATTAGAATAAAAATCGAAATATATGGTTACTTGCGCTCCTTCTTCATTATGAATGGAGGTCGTACTTTTCCACCTGCCTATGCTAAACCCCAAATCCTCTATTGTTTCCGGCATCTTCATCGTATCTGTAGCCGGAGAATCGGGGCAAAGCTGTTTGAGGCGCTCAATTTCTTGCAGCAATTTGTCAATCTTCTGTTGAACATCCCGGCACTCATCACCTGCATGCTCTGGTATCTCCCCACTAAAAGCGGCTTCGAGTGCCTGGTCTAATTGTAGCAATGGCCCCACCTCGTTGGAAATAAAGATACCAGTGTTTACCAATATCTGCCTGATTTGACGGGGATCAAGCTTTGGCGCCACACTTTTTAACAGCGCTGCGGCGCCTGCTACAATTGGTGCTGCCATGCTTGTGCCATCCATATAGCCGTAATTCTGGCCTGGTACACTGCTGTATATTCCGACCCCCGGCGCCGATATTGTTGAGAAATCTCCGTAGTTGCTAAAGGATGCTTTGGTCGAATTGGGGGCGATAGCAGAGACTTTTATGGCCAGTGGACTTCTTTGCATCGGATCAATCCCAATAAGAACGTTGCTGTTTCCTCCAGCCAGAACGACGGTAACGCCCTGCTCTTCGGCAATGCCAAACAAATCATTCCAAAATGCCTCTTCTGCATGAAAAGAATTTGCAATAATATCTTTCTGAACACCCAAGGTAAAACTACTAACTCTTGGGTCAATTTGCAAGCCTAAAGATAAATTAATTACTTTAGCCCCTTGATTTACTGCATACAATACGGCGTCAATGACTCCTGTAGAGCTAATGATACCGTTTTCATCTGCCACTTGAATAGGCATTAAAGTACAGTCAGGCGCTATGCCTGCCAACCCGGCTTCATTGTTTCGACGCCCCACCGCAGTGCCTGCAACATGAGTGCCATGTATAGATTTGGAGTTGGTGAAAACATCCCGACTCCGGGTCAAAACGTTCCACGGCTTGATCACTTTGCCTGTTAGTTCGGGGTGAGAAAGGTCAAAGCCGTCATCAATGATCGCCACGATGACTTCAGAATCGCCAAACGACTTGCTCCACGCCCCGCTTGCTTGAATGGCTTCTAAATACCAAGACTTACTTTTATCAGAAAAGCCGGGGTCACTGGGATAAGCATTCCTGTCAAAGATGCTCTCATGCCAAATCAGCATCTCGAACTGCTTTAACTTTTCAGGGATATCCTTCATCAAACTTTCCCTTTCAGCAACAGGCACTTGAAGCTGCAGCCGGCTCGTCAGGGTATCATAGTAAATAATTTGATACGCTCCTCCCGGGTAAAGTTGTTTAAATGCCTCTGCAAAGTCCTGGATAGCTCCTTTGGGCTTAATCAGGGCAATATTAATGCGATCACTGACAATCGTTCCGATGCTATCTTCATCCGGCACTAATTTGGTGGTGTCAATCGGGATAATGACATTGGGTGCGTCAGGCAAATTGCTGGCTTCTGGAGCTGTTTTGCAGCGCTTCCAAAACAATATTCCCAATAGTATCAGCAATAACAGTATCCACCAGTATCTGGGCCGGGGGAATGAAGTCTTGCGGTTTTCAGGAGGCTCCTGTCCAATGTTTCCTTCGACTGAATTTTGCTGAGATGAATTAGCATTGTCTTCGCCTGAAGCAGGCGGGGGATCATGTGCAGGTAGGGGCTGGTCATTTTCGGAAGAATACTCGGTTGAATTTACTACATCTGAAGGCTGGTGACCGGGCGCCTCCCCAATGGCTTGAAGTGAGCGCTCTAAAGGAGCTTCGGGATGGCCATGCCGGTTTTTCTCCTCGCCATCATTCCTCCGTGCTTTGGAAAAGGGCAGTCTCTTATCTCTCAGGCTTTCTTTTATTCCCCATCCTGCAATGACCAATTTTTCGCCATCATAAAAAATATGTTTTTCACTGACTTCCGATAAAGCAGCTTGCAGGAGTTCTCCCCATTGTTGCTCCTCTGTCAGGGCAGAGTTTGCTACTTCTTCAATCAGCCCATTTACTTTGATCAGCTTTTTATTAGCAGCCTCATATTGATCTGAAAATTCCTGAATAATGGCTATTTCCTCTAAGGCAAGTGTCTTCTCCTTTATTTGGTCAGATTCCCAGGAAATGTACTTTTTGCCCTGTGAACCGAAGACAAGCTTTGGAAAAGCGAGCAGCGAAGCGTACTCCTGACCAAGTTTGAGCGCCATAAAGCTCTTTAGCTTGGGATAATATTGATGCATGGACTGCCCTTTCCACTGCATGATCTCTACAGTATCAAGGTTGGTATATAATATTTCGCGGGGCTTTTCCATAGCAGAAGGAAGTAATTTTATGCTAAGTGAATTTCAAGTTTTCAAGCTGTATCTAAAAGCGCTGTTTCATTTAATTTAAATTGGTATTGTTCTGTAAATTGAAGAATTTTTCCAAGCTCCTGATTAGCTAAAACATCGTAAGTTGGAATGGCGCAATTGGCAATAAAAGATATTATCATGCGGTCACGCCATTTGCTAATATTGCTGATATTGGGGAAATCTTTTACCACATTTTGATCAAGGGAAACCCGACTGACAATTTCGTTGTACTTGTGCATATTATCAAAAAGGGTGGCTATTTCAGCATTATCCATCAATTCCAGGTTTTCGTCCCGACTTTTAAGATTTAGATTCAGGTTGTTTGCTTCATTTGTGGCTTTTAAATCTGCCATTTTGGAATCGGAATAAAAGTCCCATCCCATTGAAGTAATGAATTTATTAATGATTGTTGCACTTATGTCAGCGATCATCTCTTCAGCTTCTTCTATTTTGTCAAAGCGATCCACGTATTCTCTGATATTTTCAGCAATCGATTCCGTAACTTCTAATTCGTTAAATGTCAACTTAATGTTTTCAAACAGGTTTTCCAAAGCGACCTCCGAAAAACCAAACTGCAATATGTACTCAAAGCGTTCCCTGTGAAGATAATTGCTGAACCAAAAGTCGCGCAGACCTTCGGCAAGGATGAGGGAATTATTTTTCAAACTATTGACTTCTCCATAGAAAAGCTCGTTGAGGTTGATGCCTTTCTCAAGAAAGTACTGTTCTACTCCTTCTTTGTTCTCTAAGTAGTAAGTTTTCATTAATACGGAAACATTTTCGTCAAAGCTTTTCTTTATGCCTAATTCCGGATTAGAATTTCTGATTAAAACATAGCTGGTAATATTTGACTTTTCGATTAATTCTACCCGCCTCAATTCGTCCTTGTAGAAATTGTAGACGGTACTTTCCCTGACAACAAAGGCATTGATGAATGTTCCGAAAGCATAAGGATCGCGCCCAAAAACATTGTCAATATTACCGTGTATGTCCCCTGCTTTTTTTGCCGCTTTTTTAATTTGCTTATCTGAGTCGTCGCTATGATAGTGCTTGCGCATTTCCTCGTTTAGCTCAAGGCTTAATTCATTCAACATGCGAATGAATTTTTGGGTTCTCGCATAGTTATTAGAAACTTTTGCCAGATTGAAAATGATCAGATCGCTTCCATCTTTGTTCATTGATGCGGCTTCATTCCATGATTTTTCGGGGTTTTCAAAATGATTTTGAACAAAATCAAAGTCTATAAATGATTTTTTGAGCTTATCCAAATAATTATTCATTTTCACGGGCACAGCTTCGCTTTCTCTTTCGTTTTCGTCATATCCAGCGTAAACAGTCTTTGAATAATGGAAATCCCTAAGTAGGTAATTATTTTTAAAACATTTGCTTTTTTTGTCGTTTACCCAGTTTTGGTGCCAATCGTAGGTTTTAGTTAATATTTCATTTTCAAAGATGGTCTTAAACCTTTTGACCCATTTTTCCGAAAGGTTGTCTTCCTTGTCATTAATAGGGTCGAAGGTCATATCTTCGTTGAAAAATGTGTATATAATAAAAAGAGGCGATATATCACTCCCTTCCAGAAATTCACTTCTTTTTGTCTCGTCTTCCCCTATGTAATTTTCAATCCATGAATTTAATAGCTTTGGGATATAGGTGACTTCAATTTTTGTATTCTTGTTGCAAAACAACAAGTTACTGATTAAGTACTGAGAAGAGTATTTGTTGAATATATAGCTAACCTTGCCCCTTAGCACCATATTCCCAATATGCGCTTCACTAAGTTTACTTTCCTGGTTTTTCATGCGACTCCTGGCTCCGGGAAAGTCCAGCAAATCGGAATGCTTCAGAAAAGGCTTTGATGATTCCAGTTCTCCATCAACTTCTATGACTAATTCTGCAACTAAAGCGCATAAGATGCTCTTGTCCATTGAGTTTGGTATCCAATCTTGCTGGGATTGGTAGAGCATATCAACATTTTTAAGATAATTTGCGTTCGAAACATCCTCAAAAGTAGGTTCTCCGGTTAGTTCGCGCAGCCTCGCTACATGCAACAAAGTGCCATGCTTCCTCAATACTGCCCGGAATTCGATGTAAACTATTGAAGAAAAATGCACTTGTCTCAGTGCGTCAATAAGGCGGGTGAAGATGTTGCCTATGAATTCGTTGTTTGACCATAAAATCTTAAATATGTCCAGCCAGTTCCTGTAATCAACATGCTCAATAAATGAAGCAGCGACTTGCCAAAACTTCGAATTAATAATGTCCGACGTAAAACTTTTGAAGTGTTCTTCAAAGTATTCTTTAATATCATAAACATCATCTTCGGTAAAAGCTTCCTGCTGTTGAGCTGTGTTTGTGAACTTTGTTTCTATATCCTGAATATGTTTTTCAACTGTTGATGCGTTAGGAATGAATTGATGATCAATAACGTCCGCGAAGTAGGTGTCACAAAGCAACAAAACGATATCCTTTGGTGAAAGCAGCCTCACCATGATTGGATAGTTCGAGTTAGGGGTATCTACATGAGTTGAAAAACGAGTAACTATACTTGTCGCCTCAACTCCATCACCTTTGGGGTTAATATGCTCCAAAAAGTCATAGACTGAACTGGAAGACTTATCTTTAACATTAAAAGGTTCTCCGGGCTTACTTAAAAGATTCTTTATCAGATAGGACTTACCTACCTGGCTCTCTCCATATAAAGCTGAAGAGGGCTTTTGGGGAATTGCAAATTTTATCTTTTTAATATCCCGTCGAATCTTTTTTATTTTGTTGCTGACCCTTTGTTGTACTGCTCCATTGAGGAATTTGTTGGCCCAATCAACTGCTTTGTTCAAATCAGTGGTTAGGAGAGAAGCTTTTTCTTCAATCCTGGCCAATTCTTTATTTGGAATGTTTTCCATAATTTACTTATTTTTTTTATTCCTTCGCCCAATCTATTTAGATTGAACCCTCAGGTAAAAAGCTCCAGTATCTTTCCAATGCCCGTTATGCTCATCCATTGTTTTTAGTTTCAATTGGAGGATGGATTTAGGAAGGCTTTCCCGGTCTTTGTCCTCGATAGATTCAATAATCAGTATTTCCCGATCCTGCCTGTATTCGCGCAGTAGTCGTATTTTGAAAGGCATCCTGTTTTTCAAGTTGGTTTTATACTCCTCTATCTCTCTATGGATTAATTCACTGTCCATCCCACCCAACTGATTTAGCTTTCTTTCCAGAATCTTATCATCATCAAAATCCAAAGAGTAAATAATTCGGCCTGGATAAGAAGCTGCGGGAAGCCTTTTAAACCCAATCATAATTGGTAGCCCCGCAACCTGTATCTGGCTCTTGTTCACTTCTGGCTCTATAAAAATTTTATCTACACGCGAGGTGTTTCCATCGTAAATGCCAAAGTACTCAGCAGTAGAGATGAGTTTTTCCTTTATGGTTTCCATATTCAGCCTGAATCCCTGCAACTGGTCTAACTTGCCGCCCATCATTGCAACAGCCGCGCCTACGGCAACAATTGATTTTTTATCTGTAAGGTAACCATTTCCATCCTGGAACGGATACCATCGCCCAACCCTGTAATCATTGAGGCAGATAATCCGGTCAGGAGAGACTGGATAAAACTTCAGGAAAAGTTGATTTATCTTTTCAAGAGAGGCTGGCCTGCCGGCGAGCAATACAAAATCACACCCTTTAACATGAAGAAGTGTACTAATGTGTTTAATCATAGGCTCGAAGACCGTTTCGATAATTTCATTCACTTTACCGGCTGAAAGTTTCCATTTTATGTCTTCGAATCTAAACTCAAACCGTTCTTCAAAGAAATTCAACAACTCTGCGTTTGGTTTGTGCAGGGGGAATAGTTCTTTGAAATCCACGACCCTGTCTTCTTTTTCCAATCCAGCGTGTTCAAGGTACTGCTCTGCGATAGGTATGGATATCTGCGTATTGAATTTTTTGCGCATCTGGCGAACCGTATAATCCATACTGCTGGTATCGGGGCCGAAAAAATTATTTAACCGACTTTCGACATCTTTGATTTTTCTGTCCCTGACTGCATTTTCGATTACGCCTGAACATCCCCTAAATTCTTCCTTGTCGATTTTGCCTTCCAGAATGACTTGCCGGATAATTTCCTTCAGCAGATCATCTCCTGCATGACTGAAACTTTCCCAGTATAGGGGTACTGGAGTCAACACAGCAGTCCCCGCCTCCTCATATTTGTAAGCACAGATCATCAAATCCGTTGTGCCCGCGCCAATGTCTATTGACCCGACAGTAATTGATTTTTTATCGTAATCGTAGAGGTCTTGCCGTTTTTTTCCATAAAGACTAAAGTATTTTTCACATTTATTTAGATATCTTTTTGAAATCTCGGCATATAAATAGACAAGTTGGCAACAAGTTGCTTCATCGTATATCCAATCCTTTCGGGTATCAATTTGTGAAAGATTCTTCTCTAAGTCTTTTGGAGACGGGATGACTGTGACTTTGGATTTATCTGCCCGCTCGTCGTATTCTTCGTTAAACGTAGCCGAGAAATACCTGTTTAATGCGATAGCAGCATCCTGAGCACTTTGTCTTAAGGCTATTTGTTCAGCCTTGACCATGGCGGTAGGGCAAGTAACAACGAGCCACCTCAATCTTCTTGGCTTAGAGGAATCGCCGTGCTTGCGTCTAAATTCAAAAGAATTTATTTGCACCATTGCATGTGCAAGAATCTCCAAAAAAACAAAGGTCATCAGCGAACTGCGAGAAAAGTTGCTGGTAATCCCAAATAAGCTTTTTGACTTGGCAAGTGTACCATCGCTACTGAATTGCTCTGATATGCCCTCTATATAAATGGCTTTCATTGACTCTTTCGAATCTGTTCGAATCAACTCCCACTGTAGATTAGATTCCTCATTGTCCCATAAATAACGCTTGGGACTGGAATGGTTGGTAATAGATTCTGTGCCATCAGTCGAAAATAAATTGGTTGACTGGTAAATTAATCTTTTTGCCTCTTTCCCTACCCGAACGAAACTAGGCCACTGAAATTTTTTACTGTGAAAACTAATTTCTCCAAAATCATTTTGATGAAAGGCAAGGCGCATATCAAAAGGTTCTTCATAGGAATGAATAGGATCTGATAAATCCTGTATTTTTAACTCTTTCACTTCTGTGAACTCAAAGGCCTTACCTTTAGGCGATTCCATCAAAATCCCGAAAGTCCTGGAGTTTCCAATATCAATTACCATATCCACGTTTAAAGCATCCTCAATTCTATTATTATACAATTGTATTTCGGGTAGCACTCCGATCTGTTGAATATACTTGATAAAATAAATATAATGTGCGAGGTATTTCAGTTCAGGAAATTCATCAGGCCGGCTATTTCCTGCTCCATAGACAAGTTTGCCAATATAATCATCTACCCATTCACAATCGTAACGTGCATCACAATAATTTAGTAATATATCTAAATCTCCACATAAACTAAATTCAGTATAGTCTTTATCTTTAGAAATAAAAGGGCTTTCTTTGTCATTCGGATTTTGAGCCAGCATGGTGTCAAAAATCAGGACTACTGTATATTCCTTAGTTCTTTTCTGATTCACAACAGGAACCAATTTCATTCTAGCCCAATTTGTCGGGCCAAAATCAAAATAACCGCTGCTTTTTCTTTCAAAGAAAGGGAGGGGTATCCATTGATTCTCAAAATACTCTAAAGAAGCCTCAATATTGTTTATCGCGTAACATTCGTTTTCTTCGTCTAATGGAGTAAGAAGGGTAAGATTTATATCCTCAACCAGTTTACCATCCTCGAGTAGAAAACCCTCTTCCGCTAGTTGGCGCTTACTGACCCATATTTCTGATTCTACTAAAAAATGTGCATACTCTAAGATTATCTTTTGCCTTTCCATATCTACATTTTCCCAAAACCGAATACTCTTGACTAAATCTGCATTGGGGTCAATTTCTAAAGAAAAATTCAGGAATTGTATTCCTGAATTAGCAACCAAGGAAACTTGCATAATGATACTGTCTTAGAAGTGATGTAATTTTTTTGCGGACGAAAGAAGATAGTATAACATATATAAGTAAATAATTTGATGGTGAATTAAGCTGATCTATTGCATTCTCCCTCCTCTAATCACCAACATACAAGTGCACTATATATCTCATCAACCAATACGTCCGCAATTTATACCTTTTCTCCAACCCTCCAAAAAAAAATGAGTTTTTTTCTACAATGACTTACCTAAAATTTAGTAACTACTTTGTTTTTTGTCTATTTACGCCATAGTTATGAGTGGAAATCATCTCTATGTTTACTCCGTGAGACCCCGCGTTATCTAATTTCGCGGAGTCTCGCAGAGTTAAAAGGAGTTTCGCGGAGTTCGATTAGTTCACAAAAAACTCCGTGAAACGCTATTTGCTTGGTGTAAATTACGCTGCAAGATGCCATATAGCGGCTCATATTCAACCTTTTAGCCGCTGCATGACTCATGTTTGCATCTACCAAGTTCAAAATGCAAACGCCCCACCAGTCCCAATCCCCAATCCCCAATAACCACCTTCCTCTACCATTTCGGCCATCTCCCCGGCGTATAAGGCGCATCCTTCATTTCAAGGTCTTCTTCCAATTTTTGAAGATCGGCAAAAATGGCCTTCAGGTCATTCAAAACTGGTCCAAATTCTTTGGATGCGATCCGGTAAGACTCCTTGTGGGTTTCCGTTGGCGCGACAGTTCCTCCAAAGATGGCGCCTGCTACCTGGCCAACCCGACCATTGATGGAAGGCGGCGTTTCAAACTCCCGGCGGGCTAAAGTTGCGTCGCCATTGAGTTGGATCCCAACTGCATTCAGCCGGCGCTCTAAATCGTAGGCGCGCTTCGTGAACTCGGCAGCAGATGCAGGCATGTCCTGAATGGCCGTTTTGATGTGGCCAATTCGGCTGGTCATGTTGTTGCGAATGTCATTGGCAGCGCTGGTGGCTCTGCGCAAATCCGCCACTTTCCTACAAAATTCGTCGTAGTCTTTTTTGTCAGCAGGTGGCAGAACGCCCAAATTCAGCGGTTTGCACTCAAAGCTGACCGGGCCGGCCAATTGGCTTAGCACCCCGTCTTCAAACTTGTGCAAGGTCACCGAATAGCGGCCCGGCATGGCCATATAGCCCAATTCCGTGCCCCCGAAAAGCTGATCTGCCGGCGGCACATAGCGCTGGTGGGTTGGCGCGGGCGTACCATAGCGGAAATCCCAAACGATGCGCTGCAAGCCTTTTTTGGCCGATGTTTTCAGGTGGCGCACCACGTTGCCCGCCGCGTCCGTCACTGTAAACTGCAGGTACGGGTCAGGCTGGTTGTCTTCCATCCGCAGGCTATCTATGCTGGGGTAATACACCTTTTCCCCCTTATCGGCTTTGGCTTTTTCTGCCTCGCGACGCTTGTCTTTGATGGTTTTGATATCTTCTTTGAGATAGTAGGAAAACACCGCGCCGATTTTCGGGTTGGGTACCGAAAAATAGTTGGAACCGAGGTGGCCTTTGTCGCGCACGCCCAGCGGGAAAGTTTCCACAAACATCTGGGCGTCTTTGACCGGAAACAGGATGGCTTCTTTTTCCAAATCAGTTTTTTGCAACTTGCGCAGCGGGGTATAGTCGTCTAAGATGTAAAAACCGCGACCAAAAGTGCCGAGTACGAGGTCGTTTTCGCGGCGCTGGATTTCTATGTCGCGCACGGCAATGGTGGGCAGTCCGGCTTTGAGTTGCACCCAGTTGCCGCCGCCGTCATTGCTGAAAAACGCACCGAATTCAGTGCCCACAAACAGCAGGTTGGCATCTACATGGTCTTCTGCAATGGTATAAATGCTGCCGCGCTCGGGCAGGTTGGCCTGAATGGCTTTCCAGGTTTTGCCGCCGTCTGAAGTTTTAAACAAATAAGGCTTGAAATCGCCGTAACGGTGGTGGTTGAAACAGGCGTAGGCGACATTTTGGTCGTGCAGCGACGCAATGATCTGGTGTACATAGCTTTGCGCCGGCGCACCGGATAGGTTGTCAATTTTTGTCCAGCTCTGCCCCCCGTTGTTAGATACCTGGATAAGGCCATCGTCGGTTCCTACCCAAAGCAGGTCAGGATTGAGTTTCGACTCGGCAATGGTGGTCAACTGGCCGTAAATGTCCGTGCTGCCGTTTTTGGCGATGGCGTCCACGCTCCACACTTTGCCCATCACTTCCAGTTTGTTGCGGTCAATTTGCCGCGTCAGGTCCGGGCTGATCACTTTCCAGGAATTGCCGCGGTCGTCGGTGCGGAAAAGCTTGTTGGCGCCAAAATACAAGCGCGTATTGCTGTGCTGGCTGATGAGCAGCGGCGCGTCCCAGTTCCAGCGGTAAGCGGCTTCGCCTTCGCCTTCGGTGGGCCGGATGTCCAGACTTTCGCCGCTTTTCCGGTCGAAGCGCGAGAGGTAGCCGTATTGCGCCTGCGCATAAATGATGTCGGGATTGCTTTGATCCACCTGCGTTTCAAAACCGTCGCCCGTTGAAGTTACATACCAGTCGGAGTTCACGATGCCGTTGCCGGAATGGGTGCGGCTTGGGCCACCCAGACTGAAGTTATCCTGCGTGCCGCCATGCACGTGGTAAAACGGCGAGGCATTGTCCGTAGAAACTTTATAAAACTGCGTCACCGGCAGGTTGGATTTGAAATCCCAGCTTTTCGCAAAATCCCAGGTTTCGTAAATCCCGCCGTCGCAGCCCACCAGCAGGTGATCGGTATTGGCCGGATCAATCCAGATGCAGTGGTTGTCAATATGTTTGTTGATTTCGCCGAGGTTGCGCACGGTTTTGCCGCCGTCGTCGCTCACCTGGTAATAGGTATCGGTGATGAAAATGCGGTTAACGTTTTTAGGATCGCAGGTCACTTCCTGGTAATAATTGCCGGAGGTGAAAAAGCCGCTTTGTTTTTGCCAGCTTGCGCCGCGGTCAGCCGAGCGATAAATCCCGCCTTTCCCATCCGGAGCTTCTGCTACAGCGAACAACACATCGGGATTGACCGGCGAGATGCCGATTGCGATACGCCCTACGTCTCCGCCGGGCAATCCGCCTTCGAGCTTTTTCCAGGTCGCGCCGCCGTCCGTTGTTTTATAAACCGCAGATTCGGGGCCGCCGCCGATGTAGGTAAACACTTTGCGCATGCGCTGGTGGAAAGCCGCATACAACACGTTCGGGTTGCGCGGATCCATGATCAGGTCGTTGCAGCCGGTGTAGTCGCTCACTGCTTTAACGTTGGTCCAGGTTGCGCCGCTGTCGGTGGATTTATACACCCCGCGCTCGCCGCCTTCTTTCCACACCGGGCCGTAAGCGCCTACCCAGATCGTGTTGGAGTTGGTCGGGTCAACGATGATGCCGGAAATGTGCTCCGAGTTTTTCAAACCCATGTTTTTCCAGCTTTTGCCGCTGTCATCGCTGCGGTAAACGCCGTCGCCGTAAGCCACCGAGC